>JAQYAH010000013.1 GCA_029227635.1 Clostridiales bacterium
TTAAGGGGCTGCGGAAGTATTCCGCAGCCCCTTTGGTATTTCTGACAATCATACTGTTTTAACGCACACACAGGACACTATGAATCAGTTCTGCCATCTCTCTGGGAGTCTTATCAATAGGTTCCCTTAGCCACTGTCTCAACAGATAGTAGATTCCCCCGGAAAAATAGTAAGCCCAGAGCCTGATGGCATCATCATCCGTCTCAATAAGACTTTCCTTATTCCGAAACTCCTGAAAACTGAAATTGTCCTTATATGTCTCATTGATGAGCTGAACAAATTCATCATCGGTTCTGCAGGCGAAAAGAACATTCAGCAGTTCTCTATTATCATAAAAATAAGAACAAACCGTTTCAAGCCGGTCAACTATTGCCTCTTCAGCATCTAGATTCTCCATCAGTTCTCTTATATCTTTAAACATATCCCTACGAATATCATTGAGAATATCCCTGGGCTGCTCATAGTGACGATAGAAGGTAGCACGGTTTATCCCTGACTCATGACATAGTTCCGTGACGGAGATCTTGTTTAGTTCTTTTGTTTTAAGAAGCCTTAAAAGCCCTTCCTTAAGCATTCTCCTGGTTATAGCAACTCTCTGATCATCCTTCATATTATTATTCTCCCCCAATAATTGTGCAACAAAACAGCCTCAAATGTTTCAAAACGGACAATCCTCTCAAAACTGACTGTTGAGCATGCGACACATGTGGATTATAATATTCTCTGTTGCACAAAGTCAATGTATTGGAATATTTGAGGAAGATGATAATATGGAATTGTTGATTAAAGTACTTGTATGCTTTCTTGCCGGTGCCGGTGCCGGCATCGGTACAGGTTTTGCCGGTATGAGTGCGGCCGCTGTCATTGGTCCGATACTCGTCACTTTTCTTGGTATACCGGCCTACGAAGCAGTGGGCATCGGACTCATCAGCGACGTGCTTGCCAGTGCTGTGAGCGCCTACACCTACAAGAAAAACGGTAACCTGGATATAAAAAACAGCCTGTCTCTCATGATCAGCGTGCTTGTTTTTACTGTTATAGGAAGCTTCACCGCCAGCTTTCTTCCGGAAAGAACCATGGGAGGCACCATGCAGGTCGCCCTTCTTTTTGTCGGTCTCCGGTTTTTGCTGAAGCCCGTAACCACCACCAAGGAGCAGATGACCTCCATTCCTAAAAGGGAACGTCTTATGAAATCCATCATCGGCGGCTCCATAGTTGGTTTCATCTGCGGTTTCGTGGGTGCCGGCGGCGGAATGATGATGCTCTTTGTGCTCACTTCCTTTTTGGGATATCAGATGCATATGGCAGTGGGAACCAGCGTGTTTATCATGGCCTTCACTGCCCTCACCGGCGGTGTCAGTCATTTTGTGATCGGAGGCATTCCCAACCTCACCTGTCTCATTCTCTGCGTAGCCTTCACTCTGCTCTGGGCAAGAATTGCCGCCCGCATTGCCAACAAGTCAGACACAAAGACTCTGAACCGGGTAGTGGGCGTTGTCATGATTCTAACAGGCATTACAATACTAGTTGTAAACAGCATCAAATAGCACCATCTGAGATGGCCGAATACTTATCGCTTAAAGCAGGGCATCCTTCATAGATTTCACATATGCGCCGATGTGTTTCGGCGCATCTTTTTTGTATTTTTCCAGTAGTTTTACAATCGCCGAACCTACAATGGCACCATCTGATATATCAGCCATCTTTCTTGCCTGCTCCGGAGTGGAAATACCAAATCCGATGGCACAGGGCACATCGGTGTATTCTCTTACCAACTTGACAATAGACTCAAGATCCGTCTTGATCTCGCTTCTGGTTCCGGTGACCCCGAGACTTGAGACGATGTAGACGAATCCTTCTGCTTCTTTTGCAATCATGGCAATGCGATTTTCCGAGGTGGGAGCGATGAGGGAAATCAGATCCACCCCGTATTTTTTGCAAAAAGGAGAAAACTCCTCTTTTTCCTCGTAGGGAAGATCGGGGAGGATCAGTCCGTCAATTCCCACTTCCCGGCAGGTGGAAATAAACCTTTCCGAGCCATAGGAAAAAATAACGTTGGCGTAGGTCATGAACACCAGAGGAATTTTTACATCCCGACGAAGTTCCCGCACCAGATCAAAAACCTTATCAGTGGTTACTCCACCGGCGAGAGCTCTGAAATTAGCCTCCTGGATTACCGGTCCCTCAGCAGCGGGATCGGAGAACGGGATTCCAAGTTCTATAAGATCCGCTCCGTTTTCAGCCGCCGCCCTAACTGCCTCTGCGGTTGTTTCAAGATCAGGATCTCCGCAGGTAATAAAGGCAATGAATGCCTTTCCGTTTTCAAATGCTTTTCTGATATTGCTCATTTACTTTTCTGCTCCTTCTATGGGTTTGATGATCCGCCCGGATTTCTTACCTCTTTAACAAAGGCGGCCATCTTCTCTTTGTCTTTGACCCCATGGGTCTCGATTCCTGAACTTACATCCACGGCATAGGGGTCGAGCACCTTTGTTGCCTCCCCCACGTTGTGTACATCAAGACCTCCGGCCAGAAAATAGGGTCTTTGGATACATTTTAGAAGTGCCCAGTCAAACACCTTTCCGGTACCCGCTCCGGAATCAAGAAGTATGTAGTCTGCTGTGCTCATCTCAGCCGCTTTAATATTCCTCTCTTCGTGGATGGTAAAAGCTTTGATGATGGGCTTATCCGTAAGTTTCCGAAGTCTTGCAATATAGTCCTCATCTTCCGAACCGTGGAGCTGGGCCAGATCGATCACTCCCTGACTCAAAAGCTCTGCTACTATTTCCGGGGTCTCATTGACAAAAACCCCCACTGCAAGAATCTCCGGTGCGAGAGCTTTCTTAAGCTCCGCTGCTTTTTCTGCAGTCACATAACGCTTGCTCTTGGGTGCAAAAACAAAACCTATGTACTCAGGTCTCAGCTCATTGGCGGCCTCAATATCACAAGGTCTTGTCAGCCCGCAGAGTTTGATCTTTATCATAACGTTCCCTCCAGTTCCAAAAGCTTCGCTTTCTTATCCTTTGCCCTCATGAGAGTCTCCCCTATGAGGACTCCGTCGGCGCCGATCTGCCGGATCTTCTCCACATCTTCGGCGGTTTTAACTCCGCTTTCAGATACAAAAAGAACTTCTTTCGGAATCTGCCTTCTGAGTTTCAGACTGTTGTCAGTGTCCACGGAAAAATCCTTGAGATTTCGATTATTAACCCCGATGATGCGGGCTTTTGCTTTAAGGGCCTTTTCCACTTCCTTTTCGTCATGTGCCTCCACAAGGGCGGACAATCCCAGCTCGTCACAGATGGAAATGTATTGGTCGATCTTCTCCTCTTCCAATATAGAGCATATCAGAAGAACGGCTGAAGCTCCAAGAACTTTTGCCTCGTAAATCATATATTCATCTACTGTAAAATCTTTCCGAAGACAGGGGACGCTCACCTCCCGGGCGATTTCCCTTAAATAATCATCTTTTCCCAGAAACCATTTGGGCTCCGTGAGAACCGATATAGCATCTGCCCCGGCAGCCTCATACTCCTTTGCGATCTTAACATAGGGAAAATCAGAGGCAATAAGCCCTTTTGAGGGAGAAGCTTTTTTGCACTCACAGATAAAAGAGATTCCCGGCTTATGAAGGGCTTTTTCAAAGGCAAAGTTTCCTTTCGGAAAAGACAGGGCCTTTCTCCTCATATCCTCCGCCGAAATTATCAGTTTGGAAGCTTTTGTGCGCTCTATCGCGTGCTCCGCCAGCTTATCAAGTATGGTCATCACTCTTCCTCCGGTCGATTGCTGACTTCAATGAACTTCTCCAAAGTCTCAAGAGCTTTTCCGGAGTCGATGATCTCGGCAGCAAGATTGATTCCCTCCTTTAAGCTTTGAGCCTTACCTCCGATGTAGAGGGCCGCGCCGGCATTCATGAGAACCGCGTTTCTCTTGTGGCCTTTTTCGCCTTTAAGGATATTCCGGGTGATCTCTGCATTTTCTTCCGGAGTTCCGCCTTTTAAGTCCTCTTTGGTGCAGCGCTCAAAGCCAAAGTCCTCCGGCTTTATCACATAGGACTTAAACCAGCCATCCCTGATCTCGCAGATCTTTGTGGGAGCACTCATGGAAATCTCATCCAGCTTGTCCTTGCCGTAAACTACCATTCCCCGTTTTACTCCCAGGTTGATGAGAACCTGAGCAAGGGGCTCTACCAGATACTCGTCGTATACTCCCAGCAGCTGCATTGAAGGTGATCCGGGGTTCGTCAGAGGACCAAGGATGTTGAACACAGTTCTAAATCCCAGTTCCTTTCGGATCGCGCCAACATATTTCATGGAAGTGTGATATTTCTGAGCGAAAAAGAAACACATGCCTACTTCGTTTAACAGCTCCACACATCTTTTGGGACTCTGCTGAATGTTCACTCCCAGAGCCTCCAGGCAGTCCGCGGTTCCGCACTTTGAGGAAGCGGCTCTGTTGCCGTGTTTTGCCACTTTCATTCCTCCGGCCGCAGCAACTAAGGCGGAGGTGGTAGAGATATTAAAGCTGTTGGCATTATCACCGCCGGTTCCCACTATCTCAAAAAGCTCCATGTCTGTCTCCACCTTTGTGGCATGATCTCTCATGGCTGCTGCACAGCCTGCAATCTCATCGGTGGTCTCTGCCTTGGCGCTTTTGGTGGAGAGGGCTGCAAGAAAAGCCGCATTCTGGGTGGCGGAAGTCTCGCCGCTCATGATCTCATTCATCACAGTGTAGGCCTCGTTGTATGTCAGATCTTCTTTGTTAACGATTTTTACGATTGCTTCTTTTATCATCTCTTATATCTCCTTTATGAAATTCTTTAACATCTGTTTACCCTCCGGAGTCATTATGGATTCAGGGTGAAACTGGACTCCGTAGATGGGGAGGCTTCTGTGCTGCACTGCCATGACCTCACCGTCGGTTGTGAGGGCTGTAACCATAAGTTCTTCGGAAATCGTATCGCTATCTACCGCAAGGGAATGATATCTTGCCACCATGGCAACCTCCGAACATCCCTTAAACAAAGGGCTTTCCCGGTCAAATCTCACTTCAGATTGCTTGCCGTGCATGAGTTCCTTTGCATAGGTGACAGTCGCCCCGAAGGCCTGACAAAATCAGAAAGGATCTCGCAGCTTAAGGGCAGCACGTCATATTTGCCCGTTGCCGCAATCTCTCTGACTTCCTCAATCGACGGCCGAATTTTCATAATACCTACCTCCTGTTTCACAAAAAGAAAACGCCCTTGACAAAGATAAACTCTCTGTCAAGGACGAATATAAATCTTATCCGCGGTGCCACCTTGATTCACGGTATGACCCGTGCACTTAGCAGGATACCAACATATCCCCGGCAAATAACGTCTGCCTGCAACGTCGCAGAATACTCTGTGCAAAAACACATTTGACTGCGCCCTCGGCGGTCCATTTGACAACTTGTTTCTCACCTGCATCTCAGCATCACAGGCTCTCTGTAAAGGCATCATTGCCGTTATCTCCGCTTCATCGGTTTAGCGTATCAAATTATATTTAGGTTATATCACCGGATTCGGGTCTTGTCAACCCAAAGATTCCCGGCACCTCCTACAGATCCAGCAATTCGAAGTTGGCACAGGCTTTCCGGTATGAAAGATAAGTCATTCCGGCAAAAATCAGTGCTCCTGCCCCTAAAAGTCCCAGCTGCAGCAAAATGTGTTCAAATCCAAAAGCATTGAGCGGGGACATTCCCGGAAAATAGTGAAGCGCCTCAGCGATTCCTATGATGACAAAAGCCACAATGATGTAAGGTACAAAATACCTTGCAAACTGATATCCGGTCTTAAAATATCCGCCGATAAAAATCAGGTTAAAGAATCCGAATATTACCAGAGCCATCCCCAAAAAGAAAGGATTTGCATTCATAAGCGCATTGCCCCTATATATCGAAGAGCCGGAAAACACAGTCATTCTAAGAAGGGTCAAAAGAGCCATGACTCCAAAACCGGAAAGCTCGATCAGCAGGGCAAAACCGTATTTACCCTTCACAATATCCTGCTTTGCCACCGGGAGCAGCGCAGTGTAGATAATATCGTTGGCCTCTCTCCCATTTTGATAACTCTGAAATAATCCCAGAGTTATGAAAAAAACTCCACACAGAATCGGATACCCCGGGATCAATGTCATAAGGGCAAAGGCAATAAAAAAATATGACAGGGGAGATGCAGCCAGACGCATCTCCTTATACAAAAGTGCTCTCATCTGAAACTCCTTTCCAGACGAAGGAAGGTCTCCTCCAGGGTCTCTCCACTGTTTCCGAATTTCTCCTCAAACTCGGCTTTGGGGCAGTTTGCTCTTATCTCTCCCCCGGCAATATAGATGATATTGTCCGCACACTTCTCAATATCTGAAGTGATGTGGGTGGAAAAGAAGATGGTGGTTCCCTCATCCCTGAGTTTTTCAAAAATCTCCAGTAGTTCATCCCTGGAAAAAGGATCCAGTCCGCTGGTGGGCTCATCCAGAATCAGCACCTCCGCCCTGTGAGAAATGGCCAGAAGCAGATTGCACTTGACTTTCATTCCCTCGGAGAGCTGAATTGGTTTTTTGCTCTCATCAAGATCAAAGAGACTAAGGTACTTTCTGTAAGCCTCCTCGTCCCAGTTCGGATAAAAGTTCTTCGTGATATTCTTGATCTCTCTTATTGTTTTCCTGGGATACCAGCCAATGGTACCGGTGGAATAGCCGATTCTTCGCTTTATTGCGGCCTCGTTCCCGATAAGGGGCATTCCAAAGTATTCCACCTCTCCCCCGCTTTTGTGAACCAGGTTCAGCATGGCTTTGATGGTAGTGCTTTTGCCCGCCCCATTTCTTCCAATAAACCCGGTAATCTTCCCCGGCTCCAGTTCAAAAGAGACCTCTCTCAGGCGGAACTCCGGGTATTCCTTACATAAACCGGTTACGGATACAGTATTCATAGACACCTCCGATGTTCAGATTCTATAAACATTGTACTTTCAGGAACTTAGCTGTTCCACCAACCCTGTTTGCCATTTTTCAAAGAACTATGTAAGGATTGGTTGCGTTTACGGAATAACCTTCTCAAAATGATCGTCTCGAAATCCGAATTCTTCCATTGCACCGTAGCGAAATGCTTCCTGATTATCCAGAATAAACTGAATTCTGTCATCTCTCTCAAGGGAGATCAACTGAATCTCTGTCATTTTTGTATTCTCCTGTTCATGATTTGAGCAATGCACTTGTCCACAATTAATAGTCCTATATACCCCGCAAAGATTCCCACAAGGATGCCTCCCAGAATGTCTGTGGGATAATGAACATACAGGTACATCCGGGAAAAAGCTATGAGCACTGCGAAAAAAAGGGCCGGCTTTAAGAGCTTTCTCTCCCCGGCAAAATACAGCGCCGACACCGCTGCAAAGGATGCCGCCGTGTGCCCTGAAGGAAAAGAATAATCTCCGGGAGCCTTTATTAGCAGCCGGATCCCGGTGTTTACATCGAAGGGCCGGATTCTACAAAAGAGATTTTTCAATATTCCGTTGCAAATTATGAGGTCTGCCAATAAAGCCACTGCCATTATCAATCCGCTTCTTCTCTTCTTTGGAATCAGAAGAAGGCTGATGGTGAGCACTATCCACATAATCCCGGCATCACCAAGTTTTGTGACAGCCGGCATTATTGTATCCCAAAAAGGGGTGCGGATGCTTTGGATCAGATCCAGGAAATAAAACTCAAAATTCATTGTCTGCACCTTTGTCATTAATTAATAGTATGTCTCAACATTTAAGGAAGGCCATTCTCAAAAGAGAACAGCCTTATACCCTTTGTTTTCCTTCATAATTCTGTAGTAATCCTCCTCATCACTGCCGACCTTATAAGGAAGTTCCGCTATTGTACAAGGGAATGGTGGAACGCACCTTTTCCCTTAAAATCTAGTGGTTCGAGCCTGTGAGAACCTTGAATTATCCTATAATTTGTATAGGTAAACAGGGTAAAGCTCTATTCCTTAAACTTCATTTTTCATGTCACCCCTACAAACTTGAATTTGACTTGCCTATTTTCTTAAAATCTCATGTGGAGCTTCTATTTCATTTGCCAAGGTATGCTCTGTTAATTCTGACATCAATTTCAATTTTTTATTAATCAATGGTCGCATACAATTAGGAACATGTTC
>JAQYAH010000014.1 GCA_029227635.1 Clostridiales bacterium
AGCAAGGTCACGATAGATAATATCCGTCGCATCCTGTCCAGCTACTTTTCGTGGCTTGAAGATGAGGACTACATCGTGAAAAGCCCGGTGCGCCGGATTCACAAGGTAAAAACGGCAAAGGTGATCAAGGAAACCTACACCGATGAGGCATTGGAAATCATGCGGGACAACTGCTGCAATGTCCGCGATCTCGCTATGATTGACCTTCTCGCATCCTCCGGAATGCGTGTCGGTGAGATGATTGCCCTTAACCGCGATGACATCAACTTCAATGAACGGGAATGCGTTGTTTTCGGAAAAGGAAGTAAGGAACGGATCGTTTATTTCGATGCCAGGACAAAAATCCATCTCCAAAACTATCTGGAAAGCCGCACAGACACCTGTTCAGCGTTGTTTGTCTCGCTGACCGCACCGCATGACCGTTTGCAGATTGGCGGCGTTGAAAGACGGCTTCGAGAACTGGGAAAAAGACTGAATCTGCCTCGTGTCCATCCACATAAGTTCCGAAGAACATTGGCAACATCAGCCATAGACAAAGGAATGCCCATAGAGCAAGTCCAGCAGCTCTTAGGGCATCAGAAAATCGACACGACTATGCACTACGCTATGGTCAAACAGCAAAATGTCAAGCTGGCACACAGAAAATACATAGGGTGAGGTGTCACGATGAAAGAAGGATATAGGCTACTTGGAGATTTTATTCAACCGGTAGACGAACGAAATAGGGATTTGAAAGTTGACTATTTGCTTGGCGTCAGCATCAGCAAGCAGTTTATTCCCTCCATTGCGAATATTGTTGGAACGGACTTATCGAGCTATAAGATTGTTCGTACTGGGCAATTTGCGTATGGTCCTGTTACATCTCGGAATGGCGAGAAGATTTCGATTGCTCTTCTACAAGATAAGGATTGCATCATTTCAAGCTCATATACCGTGTTTGAGGTCACTGATAACGAGCGACTTGACCCTGAATATTTGATGCTTTGGTTTAGCCGACCGGAGTTTGACCGCTATACAAGATATATGTCTCACGGGAGCGTCAGAGAAATCTTTGATTGGGACGAACTCTGTAAGGTTGAACTGCCTGTCCCCTCTATCGAGAAGCAGCGTGGCATTGTGAAGGCATACAATACGATCACGGATCGGATTGAACTCAAGCGGAAGATAAATGATAATTTAGCGGCTTGAAAGCTGTGCCAGCAGCGTTGCTTGCATATCTTCAAGAAGTGCTATCTCCCTCGTGTTCAGCATCATCTGATCTATGAATGCAGGCAGACGCATTTCTTTGAGGGTTTCGGATGTAGGAACAATGAGCTTTATACCATCAATAAAGTTCTTGCTTAGGTTGTCCTGCGCCCCGCCATTTGAGAGGCGACTAATCTCGCTCTGACTTTGAATCAATGCAAAGTACAGATATGCAGCCTCAGACCTTGAATGGCAGACCATTCCGCAAATTGCCTGATTCGTGGTCGCAGGGACACCCAAGTAGCCAACTTCGCCAGCGGTAACACCGTACATAGCCATCAGCACAGTATCTATTGGGAGTAGCTTTGCTGAGCTTCCTTCGAGACCGGATTGAGTGATACGTTCTTCAGTCTGAAGCGTGATGTTATTATGCACCTCGCCCGATTTGACCCACGGAATAGTTCCATTCAGCCAGTAATCACTTACAGTTCGAGATGGAGTGGAACCCGATTTAGTCTCAGAACAATACTCTGATACGGTTTTTACAGAATAGTTCTCTGAAAGATTAAGCCTCAATAAATCGGCTTCCGTGGCATTGATTAGAGCTGCTTTCCCAATAACAGAGCTAATCGCGGCAATGCCGGAGGTCACTAAATTATCATTTTCCTACGAAGGGAGGGACGAAAATGGACAAGGAAACATTGATCAGAATTGCCGAAGAACTTCACCAGGGAGCTTTCGACGCAAAAGCCTACTACCTGATCATGCAGCAGTATCGGAAGAACCAACATAATTATGCCGAAGAGATGAAGGTTTCGCCAGC
>JAQYAH010000015.1 GCA_029227635.1 Clostridiales bacterium
TGAAAAAATTGCTCACCAGCGTGGCTGTCATAACCAGGGAAGGATCCCCGTCATTTCTTATAAAAGCGCACCAGACATAGTTCCACATGAAGAAAGGCGCAAACATGAGAAAAATCCGGGTGTAGGGAGTCCCCACTGCCACGATTCTCCCTTCTCCTCCCAGAAGCTCCACCAGCTTCTCCGGAGCCAGTATCCCGACAGCAATAAATGCCAGGCTGAACAAAAATGTGAAGAATACCGCATTGGTAAAATATTCATCCGCACACAGTTCACCTCTTGCCCGCAGAATGCTGAATTTGATGGCCGATCCCACAGCGATCATAGAGCCGACAGCAAAAATCAGACTGTACACGGGAAGCACCAGATTCAGTGCGGTGATGCCGTCCGCTCCCTCTCCCCAGGAGATGAAAAAGGTATCCGCCAGAATGTAGGCGGATATGCCCAGCATAGCAAGAATGTTCTGGGAAACATATTTTATAAATTTCTTTTCTAAACCTTGTGAAACGTCACATGACAATACGGGATGCCCGGAAGACATCCCTCGTTTTTCAGAAGATACTCTTTTTTTCATAACTACTCCATACATGAATAAAAATAACTTTCAAGTACGCCACCGGTGTACTTGCCGCGAGGCGCGCGCTCCGAAGGAGCTTTCATCTGCGCTCCTGTAATGTCTTCCTGTTTTTCATCGATCCTCCAATAAGCGCAGAGGAATTTCACAAATTAATTATAATACAAGCATTATATTTTGTCTATCTATATTATGAAATGTTGTAAGCAAAACATCTACAGTATTTTACTCATTTATAAAAATGTGATGCACAGATTTCTCTGCGCACCACACCTTAATCAGCCATTTATACTTTCTCTAAGCTATTCAATTTTTATTGTTCTGTTTTCCTGGCTGGATGCGATACTGGCAAATACAGCTTTCATAGCTGGTAAAACTGTTTTTCCGCTGATTTCCGGCTCATGCCCATTAACCACAGCATCCACAAAAGCATCAATAATACCAGAGGATGTCTGATGATTATTTGTCTGGATCTGGCCAATATTATACCGTATGATGTCTCCATCCTTTTTGTATAATTCAATAGAATAAGCCGGATTATCGAAGATTCTCATGATACCCTCTGTTCCATAAATCACAGTCGAGTTATCCTCCGGTCCATAATATGTCCAGCTCGCTGTCATTGTACCTATGATTCCGTTTTTCATCTTATAAATACAAATGGCATTATCATCTACCCCGATCAGTTGACCGTCACCATCCCTTTTATCCAGTGTTGTCATCACCGCAGTTGTTTCAGAAATAGTCGTATCAAAAAGGAACTGAAGCAGGTCTGTTTTATGCACTCCCAAATCTGCCATTGCCCCCATGACCGCACGTTTTTTATCAAAAAACCAGGTGTTTGCTCCAGGATCTACGCTCCATGTTTCCGGTCCGCCATGTCCAAAAGTGGTTTTAAAAGTCAGCACCTTTCCAATTTCTCCAGCACGTATCAGTTCTTTTGCCTTTCCATGCGCTTTTACCAGTCTCTGATTCTGTCCTATCATCAGATATTTTCCGGTTTGGTCTGCCATTTTTACCATATTTTCACAGTCTTCCAGATTCGTCGCCATAGGTTTTTCACACAAAACATGTTTTCCGGCTTTTAATGCTTTTACTGATATCTCTGCATGAGCGTTGTTTGAAACACATACGCTGACTGCGTCTATCTGCGGATCGCTCAAAAGTTCCTCTATGGAAGAATACGCTTTACCGCCATACTGTCCGGCTATCTGCCGGGCACGTTCGAAATTAAAATCATAGCATCCCGCTATCTCTGCATATGGGTTCACACTATACTCCGGAAGATGTCGTGTCTGGGCAATTTTTCCGCAACCTATGATTCCAACCTTCATTGTTTAATCCTCCCATCTTTATAATATTATATTCCAAAAGTTACGATACAAAATTCCTCAGATATTTTGCACTCTGTATAATTGCCCTCTTAGCATCATCCAGAGAGGCTTCAAATGCTTTATCTTCTACTTCAATAACGGAATATCCATCATAACCGATATCCGTCAGAGCTGAAACAAATTTGTCCCATTTTACATCACCGAGACCGGGAATTTTCGGTTTCATATATTCCAGAGGATTTGCCATTACACCCACATCGGCAAGTTTTTCAGGAAACAGCTTAATGTCTTTATAATGAATATGAAATATTTTATCTTTAAACTCATAAATCGGCTTAATGTAATCAAGCTGCTGCCACACAAAATGAGACGGATCGTAATTAAGCCCAAGATTCGGGCTGTCCAAAATCTCAAATACCTTTCTCCAGTTTGCAGGAGTAGTCATTATATTCTGACCGCCGGGCCATTCATCATCCGTAAACCACATCGGACAATTCTCAATGGCTATTTTTACATTCTTTTCCTGAGCATATTTTAATATCGGCGGCCATACAACCCGAAGTTCCTCTAAGTTCTCTGCAAGAGTAGCTTTTTGCATCCTTCCAATAAACGTAGTAACCATATTTACGCCAAGGAGAGCCGAAGCATCAATCAGAGAATATAAATGGTTAATATATGCATTTCTCTTTTCAAGATCAGGGTCCATCACATTCGGATAATATGCCAGCGCCGAAATCTCCACATTTTTCTTCCTGCAAATCTCCTTTATTTCCTCCGCCTTTTCAGATGTCAGATGTGCCACATCTATGTGGCACACTCCCGCGTAACGTCTCTGTGCGCCTTCGGCAGGCCAACAGGCTACTTCGAGACACTCAAGGTGGTTTTCACTGGCAAAATCCACCACCTGTTCAAACGTCATCCCATCACAGATTGCCGTAAGTAATCCAAATTTCATGTCTCCTTATCCTCCTATTCTATGGCTTCGAGGCTTCTTTCTATCATTTTAATATAATCAATGGACTGCTTTGCATAATAATCCATCAGTTTCGTCTGTGTGCTGATACCTGTTGCACTGTAAGGATCAGCCAAACGATACATAAATTCCATCGTCAGAGATCCCTCATATCCAATATTCTTAAGCATTCTGAGCGCGGATGCAAAATCTGTATGACCCATTCCAGCCGCTTCTCTCGTATTATCAGCAATATGAACGTGCAGCAATTTATCTTTCACCATGTAAATACTGGACGGTATATCCGCTTCCTCAATGCTCATGTGAAACAGATCCGCCATAACGCCCACGCCAGGATGATCGATTGCTTTCGCAAGCTCATACACCTTTTTCATCGTATTGGCAAAATAGGTTTCATATCTGTTAATTGCTTCAAGAGCGAAACAGATTCCCTTTGCCCATGCATAGTCGGCTGCAGCGCGGATATTTCTGATTGCATTTTCACACAGTTCCTCCATAGAGCTGCCCTTTGGTTTAGAAGTCCTGCCGACAGGAGAAGGAACCACTATAATCACCTTTGCTCCGACTTTTTCTGCAAAATCAACGCTGTCCTTAAGATATTGGACCGCCTTTTCCCCTTTTTCTCCCGCTGCTGTCAGGTCACGGTCTTCACCAAAGATACCACACAGACTATGACAGTTTAAATGATAACGTTCCATAAGTGTCCGGCATTCTTCCGCATCCAAATGATA
>JAQYAH010000016.1 GCA_029227635.1 Clostridiales bacterium
AAATGAAAATGACGATCAGAGGGGTCAATCTTCCTCTAAACACCCGGTTCATCATCTCAAGCCTGGACTCATCATCGCAGAAAATACCTTCCTCCTCCCCGGCTTCTGACATTGGCTTTCTGAAATAACTGTATCCCATGTAATCCTGAATATATTCCCAGCCGCAGTCCTCAAACATTCTCACATATTCTTCCTTGTGGGCTACTCCCTCCTGATTATAATCCAGCTGGTAAACTACCTCCTCCGGTTCACATCTCTCGAAATGGAACACACACAAAGCGCTGATTCCTGTAAATTTCCAGCCTGATTTGTGCATCCGGCTCAGATATTCCTGCTCCTTCTCGTACTGCATTATGTTAAAGAATCTGATCTCTGTTCTGGTCTCCTTACTCATTGCCAGCCTCCTCTCTGGAATTCCTGTAAAGCCTCTCTATTCTCCTTAGTTCCAAAGAGAGCACTTCCTCACCAAGCTCTGTGAGCTCATAGATCTTGCGCTTGTTCTCTTCCCTGACAAAACGGATTACTCCATCCTTCTCCATCTTGGAAAGACTGCCGTACATGGTACCAGGCGCAAGCTTTACCTCCCCATCCGTCATATTCTCTACCTTCTGGACAATTCCGTAGCCATGATTAGGTTCCTTGAGACAAAGGAGAATATAAAACGCCGTCTCCGTCATGGGAGCATACACTTTCCTTATATGTTGATCCATTCCGCCTCCTGTATATCATACCGCGATATATCGTACTTCGATACATTTAGAATATCGCAGTGCGATATATATGTCAATCTCCGTTTTGGCAATGCTTAGAATTTCTTCTCTGCTTGATTTTGATTTTTTCTACTTCTATAATATTGTCCGTGTTGTGAAAATACAGCTATCATAACTCATGGAGGAATAATTATGAAACTCATGATCGCATCTGATATTCACGGATCAGCCGTTTATTGCCACAAACTGCTCGAAGCCTTTGACCTTGAAGAAGCAGACAAACTCCTTCTTCTGGGAGATATTCTCTACCACGGTCCCAGAAACCCACTCCCGGATGGCTATGACCCCCAGAAAGTCGTTGCTCTCCTCAACCCCAGAAAGAACAGTATTCTGTGTGTAAAAGGCAACTGCGATACTGAGGTAGATCAAATGGTTTTGGATTTTCCCATACTCTCAGACTACTGCTCAATAATGATAGGAAAAAGACCAATCTTTGCCACCCACGGTTCCCAGATCAACCGGAAACTTCTGCCCCCTCTGTCAACCGGGGAAATTTTGCTCCAGGGTCACACCCATATCCCCTCCTGGGAAGAATTCGGAGACAATAATCTCTGTCTTAACCCTGGTTCAGTGTCCCTCCCTAAGAACGGTTCCAAGCGAAGCTACATGGTACTTGAGGATGATGTTATTACCTGGAAGACCCTTGAGGGAATCTCCTATCACACACTGAACTTGTAATTCCCATTGATATAGAAGAATCATTTGAAAAAGAATTGCCATTTTTCAAAATATCCCTTATTCTAGTAAAGGTTATTAAGATATTGTTAAGATGTTATTAATTATTTGCTTTTGAATAAGAAGGATAGATCATGAGATCATTAATCAGTATTATTGAATTCAACCGGAAGAGGGGCTGTGTATCCGCAGCCTCCCTTTTCATTTTTTTGTTTTTCTGGAAACTTTTGCCAAAGTTCTTTTCCCCCCTGCACTCTCACGTCATTCTGCCGTTTTCATTTGTCTGTGTCCTCTGTCTCCTGTCAGGAGTTAAGATTCGGCTTTCAGAGACGGTCAACAAAGTTCTCGGAATACTGATGCTTATCGGATCACCGGCACTGTGCTTTGTGGTGGTGGAGTTTCTTGGAGAAAACCTCTTCTTCAAGCTTTCTCCTATGGTCATTCTATTCAACTACCTAATCTATGGGCTGATTTTCCTGATTCTTTTCGTAATCACCAACCGGCTCTGGGCAGGAGTTTCTCTGGGAACTGTCCTATGTATCTTCTGTGGGCTGGCAAATGGATTTGTCCGGGAATTCAGAGGATATGGCATTAGAAGCTGCGATTTGTTCGCCGCAAAGACTGCCCTTAACGTGGCAGGAAACTATGTCTTTTCCATCACTGTGAGCCGGGGATACGCCATTCTCGCTGCTCTGGCGCTTATCCTCATTGCTATACATATTGATTTTAGAATAAAGAGCCTTAAGCCCAGGCTTATTACCGCTGTCTCAGTGCTCTGCTGTCTGGTGATTTTTCAGGGGATTATCAGAAATGACGACTTTATGAGGGGACACAATCTTCGTCCTTTTGTCTGGGAGATATCAAACAGCCAGCTTCAACACGGTGTTTTCCTGGATTTCATCTCCGGTCTTCCCACCCTCACTGTGGATGCTCCGGAAGGCTACTCTGTGGCTAAAGCTAAGGAGCTTATAAACTCCTCTGAACCCGAGGAGAAGGTCTTTGGAATCGAAAGTGATTTTTCCGGAGAAAAACCGGACATTATAGTGATTATGAACGAGTCCTTCTCGGATCTTTCCGTCAACGGAGACTTCTCCACTGACGTTCCCTATCTTGAGAACTGGAACTCTCTCTCGGATAACGTAGTCAAAGGATATACCTCAGTGCCTGTCTTTGGCTCATTCACCGCCAACTCGGAGTTCGAGTTTCTCACCGGCTACTCCTGCTCTCTGCTTCCGGGAGGAATGGTAGCCTACAGCAACTATGTGAGAGAATCCACCGTAAACTTAAGCGATGTTCTTAAAGAGCAGGGGTACCACAGCATCTTCATGCATCCATTCGTTGAAAGTGGCTGGAACCGAAGCAACGTTTACAAATACTTCGAATTTGATGAGATCTATTACATCTCTGACTGGATAAACAAGGAATATATAAGAAACTTTATCTCCGACAGTGCAGACTATAAAGAAGTAATCTACCGCTATGAGGAGGCCAAAAGGACAAACGACAGTGTTTTTCTCTTCAATGTAACCATGCAGAATCACGGCGGATATGACAATTCCGAATATGAAACCACTGTTCATATTACGGATCTGGAAGGTAATTATCCTCTCACAGAACAGTACCTTAGCCTCATAAGAGAATCGGATGCCGCGCTGATGGAACTTCTCAATTACTTTGATAATTCTGAGGATCCGGTCCTCATCCTCCTCTATGGGGACCATCAACCGGGAATAGAGGCAGAATTCTTTGAGGAGGTAAACCTTAGGCACAGGGGTACCGAAGCAGAGATAAGCGGTAGTAAATACCTGACTCCTTTTCTTCTCTACTCCAACAGGGAGCTATCAGGAAGCCTTGATTCTCCAATAAGTGCCAGCTATCTTCAGGCACTTCTAATGGAAGCTGCCGATCTTGAGACCACTGACTATCAGGATTTTCTCAGAAATATGTATCTGGAGTTCCCGGTAGTCAATATCCACGGAAGTCTTGATTGCAACGGCACCTGGTATACCTGGGAGGAGGCAGAGTCCCTCGAAGCCGTCAGAGATTACGAAACAGTTCAGTACAATTTGTTGTTTGATAAATAACTCTAGCAAAAGCCCCGGCGCATTAGCGGGGTGTTCGCAAGACAGTTAAATTCTAAAACCTGAAAACTAATGGTTTTCGAGGGGCGGCATGGCTTTGGTCACTCCGTTTTGTATCTCACATCTATTTTGGATAGCCGCATAGAGGCGCAGGGGGTGCAGCCCCTTGTTCGGAACGCAGTGAC
>JAQYAH010000017.1 GCA_029227635.1 Clostridiales bacterium
AGGGTGATCCGGCAAAGAGGGATGGTTGACTTTCTCTACCAGAGGGTGGTTGGAAAGATACTCAACTACCTTCTTGGTGTTCTCTGCGTGACGGTCAAGTCTGAGAGAGAGGGTCTCAACACCCTGAAGCAGCAGGAACGCGTTGAAAGGAGATATTGTCGCACCGGTATCTCTGAGGAGAATCGCTCTGATGTAGGTTACAAACGCTGCGGGGCCAACTGCGTCTACGAAGGAAACCCCGTGGTAGCTGGGATTAGGATCCGCAATAGGGGCATATTTGCCGGAAGCTTTCCAGTCAAACTTGCCGGAATCTACTATGATTCCGCCAAGGGTAGTGCCGTGTCCCCCAAGGAATTTGGTGGCGGAATGGATAACTATGTCTGCTCCGTGCTCAATGGGGCGGATCAGGTAGGGGGTGCCGAAGGTGTTGTCGATCACCACGGGAAGTCCGTGCTTGTGAGCGAGTTCTGAGATGGCATCAATATCAGGAATATCACTGTTGGGGTTACCCAGAGTCTCAAGGTATATTGCCTTTGTGTTGGGCCTTATTGCAGCCTCCACTTCTTCAAGGTTGTGAATATCTACAAAGCTTGTTGTAACACCGAACTGGGACAGTGTGTGAGAGAGAAGGTTGAAGCTTCCGCCGTAGATCGTTTTCTGAGCTACGATGTGATCTCCTACCTGAGCCAGTGCCTCAATGGTGTAGGTTACAGCTGCGGCACCGGAAGCTAAAGCCAGAGCAGCTACGCCTCCTTCCAGGGCGGCAACTCTTTTCTCCAGGACATCCTGAGTGGAGTTTGTAAGTCTGCCGTAGATGTTGCCGGCATCGGCAAGGCCGAAACGCGCTGCGGCATGGGCGGAGTTCTTAAATACATAGGATGTGGTCTGGTAAATAGGTACGGCTCTTGAATCGGTTGCCGGATCGGGCTGCTCTTGTCCTACGTGAAGCTGTAATGTTTCAAATCTATAAGTGCTCATTTTCTATACCTCTTTCTTGTTTTAGAATATTAGAATTATTAGAATTATGGGTAACCGGAAAACGCTGTTTCACATTCGCCCGTTGCGGAAGTTGTCCCGCACTAAATCTTCAAAGTGTAAATTCATGATCGTTTCGTCCTTTCAATTCTTTACACTTATTAAACGGCTGTTTTCCGAAACTGTCCAATATCCTATAAACATACTCGGTAATAGGTTGAAACTATTATTCTATTTCACGCAGTTTTGCAGATAGCGGTCTATCTCCTTGATGTAGAGTTCTCCCATGGAGCTTAGGAGCATGTCTTTTTTTACTATATAACCAATCTCCATGTTGTTGTCCGGGGAGGCGTCCTCCTTTGCCAGGGGCACGGCGATGAAATCGTCACCGTTTAGCTCCTCGCAGATGATGCCGGAGCAGAGGGTGTAGCCGTTAAGGCCGATCATGAGGTTGAGCATGGTGGCCCGGTCGTTAGCCTTTATGGTCATGGGATACTCATTCGTGCTGAAGATCTCCTCTGCAAAATAGAAGGAACCCGTATCTCCCTGTTCAAAAGAAAGGCAGGGGTAATCATAAAGCTGTTCAAACTTTATAGAGCTCTGGCTGCTTAGCGGGTGCCCCTTAAATAGATAAACATAGGGCTTACAGTCGATCAGCTTGTGAAACTCCAGATTGTTGGTCCGAAGGATCTTTGTGATGATCTTCCGGTTGAAATCGCTTAGATAGAGGATACCGATTTCGCTTTTTGAAGTGCTCACGTCTTCAATGACCTCCCGGGTCTTGGTTTCCCGGATGGCAAATTCGTATTCCCTGGTGTTGAAATTTTTGACCATCTCCACAAAGCTTTTTACCGCAAAAGAATAATGCTGGGTGGAAACTCCGAACTTCTTCTTAAGGGTTCCTCCCTTGCCGTACTTGTCCAGGATCGTCTCGTACTGCTGATACAGCTGCCGGGCGTGGTTGATAAACTCCAGACCGTCGTTGGTCAGAGTGACCCCTTTTCTTGTGCGGTTAAATATGGTAATGCCCAGTTCCTTCTCCAGTTCCTGAACCGCTCCTGTCAGAGAGGGCTGGGAAACATACAAAACCTCGGAGGCTTTGTTGAAGGATCCCATCTCCGAAATAGTTATTACATAGTGAAGCTGCTGAAGAGTCATGTGTTTCCTCCTTTTTGCAACGAAATCTCAAGATGATTATAGTATAGTTTTTTGAAAAAAAGCAGATACGGGGTAAAAAATGTTTCCGGCAAAAGCCTCTCCCTCTCCCCTTGTACCGCTTTTCACATTAAAGTAAAATGAGGAGGAATCGTTTAAGAAAAGAGGAGACTCATGAAATATAAGAATCCTGAAAAAGGAGTTTTCATCGATCGGCCCAACCGCTTCATAGCTCATGTGGAGATAGGAGGAAAAGTCCACACTGTTCATGTCAAAAATACCGGGCGCTGCCGGGAACTTTTGATCCCCGGGGCGGAGGTGATCCTGGACCGCACTGATAATCCAGGCCGTAAGACATTGTATGATCTCGTGGCAGTTAAAAAGCCCACTGTGGGCTGGGTAAACATTGATACTCAAGCTCCCAACAAGGTGGTCCTGGAGTATCTGCAGAGCAAGGACTATGATTACATCAAGCCGGAGTACACTTTCGGGGCGTCCCGGATTGATTTCTATATGGAAAAGAACATCGAAGGCACCCTCCGCCGATACCTCATGGAGGTGAAAGGCTGCACTCTGGAGATCGACGGAACCGGATATTTTCCCGATGCTCCCACCACCAGAGGAGTGAAGCACTTAAAAGAACTGTCAGGAGCCATAGAACTGGGTTTTCACCCCATTCTCGCTTTCGTCATTCAGATGAACGGGGTGAACACGGTGCTTCCAAACGAGGTCACAGACCCGAAGTTTACAGAAGCATTTATGGAGGCAAAAGCCCGGGGCGTGGAGGTTTTATTCCTGCCCTGTGACGTGCACCCCGACGGATTTTCGGTAAAAGGAGAATTACATTGAAGGTATTTCACTTATCCGACCTGCACATAGGTCTTAAACTTATAAATCGGGATCTATCCGAGGATCAGCGCTATGTTTTTGCTCAGATCGCCAGTTATGCCAGGGAGGAGAAGCCGGATGCCATACTGATCGCCGGGGACATCTATGACAAGGCAGTGCCCGGAGCTGAGGCCATGGAGCTTTTCGACGATTTTCTCGGGGACTTAAAAGCTGCCTCCCCGGACTCGGAGATCATGATCGTAAGCGGCAACCACGACAGTGCCCCCAGAGTAAACATGTACCGGGGATTATTAGGTAAAAATCGGGTTCACATGATCGGAAATCCCCCCGCCACAAAGGAGGAGAACATTGAGAAGATGACCCTCACCGACGAGTATGGCCCGGTTAACTTTTATCTTTTGCCTTTTATCAGACCTACCATGGCAAAAGGAATTCTAGGCACCGATGAGAACGGACTGAATTTCTCCTACGACGAGACCATTAAGCGCCTCATCGCCCGGGAGGAGATCGATACCACAGAGCGCAACGTGATCGTGAGCCACCAGTTTTACCTGGAAGATGGTAAAGATCCCGCAAAAGCGGAGCGCATGGACAATGAGATCCTCACCGTGGGCAACATCGACCGGGTGGGAAGCTCGGCCCTTGAGGCTTTTGACTACGGTGCTCTCGGACACATTCACAAGCCCATGACCGTGGGCCGGGACACTCTCAGGTACTGCGGAACTCCTCTCGCCTGCTCCGTCAGCGAGGAAGGCCAGGAGAAAGGGGTAGTTGTGGCTGAGCTTAGGCAAAAGGGAGATATCCGGATCAGAAATCTCCCCCTTGTGCCCCTGAGAAAGATTCTAACTGTGAGAGGCACCCTTGAGGAGGTTACAAAGCTTAGCTGCGCTGACTACGTCCGGGTGGTGCTCTCCGCAGAAGAAACCGGGGAGAACAGTGATACTATGGATCGGCTAAGGAATGCTTTTCCCAACCTTTTGAAGGTGGAGCGGGAGGAGAAACGCCTGGAGTCTTCCGGGAGATCAGAGTGCCCGGAGATCAAAAAGGACCCTTATGAGCTCTGCTGTGATTTTCTCGGCGAGACGGACGAGGAGACTAAGGAGCTTCTCAGGGAGATCGTAAATTCAGTCAGGGAGGAATACAGATGAGACCTCTGAAATTACAGATGCAGGCCTTCGGCTCCTATGCCGGTCTGACTACCATAGATTTTACAAAGCCCCGGCAGAATCTGTTTCTTATTTCCGGGGATACCGGCACCGGCAAGACCACGATTTTTGACGCCATAGTCTTCGCCCTCTACGGCAAAGCCAGTTCCGGGGCCAACAAAAAGGACGGAAAAGAGCTTCAAAGCGACTTTTCACCGAGAAATGTGGAGCCTTTTGTGGAACTTACTTTTTCCGAAACCAACGGGGACCGGGAGGACATCTACACTGTAAGGCGAGTACCCAGACACATAAGAGCCCTGAAACGTCGGACAAAAGGCAACGAGGAGGGCGTCACCGAACAGGGAAGCAAGGTGTCCCTCACAATGCCGGATGGCAGAGAGTACCCCCCAAAAGAAACCGACAAAAAACTCGTTGACATCGTGGGTCTCACCAAGGAGCAATTCATGCAGGTGGCCATGATCGCCCAGGGAGAGTTCATGGAGGTGCTAAGAGCCTCCTCCCGGGACAAAAAAGAGGTTTTCCGCCGCCTTTTCGGCACCGAGATCTTCGATGATATCACCGCCGAAACCAAAGTGAGGCGGGAGAGCATGAAAGCGGAGGCGGACCGGGGCAGCACCGGCATGAAAACCCTTTCGGCCCAGCTTCGGATCCCGGAGGAGGAAACCTCCCTCTATGCCCTGAAGGAGCAGGTGGCGCGGCACGATTTTTCCGTGTCCATGACCGAGAAGCTGACCGGAGAGCTGGAGGGCTTTTGCCGCCGCAGGGAAGAACTTCTTAATGGCCTCTCAGCGGAGAAAAATCTCGCCCAGGAGAAAGAAAACTCCCTTCGGGAAAAGGTTAGAGAAGGGGAACTCCTCTCAGATAAATTCAAAAAACTCGCCCGGGAGGAGGAGAAGGCCGAAATACTTCTGTCAAAAGCTCCGGAGATGGAGACTCAAAAAGCCCTTGCCGCAGACATCCGCGCGGCCCTTAAGGTGAAGGAGGCCTTTTTGGCTTATGACAAAGAGAAAAAGCGCCTGGCCGATACAGAAGACAGCCTCCAAAAGGAAGAAACACGCCTCCCCGGACTTTTGGAGGAGGAAAAAGACATAAGAGGAACCCTGGACGAGCGCAACCGGGAGTATTTGAGACTCCGGGAGGAGAGCGCCGCCATAAAGCAGCAGGCCATCGCCGCCGCCGAGACCTTTAAGGCTATCTCTTTGGCGAAGAAAAAGGTCCTGGAAGCTGAGATGAAGGAAAAGCTAACCGGGGATAAGGCTGAAAAGGCCGACCTTAAACTTAACGCATTCGAAAAGGAACTTGAGGACAAGAGCAGGCGCCAGAAAGAGCTGCTTTTTGTCCCTGCAAAGCTCACGGAGATCACCGGAAAAAGACGGGAGATGGAAGAGATCGCCGGGAAGGCCTTAGCCTTAAAGGACCTGAAGGCTGCCTGGGAAAAGGCGGATCAGGTGGGGCAGAAGGCCCTTTCGGACTATAA
This sequence comes from Clostridiales bacterium, assembly GCA_029227635.1. GTDB lineage: Bacteria > Bacillota > Clostridia > Lachnospirales > Lachnospiraceae > SUG1684. The sequence continues at coordinate 5,623 of JAQYAH010000017.1, forward strand.
AAAAGCCAAAGATACCTACGATGATCTGAACCGGGAGTACAACCGGAAACGAACCGTTTTCCTCAACTACCAGGCCGGCTTCATTGCAAAAGAGAGCCTGGTTCCGGGAAAACCCTGCCCGGTGTGTGGCTCAACGGATCATCCCGCCCCGGCAAAACTCTGCCCAGAGCATGAGGAACTTACCGGGGAGAAGCTGGAGGCTTTGGGAAACGTGGTGGGAGAAGCCGCAAGTGCTCAGCAGGAAGCGGCCGGCAGGTCCGCAGATGCAAAAGCCGCCGCAAAGACCGCGAAGAACCGGTACGAGGACAGTCTTTTTGCCCTGGAAGAAAAGCTTAGTGTTAAGGGGGAAGCTGAGATTGCGGAGACCGCCGGCCTAAAACTTTCTGCCCTTAGGGGAGAAGAAGGAGACTTAGAAAAGCAAAACCGGGAACTCAAAGCTCTCACCGAAGACATAGAGTCGGCGGGAGAAGTTAAGGAGAAACTGAACAGGGAGAAGGAAGAGGCCTGGGCCGCTCACGAGGAGGCCGGAGGGCATCTTCTTAAGGCAAAAGCAGAGCTTTTCACCCTGCTTTCCACCAATCTTCCTTTTGAAAATGAAGAGCAGGCTACTGCCTCAGTGAGAAAAAGTGAGGAGGCTCTTGAAGCTAAGAAAGCTGAGTTTAATGCTTCCCAGGAGCTTCTCGAGGAAATTCAAAACCGCATCAGTACCTGCCGGACTCTCACAGCTAGATTCCGGGAAGAGTTGCCGGAAATTAGAGAAAACCTGAACAAGGCCGAAAACAACCGGGAGGAGGTTCTTGCAAAGAGTGATCTCACAAAAGAAAGAGCTTCAGCGCTTTGCTGCCGCTATGGCGAGGGAGATGCTGACAGGATAGAAGCTGAGGTTTGGGATTTCGAGAGGCAGCAGCTGGTGGTGAAGACTACCTTGGACAATCTGAAGGCGGAAACTAAAGGCAAAGAAGTTCCAAATCCCGAGATCCTTCGGGAAGAGCTTCTTAAAGCAAAAGAGATCACAGAGGAGCTTTCCGCCCGGGTGATTGATCTGGATAAGGAGCTGAGTTTCAACCGCTCTATTCACGAACAGCTTTCAAAAGCTTTACAGGAGCGGGGCGGTATCATGGAGGAGTACGGCAGGCTGGATCGGCTTTATAACCGCCTGGCTGGCAAAACCACCGGAGCCCGCATGGATTTGGAGACCTACGTCCAGAGATACCATCTGGAGAGAATCCTTGAGGCGGCAAATGTCCGTTTTGACAAGATGACCAACGGGGAATTCGAGCTGCGCATGGTGAAACCTGAGAATGCCGGTGAGGGAGCCAACAAAGGACTTGACCTCATGGTGTATTCTAAGATTACAGGGAGAGAACGTGAGGTGCGGACCCTCTCCGGAGGAGAATCCTTCATGGCAGCCCTTTCCCTGGCCCTTGGAATGGGAGATCAGATCCAGGCAGGCAAAGGTTCAATCAACCTGGATATGATGTTTATTGACGAGGGCTTTGGAGCGCTGGATGACACCTCAAGAGCTCAGGCCATCAAAGTTTTAAAAGACATGGCCGGGGGCAGTAAGCTCATCGGAATCATATCCCACGTGAATGAGCTTAGGTATGAGATCGAGGAGCACCTTATCGTCTCAAAAGATGAGAACGGCAGCCGTGCCTGCTGGCAGCTCAGCTAATAATATGGAAACAAGGTAATAATATGAACTTAAACGAAGTGAAAGTCGGACAGTGCGTCAGAATACTGGAGGTAGGAGGAAGCGGTGCCTTAAGACAGCATCTTCTTGACATGGGAGTGCTGCCGGGAGCCGAGGCGGAGTTTATAAAGCTTGCCCCCATGGGTGATCCCATGGAGCTGCGCATCCACGAGTATGAACTTACCCTTCGCATTGACGAAGCCAAAAACATTCAGGTGGAGCTGATTGACAAGATCGAACACAAAGATAATATAGGGACAGCACCGGACAAGAAGCAAAAATATGCCCATCCAGGTCTTGGCCAAGGCGGCTGTTACCACAGCAAGGCAGAGGAGCATCCCCTTCCCAAGAATGAGAAACTTACTTTTGCCCTGGTGGGAAACCAGAACTGCGGCAAAACAACTCTTTTTAACAGGCTTACCGGCTCCAACCAACACGTGGGAAACTTCCCCGGAGTGACGGTGGACAGAAAAGACGGCCCAATTATCGGTCACCCGGAGACACTGGTTACCGATCTTCCGGGAATCTACTCTATGTCCCCATACTCTGCGGAGGAAGTGGTCTCAAGAAATTTTGTCCTTGAGGAGAAACCCAAAGCCATTATCAACATAGTGGATGCCACCAACATTCACAGAAATCTGTACCTGACTATGCAGCTTCTGGAACTGGGAATTCCCATGGTAGTGGCCCTCAACATGATGGACGAGCTCATTGGAAACGGAGGCTCCATCGACGTCAATGCAATGGAGTGTCTCCTTGGAGTACCGGTGGTTCCCATCTCTGCCGCTAAGAATCAGGGTATTGAAGAGCTCATTGAGCATGCGGTACATATCGCCAGATATCAGGAGACTCCGGGACGCCAGGATTTTTGCGATGAGAATGACAAAAATGGTGCGGTGCACAGAGCGATTCACGGTGTAGTTCACCTGATCTCTGACCACGCGGCAAGGGCGGGCCTTCCCATCAGATTCTCAGCCTGCAAGGCCATTGAGAGTGACGAGCTCATCCTTGAACAGCTCATGCTGGATGAGAATGAGACCCACATGCTGGAGCACATAGTGAGCCAGATGGAAAAAGAGAGCGGCATGGATCGCTCCGCAGCTCTGGCGGATATGAGATTTTCTTTTATTTACAAGGTCTGTGCCGAGTCGGTAAAAGAACCAAAGGAGAGCAAGGAGAGACTTCGCAGCGAGAAGATGGACAGGTTCCTCACCGGCAAATACACTGCGATCCCCGCTTTTGTCCTCATAATGCTGGCGGTGTTCTATCTGACCTTCAATGTCATCGGAGCATTTTTGCAGAAACTCATGGAAATGGGTGTGGAAAAGATCACACTCCTGGTAGATAATTTTCTCACGGTGGAGAAGATCAACCCGGTAATGCACCGGCTCATCATAGAAGGAATTTTTAACGGCGTGGGAAGCGTCCTCAGCTTCCTTCCCATCATAGTGACCCTGTTCTTTTTCCTCTCCATAATGGAGGACAGCGGCTACATTGCCCGGGTTGCATTTGTGATGGATAAGCTCCTCAGAAAACTGGGACTTTCCGGAAGAAGTATCGTGCCCCTCCTCATTGGATTCGGCTGCACGGTGCCGGCGGTTATGGCCACCAGGACTCTTCCCAGTGAGAGAGACCGGAAGATGACAATCCTTCTCACTCCTTTTATGTCCTGCACGGCAAAGCTTCCCATCTATGCATTTTTTGTAAGTGCCTTTTTCCCCGGCAAAGGCGGATTCATCATGGGACTCATATACTTTACCGGAATTGCGGTGGGAGTGCTCATGGCCTGGCTCTACAAGGCGCTGCTCTTTAAGGGAGAGGCGGTTCCTTTTGTCATGGAACTTCCCAACTATCGGCTGCCTTCCGCCAAAAACGTCTCTTTGCTCCTCTGGGAAAAAGCAAAGGACTTCCTCACCAGAGCCTTCTCGGTGATTCTGGTGGCCACAGTGATCGTGTGGTTCCTTCAGTCTTTCGACATCCGCTTTAACATTGTGGCGGACTCAAAAGACAGTATTCTGGCAATGCTGGCGGGAATCATAGCCCCGATCTTCGGGCCCTTGGGACTTGGAGACTGGAGAATATGCACCTCCCTTATCAGCGGTGTGATTGCAAAAGAAAGCGTTGTCTCCACTATGGGAATCCTTCTTGGAAACAACCTGGGAACCCTGTTCAACAGCCTTTCCGCTATGACGATGCTGGTGTTCAGCCTTTTGTATACCCCCTGCGTGGCGGCGATTGCCACCATAAAAAGGGAGCTTGGGACCTCCTGGGCGGTAAAACTGGTAATCTGGCAGTGTGCCATCGCCTGGATCTGTGCTTTTCTTGTGCACAGTGTCGGAACGATAATTTTGTAGAAATATGTAGTAAAAAGAACGGGAAGCGACTCCTGATATCGCTTCCCGTTTACGTTTATGAAATCACTATTATTTTTCGATTTTTACAAGGAGTCCGGCTTTTGAAAGAGCGGGTCTCAAAAGACTGTAGATGATCACTACCAGGATGGTAGATACGACTGCGTTGATAAATGTGGAGAGGCTGCTCCACTTGGCAAGGATGCTTGCCACCTCCTGAGGCTGCCCCAGAATGTACATCTTGTAGAAGTAGCCCACAATGGGATCTGCCACTACGTTGAAGCCCAGACCTGCGATACAGGAGATGAGGCTCCACTTGAAAATGTACTTTTTGTCGCTGCTCTCACTGATGTGGGCGATGGAATGAGCCACAAGACCGGTGATCACGCCGATGAGGAACTTGAGGACAAAAGTCTTGGGGGCACCCACGATGTAGATGGGATCCAGAATATCCGCGATACCCATTCCGATGGCTCCGGCAAGTCCGCCGTTCACTCCTCCAAGGAGAAGGGCCGCAAGTACGCAGAACGCGTTGCCGATGTGAAGGGAGGTTGCATCACCCCCGGGAGTAGGGATCTTGATCTGTAAAAATGTAAAAGTAACAAAGCACAGCGCTGCAAAAATAGCAGTCTGGGCGATCTTCATGACTGTATTGTTTTTATTCTCCATATATGATAGTCTCCTGTTTTATACCGCACCCGGCGGAAATATTCAGTTTTATCTGTACAGAAAAATTCGAACAACGAAATACTACCACCATAGTGTCGTGCTCAAAATATCCAATTTGAGAAAAATTAACCATGCCAGTTTCAAAAGGAGAATCCGGACACATTGACGGCGTTATAGCGTGACAGAATTGATATTTTTACAGTAAAAACTGAATAAACAGAATAAAATAAATAAATTGAAAAAATATTAAAATAAATGTTGACAAATGTCAGATAATAGCTTATATTAAATACAACAAAACAAACACACAAACTCTTAAAGAAACGAGCACAAATGGTTCGATTTCAATATCAGTACTAGAGAGATGAAACTGGAAATGGAGGAAAGGACCCATGGACAAGTGATTTTAATCTCGAAAATTATTCTAAAGGAGGACAGTCCCAAAAAATAATTAGTACGAAATTCGAAATCTGAGAAAGCGAAGGTGTAGACAATGAAATTACTGGAAATTGTTAGATAGGCTCCATGGCAAGATTCAAACCATGGAGCCTATAACTATTTTAAAATCTTTTTTCAGAAGTCGTATCTTCGAATCTCGCAGTTGCCAATGCCGAAGGCGGCGTACTCTTCATTGGTCATGTCCCGGAAGTAGGACTCGATCACCCGGCTGAGACCGTTGTGGGCCACAATGATCACAGTCTTCTCGTCAGAAGCGGCTTTTATCTCATCAAGAACAGTATAGATCCGGTGGGCGAAGGCCAGCATGTTCTCACCGCCCTCGTAGCTGTCAATGAAATTCTTCTTGGCTTCTTTGAACTCCCGGCTGTCTCTGGGAGTGGATTCCCATTTTCCAAAATTCTGTTCAATAAGTCTTTCCTCTACCCGAAAAGGTATGCCCGTCACAAGGGAGATTCTTCGGGCGGTTTCTTTTGCCCGGCAAAGAGGGGAGGATAGGATCTCATCGGCATTTATCCCAAGGCTTAGGAGTTTTTCTCCGGCGGCTTCGGCCTGTGAAATGCCATGCTCCGTAAGGGGTATGTCCGTGGCTCCGCAGATTTTGTTCTCTACGTTCCACACAGTCTGACCGTGGCGTATGAAATAGAAGTGTCCCATAAAAGTCCTTTCTGATAAAAGTTTTGCAGATTATTTTCGGGGGACATTATAACACAACCCCGGGACGTGATAGAATAGGGGCAGAGCAATAATCTAAAAGGAGGAAGTTATGGACAGCATTTTTCATAGAGTAAGTATCAGACACTACAAAACTACAACCATTGAGCCGGAGAAGATCGAATTGATGTTAAGGGCGGCGATGCAGGCTCCCTCGGCGCACAATCAGCAGCCCTGGGAATACTATGTGGTGACGAATCGGGAGATCATCGATCAATTATCGGAGGCGACTCCCTACACCGGCTGGGCCAAGGGGGCACCAATGGTATTTGTAGCCTGCTCCAGAAGTCTTAAGGAGCTCAAAACTCCTCCTCATAAGGACATCGACATGAGTGCTTCCGTGGAGAACCTGCTTTTGGAGGCGGATTCCCTGGGACTTGGAGCAGTGTGGATGGGAGTCGCACCGGAGGCGGATCGGATGGAGAAGGTGAGAGAGATCATTTCTCTGCCTAAGAGGTTGGATGCTTTCGCGATTATCTCGGTGGGCTATCCCGATGAGGATAAGCCGCAGATTTCAAGGTACGAGGAGAGTCGGGTGCATTATATAAGATGATTTGCATTAATGTAGACAATTGAGGTAACCATTATTCACAACCAATGATAATGAAGATCGTATAATAACAAAATGCTAGTTGTTGAGGGCAGTCGTGAGAGACTGCTCTTTCTTTTTACAAACACTTTACCCTTCAAAGAAATTGCTTTTTACCAAAGGGGAATATCATAAGCCTCGAAATCAAAAAGAAAAACGTTTTGGAGGTAAGTTATGAAAAACAGAACAAAGAGATTACTTGGTGTAGGCGTTGCAGCAGCGCTGGCACTTGGATTACTTACAGGCTGCGGCTCAAAGAGCGAAGGCGAAGCAGCAGGTGAAGAATCAGGAACAGAAGAACTCAGCGGAACCATCGCCCTTGCAGGCAGCACATCCATGGAAAAGCTGTGTGAAGGCATGAAGGAGAGCTTCGAGGCCGCAAATCCCGGAGTTACCATCACTGTAGAGTACACCGGCTCTTCCGCAGGAATCGAGTCCCTTGAGGCGGGCAGCGTGGACATCGGCAACTCCTCAAGAGCCTTAAAGGATGAGGAAAAGGAAGCCGGAATCGTGGAAAACATTGTTGCCATTGACGGTATCGCAACTATTGTTGACAAGGACAATGAGGTAAAAGACCTGAGCGAGGATCAGCTCTCCGCTATCTATAAGGGTGAGATCACAAACTGGAAAGAGCTTGGCGGCAAGGACGAGGCCATCGTTGTAATCGGACGTGAGGCTGGTTCAGGTACAAGAGGTGCTTTCGAGGAGCTTCTTGGTATCGAAGATTCATGTGCTTATGCTCAGGAGCTGGATTCCACCGGTGCGGTTCTTGCCAAGGTTGCAGCTACTCCCGGTTCTATCGGATACGTTTCTCTCGATGTAGTAGATGACACAGTAAAAGCAGTTTCCTTAAACGGTGTCGAGGCAAATGAGGAAAACATCCTTGCCGGCGACTATATTCTTTCCCGTCCTTTTGTAATGGCTACAAAGGGAGAGATCTCCGAGCAGAGCGAGCTTATCAAGGCATGGTTCGATTATGTTCAGTCTGAGGAAGGCCAGGAAGTAATAAAGAGTATGGGACTTATTCTCCCCAGATAGTCTGTGAGGTAGCTCTATGAACATTAAAGCAAAAAACAGTGCAGGCCACATAATTGAAACTGTTGCCAAAGTTATTTTTATACTGTGTGCTGCCACCGCTGTCTTTGCTGTTTGTTCCATCACTGTTTACATGTTTGCAAAAGGCACCCCGGCGCTTAAACAAGTCGGAGTGCCTGAACTGCTTTTCGGGACGAGCTGGATGCCTACGGCAAAAGAACCTTCTTTTGGAATCCTCTACATAATCTTGTCCTCCATAGTTGGAACAACAGCCAGTATATTTATCGGAGTTCCGGTGGGGCTTTTGACGGCAGTCTTTCTCACCGAGGTATCCTCAAAGCATCTCGCGGGGGTGGTTCAGCCCGCGGTGGAGCTTTTGGCGGCCATTCCCTCGGTAATCTACGGCCTTATTGGTATGATGCTCCTCACTCCGGCGATGTATAAGCTGGAAAAACTTATTTTTGCCGGATCCGAAACTCATCAGTTCACCGGCGGTTCCAATATGCTGTCTGCGATTATAGTTCTTGCGATAATGATCCTTCCCACAGTGGTCAATGTCAGCGCCTCAGCTATCCGGGCGGTGCCAAAAGACCTGAAGGCCGCATCCCTCGCCCTTGGAGCAAGCCATATACAAACAATCTTCAAGGTGACTGTCCCCGCGGCCAGATCCGGCATCATGACCGGTGTGGTTCTCGGTATAGGAAGAGCCATAGGTGAGGCTATGGCTATCAACATGGTGGCCGGAGGTTCGGTCAATATCCCCCTGCCCTTCAACTCCGTAAGACTCCTCACGACTCAGCTTGTATCTGAGATGTCCTATGCAGAAGGTCTTCACCGTCAGGTGCTTTTCACTGTGGGATTGGTGCTTTTTATTTTCATCATGATCATCAACCTGGTACTAATGAAGGTCAGAAAGGGGGCAGAGCTCAGTGAATAGTGAAAAAACTCAGGGACTTTGCACTCGAAAGACCCGTATATCCGACGGGATCATGTACGGTCTGATCTACCTCTGTGCCGGGGCTTCGGTAGTGCTGCTTGCCGCTATTATTTTTTACATTATAAAAAGAGGTATTGGAAGTCTGTCCATTCAGTTCCTCACCACCGTGACCTCCATGCTACAGGGAACCGTGGGAATTGCCGGAAATATTGTAAACACTCTGCTCATCATTCTCATCACTATGATTATTGCCACTCCCATTGGCGTGTGTGCGGCGATCTACCTGAACGAGTATGCAAAACCCGGAAAGCTGGTGAGTACGATTGAATTTGCCACGGAGACACTCTCCGGAATTCCTTCCATTATCTTTGGCCTTTTCGGTATGACATTTTTCGGGGAGACTCTAGGGTTTGGATATTCGATTCTGACCGGATCCCTGACCTTGATCCTGATGGTGCTGCCTCTTATCACCAGAAACACCCAGGAGGCCCTTAAGACCTGTCCTGCCAGCTATCGATCCGGAGCTTTCGGCCTTGGAGCCGGGAAGTGGCACATGATCCGGACCATTCTTTTGCCTTCATCCATGCCCGGAATCATCACCGGAGTGATCCTGGCCATAGGAAGGATAGTGGGAGAGTCCGCAGCACTTCTTTTTACTGCGGGAAGCGCAAAAGCCCTGCCTAAGACCTTAAGTGCTCTTTTCCCCAAGATCTTCCAGTCCGGAGGCACCCTCACCATTCAGCTCTACCTGAGTGCTACCAGCGAGGGCGATTTTGACACTGCCTTTGGTATTGCGGTGGTGCTTCTTGTCATAGTTCTGCTCATCAATCTGGGCACCAAAAAGCTGGCATCCAAATTTGACGTTACACGGAGGAAATAATATGGAACAGACGAAGATCCGGGTGGAAGGGCTCCATTTGTATTATGGAGACAACCACGCCTTGAAGGGAATTGATCTTAACATAAAGCCCAATGCCGTGACGGCCTTCATCGGACCGTCAGGCTGCGGCAAATCCACTTTTCTTAAGACCTTAAACCGAATGAACGATCTCATCGACAATGTTCGAATCGAGGGAAAAGTATATCTTGACGGGGAGGACATCTATGCTCCCGGGGTCAACACTACCATTTTGAGAAAAAGAGTGGGCATGGTTTTTCAGCAGCCTAATCCTTTTCCCATGAGTATCTATGACAATGTTGCCTACGGTCCCAGAGTTCACGGAATCCGGGACAAAAAACGACTGGATGAGATCGTGGAGGAGAGCCTTAGAGGCGCGGCGATCTTTGATGAGGTAAAAGACCGCCTCAAAAGATCAGCTCTTGGCCTTTCCGGAGGTCAGCAGCAGCGTCTTTGTATCGCCAGAGCTCTGGCGGTGGAGCCGGAGGTGCTTTTGATGGATGAGCCTACCTCGGCTCTGGATCCTATCTCTACCTCCAAGATCGAAGATCTCATGGAGGAACTAAAGAAAAAATACACTGTCGCCATTGTTACCCACAACATGCAGCAGGCACTGAGAGTGGCCGATGACACGGCTTTCTTCCTTTTGGGAGAGCTCATAGAGTTTGGGGATACCGGAACACTGTTCTCCTATCCCAGAGATAAGCGCACAGAAGATTACATCACAGGAAGGTTTGGCTAATGAGAAACAAATTTGATGCTATGCTTAATCAGTTAAACACAGAAGTAATGGTTATGGGAGAGATGATCCAGAGTGCGATCCAGTCTGCGGTAACTGCATTTCTGGCCCAGGACGCAGAGACTGCAAAAATCATCATGGATGGGGACGAAGAGGTAGATAGTCAGCAGAAACGAATCGAAAACCTATGTTTTCAGTTGCTCATTCAGCAGCAGCCCGTGGCAAGGGATCTGCGCATGATCACCGCTGCCATGAAGATGGTCACAGATATGGAACGAATCGGAGATCAGGCGGCGGATATTTCAGAACTTACGATTATCATGTCCGACTGCCCGTATAACTTAAAACAGGACACAATTCGAAAGATGGCCGGGGAGACTATCCTCATGCTCATGCATGCCCTTGAGGCTTATGTGGAAAAAGACATGGACAAAGCCAAAGAAGTAATTGACCATGACAACATAGTAGATCAGCTTTTCCTTGCGGTTAAGGCGGAACTCATTGATGTGATGAAGAACTTCCCCGAGTATGAGGAACATGCTGCTGACCTTCTTATGGTAAACAAGTATCTGGAGAGGATCGGAGATCATGCCTGCAACATTGCGGAGTGGGTGATCTTCTTTCTCAGTCCATCCCCCATGGAAGCTGAGTAGAAACAGAAAAGCTCCCTGATCGTCAGAGACGAACGGGGAGCTTTTTGCACATCTGATGGTTAAATAGAAGTATGTTATTTGTCATGAAAAGCGTACCTGAAAAAGAAAAGCTGAGAAAATAGCGCCGGATAGCCGAAAAAGCACAGTCCCCAAAGGGGAGAAGATAGGCAGAAACCTCTCAGAATGGCCCAGACAAGCAGTCCCGTGGCTCCGAAACAAAGGGAGAGGGACAAAACCCAAAGACGGTTTTTCGAATCGGCACTCATTTCCAGGGATTCTATCAATTTATATAAATATGTCATCTGTATACCTCCTGTCTGTATACAGAGCATAACTTACATATGTAAAATCCTCTCAGGGGACTATGTAAAAGGAAGGTAAAGTTCCTTATCACTCCCTCGTCCCGGCCAGCAGACTCATGTAGGAGGTCTGAAGGGAATTCTCAAGAGAATAACCAAGATCCTTTAGGATGACCTCCATGCGACGGACGGCCTCCTCTCTTTTTGAGGAATCCTCTGTAAGAATCTCAAGTTCCAAAAAGGAGCCAAGGCCCTTCACCTCATCAAGGCAGGCAGTCATGTCGGAGAGGGTGAGAGTGGTCCGAATCTTTTCCACAATGGGAGGAACTGCTGAAAAGCCAAGGTCTGACAAAAGGCGGCAGCAGTCTTCGCCGGAACTAACATTGATCTCGTTCTCCTCCCGGCTCATGGTCAGCTTGTCAGCTTTTGCACCCTTGAGGTTTAAGGTGGCAGAGGAAATTTCAGTTTCAAGATCCGTGGTGAGCCGAACCCTCAGGGAGCGGCCGGTGGTTCTTATCAGCTCTTTTGCGTTATCAAAATAGCGGTCTGTCTCCCGGACCCGGTGCTTTTTGCAAAAGCCAAGCTCCACAAGGTGGTTTGCTATCCGGGCGGGGTCATCGATCTTGATTTTTATCTCTGCTTCAAACATGAGAGCCTCCTTATGTTTTTTCTCAGTCAGCTTTACCTTACACTTGCAGGAGAGGTTAGTCAAATGCAGGGAATTTTTTATCAAAAACAATGTGGGTTTTGCTTGAATTTTCTCACGGGTCGGATAAACTATCCATATGGATGAACCCTAGAATCATAGGGGTACGGCGAAAGGAGAATTGTAAGATGCTTAAGAACCCGGAGAAAACAAGAAAAGAGATTGTGCAGTGGATCAGAGACTATTTTGAAGCCAACGGACCCGGCTGCAGCGCGGTGATAGGAATCTCCGGAGGCAAGGATTCCAGCGTGTGTGCGGCGTTGCTCACCGAGGCGTTGGGCAAAGACAGAGTTATCGGAGTCATGATGCCAAACGGAGTCCAGAGTGACATAAGCGACTCCAGGGAGATAGTATCCCTTCTGGGAATAAAGAATCTTACCATTAATATAAACGAGGGATTTCAGGGCCTTTCCGGTGCTATCAACAACACTCTTAAGGAAGGGGGAATTCCGGGAGTTACAGAGCTCTCCAGAGACTCTGTCATCAATCTTCCCGCAAGACTTCGCATGAGCACTCTCTATGCGGTAGCCCAGGCCCTTCCCAACGGGGGAAGAGTTGCCAACACCTGCAACCGATCTGAGGACTACATCGGATACTCTACCAAGTATGGAGATGCCGCCGGAGATTTCAGTCCTCTTGCAAATCTTCTGGTTCACGAGGTAATTCAGCTGGGAGAGCTCATCGGAGTTCCTGAGCGTCTCACCAGGAAAGCTCCTTCCGACGGCCTTTCAGGCCTTACAGACGAGGATAAGATCGGTTTCACCTATGCAACTCTGGATCATTACATTCTCACCGGGGAGTGTAAGGATGAGGAGATCCGAAAGAAGATCGACCGAATGCACAGGCTCAATCTTCACAAGCTTCAGCTCATGCCCACTTTTAAGTTTGATAATAACTAGTATAATCCACTTATACTAGAGCAGACATCGGACCGCAGTCTTTTGGCTGCGGTCTTTAGAAAATATCAGAGAAATTTCAAGGGAGGTATGGAAATGACCGATATCCACAAGATAATGGAGATGCAAAGAGCATTCTTTCGAACCGGGAAGACAAGAGATGTGGCTTTTCGCATTGATATGCTTCAAAGGCTCTATTTTGAAGTATCCCAGAGGGAAAAGGACATTGCCGACGCCCTTAATGCAGATCTGGGGAAAAGCCCACGGGAGTCCTACATGTGTGAGACGGGGCTGATCCTTTCGGAGATAACTTATATGATCAGGCACCTTCCGAAGTTTGCCTCGGCAAAAAGAGTTCACACCCCTCTTGCCCAGTTTCCGGCGATGAGCTACGAAAAACCTTGCCCTTACGGAACGGTTCTTATTATGAGCCCCTGGAATTATCCCCTGCTTCTCACTCTGGAACCTCTGGTGGATGCCCTGGCGGCGGGGAACACGGCGGTGGTGAAGCCAAGTGCCTACGCTCCCGCTTCCTCTGAGGTGATAAAAAGCATCATAGAAAACTGCTTCCCCAAGAAGTACGTGGCCTGTGTCACCGGGGGACGAAAGGAGAATCAGGCGCTTCTGGATAAGAAGTTCGACATGATCTTTTTTACCGGAAGCGGAAATGTGGGCCGGGAAGTTCTCAGAAAATGTGCGGGAAACCTGACTCCGGTGGTTTTGGAGCTTGGCGGCAAAAGCCCCTGTATCGTAGATTCCACCGCCAACTTAAGTCTTGCAGCCAAAAGGATCGTCTTCGGCAAGTTCCTCAACTGCGGACAGACCTGCGTTGCCCCGGATTACATTCTCTGTGACAGAAAAATACAAAACAAGCTGATCGGGGCCATCAAGCGTCAGATCAGAAAACAGTTCGGAAAGGACCCTATTTCAAATCCCGATTACGGAAAGATCATCAACCGCAAACACTACGACAGGATCCTGGGGCTAATAGATCCAAATAAGGTAGTGGGAGAGTTGAAGACCGATGAAAAAGCCTTAAAGATCGCCCCCACAGTGATGCGGGATGTGACTTTCAAGGACAGGATCATGTCTGAGGAGATCTTCGGTCCGGTGCTTCCGGTGATCGCTTTTGACGATATCGGGGAGATTTTTGAGCCGATTCTTGCGAGGCCGAAGCCTTTGGCTCTTTATATTTTTTCCGGGGACCGGGACAATATCAGAAGGATCAGAGATAATATCTCCTACGGCGGGGGCTGCGTGAATGACACCATCATCCACCTGGCCACCAGTGAGATGGGATTTGGAGGAGTAGGAGACAGCGGGCAGGGGGCTTACCATGGCAGAGCCGGGTTTGAGGCTTTTTCCCACAAAAAGAGCATAGTAGAGAAATCCCTCAGGATCGACCTGCCCATGCGGTACCAGCCCTACAGGGGTAAGCTTACAGACAAGCTTATCAGGTTTTTTCTTCGATAAAAGGAGGTTTATCCGTGCAGTGTGAAGATTGTGCATATTATGAGTACGATGAGGACTATGAAGAGTATTTTTGCTCCGTCGATATGGATGAGGACGACTATCTCCGGATGATAGGGGAGAGCCGATCATCCTGTCCCTATTATCGAAACGGGGATGAGTATAAGGTGGTAAGGCATCAGATATAACGCTTTAAACTGGTAAAAGTCTTGTTAGAATCTGAGCCATGTGATAGAATATCTTGAAAAAATTTTTTGATGTGGATCACCTAGTTATATAAGTGGGTAAATAAATGAAGAAATACGAGGAAATGAGCCGGGAGGAACTCCTCAAGGAGAAGGCTGAACTGGAAGCTCGATTTAAAGAGATCAAGGAGATGGGACTTAACCTCAACATGGCCAGAGGTAAGCCGGAACCCGCTCAGTTAGATATGACCATGGATATGTTTGATCTGGTCAATAAGGATACTGTCCTTGAAGGGGAGGACGGAACCGATCTCAGAAACTATGGTGTGCTTACCGGACTTCCCGAGGCAAGAAAGCTTATGAGCGAAGTGCTTGAGTGTGAGCCCGATGAGGTGATCATCGGAGGAAATGCCAGCCTCAATCTCATGTTTGACTGTGTGTCAAGAGCTATGAGCCTTGGAGTTCTCGGCGGAACTCCCTGGAGCCAGGTGCCTGACCGCAAGTGGCTCTGCCCGGTACCCGGTTATGACAGGCATTTTGCTATTACCGAGCTCTTTGGCTTTGAGATGATCAATATTCCCATGAAGGAAGACGGTCCTGACATGGATATGGTGGAGAAGCTGGTTTCAGAGGATCCCTCCATCAAGGGTATCTGGTGTGTTCCCAAGTATGCCAATCCCACAGGAACAACTTACTCTGACGAGGTGGTTAAGCGTTTTGCAGCCTTGAAGCCTGCTGCATCCGATTTCAGGATCTTCTGGGACAATGCCTACGCAGTACACGATCTGGATGTGGAGGATCCCGATGTCCTTCTTCCTCTTCTTCCCGAAAGTAAGAAGAATGGTACTGAGGACATGGTTTACATGTTCACTTCAACTTCCAAGATCACTTTCGCGGGAGCAGGTATCTCAGCTATGGGTGCCTCAAAGGCAAACATTGACAGTATCAAAGCTCAACTTACCATCCAGACTATCGGCTACAACAAGATCAACCAGTATATGCATGTTAAGTATCTTAAGGACAGAGAGGGAGTCAAGGCTCACATGGCTAAGCACGCAGCAATGCTTAAGCCCAAGTTCCTGGCTACCGACAGTATCTTGAGAGAGGAGATCGCACCTTTAGGTATCGGAAAGTGGACACTTCCCAAGGGTGGATATTTCATCTGTTTCTACGCTCTTAACGGATGTGCAAAGAGGATCGTAGCTCTTGCCAAGGAAGCAGGTGTTACTCTCACCGGCGCCGGTGCACCCTTCCCCTACAAGAAGGACCCCGATGACTGTGTGATCAGAATCGCTCCTTCTTATCCCAGTGTTGAGGAGATGAGACAGGCCACAGAGATCTTCGCCTGCTGCGTGAAGTTGGCAAGTGTTGAGAAGTTCCTTGCAGAATAAGAAATGAACTACCTGGCAGAGGGATCGGATTCCGGTCCTTCTGCCATTTGACTTTTTTTAACATGAAACTAAGGAGAGAACAGCTATGAAAAAAGGCCTCATTATGGAAGGCGGTGCCATGAGGGGAATGTTCACCTGCGGTGTCATTGATGTCTTCCTTGAGAATGAGATCGAATTTGACGGTGGAGTGGGAGTTTCCGCGGGAGCGGCTTTTGGCTGCAATTTCAAGTCAAAGCAGATCGGACGCCCCATCCGCTACAACAAAAGATTCTGCGGTGATCCCAGGTATGGCTCTATAAGGTCCCTCATAAAGACCGGGGATGTCTTTGATGAGGATCTCTGCTATCATCAGATTCCGGAGACTCTGGATCCTTTTGATGACAAGACTTACACCGAGAATCCCATGGAGTTCTATGCGGTGTGCACCGATGTCACCACCGGAAAACCGGTATATCACCGCTGCGATACCGGAGTCGGAGAGGATATTCTGTGGTTCAGAGCCTCTGCTTCCATGCCCATGGTCTCAAGGGTGGTGGAAATCGACGGATTAAAACTTCTTGACGGTGGAATCGCCGATTCCATTCCGGTAAAGTTTATGGAATCCAAAGGATACGACCGCAATGTGGTGATTCTGACCCAGCCTCTGGATTACATCAAGAAACCTCAGAAAGGATTACCGGCTATCAGAGCTCTGTTAAAGGAGTATCCGGCAGTGGTGAAAGCCATGCAGGTCCGCCACATAATGTACAACAGGCAGACAGAGTATATCAGAAGCAAGGAGCGGCAAAAAGAACTTTTCGTCATCAGACCCCCGAGGGATCTGGACATCAGCCGCATGGAGAGTGACCCCGAGGAGCTGGAGAGAGTTTATCAGATGGGAAGAACCGAGGGGTTAAAGGTGTTGCCGGAACTTAAAAAATACTTGGAAATATAAGGCTTTTCAAGCAAAGATATTTACATAACAATTTGCAAAAAAAGTTGCATAAATCCTGTATATGGGAAATCTTTTGTGCTAGAATTGGGAATGTGGATGAATTTTTGAAATCATTTTTCAGGAGGACAAAATGTATAAGATTTTATTATCTGACAAGCTGTCTGAGAATATCTACCGCATGGTAGTTGAGGCTCCCTGGGTTGCAAAGCACTGTGAGCCGGGACAGTTTATCATTGTGAAACTCGATGAGGAGGGTGAGAGAATCCCTCTTACAATCTGCGATTACGATCGTGAAGCAGGAACAGTAACCATCGTTTTCCAGCCCGTAGGTCAGTCAACACAGGCTATGACTTCATTAAAGGCAGGCGATGCTTTTGAAGATTTCGTAGGACCTCTCGGACGTCCTTCTGATCTTATTGACGAGCCCATCGAGGAGCTAAAGAAGAAGAACATCGTGTTCATCGCCGGAGGTGTAGGTACCGCACCTGTTTATCCTCAGGTTAAGTGGCTCCATGAACACGGCATCGAGGCAGATGTTATCATCGGTGCTAAGACAAAGGATCTCGTTATCCTTGAAGAAGAGTTTTCAAAGGTCTGCAACCTCTACATCACAACAGATGACGGTTCCTACCAGAGAAAGGGTATGGTTACCGTATGTCTCAAGGATCTTGTGGAGAAGGAAGGCAAGAAATATGATCACTGCGTAGCAATCGGACCTATGATCATGATGAAGTTCGTATGCCTCCTCACTAAGGAACTTAACATCCCCACCATTGTCAGCATGAACCCCATCATGGTTGACGGTACCGGAATGTGCGGCGCCTGCCGTCTTCAGGTTGGAGATGAGATCAAATTCGCCTGCGTAGACGGACCGGAATTTGACGGATGGCTTGTAGATTTCGATCAGGCAATGCAGAGATCAAGAATGTACAAGACAGAAGAAGGAAGAGAGATCCTTAAGAAGATCGAAGGCGACACACATCACGGCGGATGCGGACATTGCGGAGGTGACAAATAATGGCAGTTGATGTATTAAAGAAGATCCCTGTCAGAGAACAGGATCCCCACGTAAGAGCAACCAACTTTGAAGAGGTTTGCTATGGCTACAACCAGGAGGAGGCTGTCAATGAGGCTTCCAGATGTCTCCACTGCAAGAATGCAAAGTGTGTTCAGGGCTGCCCTGTAAGCATTAACATTCCTGACTTTGTAGGTCATGTAAAGGAAGGCGATTTTGCAGCGGCTTTCGCAGTTATCGGCGAGTCCAGCGCTCTTCCCGCTGTCTGCGGACGTGTATGCCCTCAGGAGTCCCAGTGTGAAGGCAAGTGTATCAGAGGCATCAAGGGCGAAGCGGTTTCAATCGGTAAACTTGAGAGATTCGTAGCTGACTGGGCAAGAGAGAACGGAATCAAGCCCGCTAAGGCTGAGAAACTCAACGGACATAAAGTAGCAGTAATCGGTGCCGGCCCCGCAGGTCTTACCTGTGCCGGAGATCTTGCCAAGAAGGGCTATGATGTTACTATCTTCGAAGCTCTTCACAAGGCAGGCGGTGTTCTTTCCTACGGAATTCCTGAATTCCGTCTTCCCAAGTCAGCAGTAGTTGACAAGGAGATCGAGAACGTTAAGAGCCTCGGTGTTAAGATCGAGACCAACGTAGTTATCGGTAAGTCTGTTACTATTGATGAGCTCCTTGAAGAAGAAGGTTATGAGGCTGTGTTCATCGGTTCCGGTGCAGGTCTTCCCATGTTCATGAATATTCCCGGTGAGTCAGCTCTCGGCGTATTCTCAGCAAATGAATACCTCACCAGAAACAACCTCATGAAGGCTTATCGTGAAGACTACTACACCCCTATCCACAGAGGTAAGAAGGTAGCGGTAGTCGGCGGCGGAAACGTTGCTATGGATGCGGCAAGAACCGCTCTTCGTCTCGGCGCTGAGGTACATATCATCTACAGAAGAAGCGAAGCTGAGCTTCCCGCAAGAGCTGAGGAAGTACATCACGCAAAAGAAGAGGGAGTTATCTTTGATACTCTCTGCAACCCTGTTGAGATCCTTGTTGACGAGGAGACCGGATGGGCTAAGGGTATTAAGTGCATCAGAATGGAACTCGGCGAGCCCGATGCTTCCGGAAGAAGACGTCCTGTTCCCATTGAAGGTTCAGAGTTTGATATCGAGGTTGACACAGTAATTATGTCTCTCGGAACTTCACCCAACCCTCTTATTTCTTCAACAACGGTTGGACTTGATATCAACAAGCGCAAGTGTATCATCGCTGATGAGGAGAACGGACAGACTTCCAAGGAAGCTGTATTTGCAGGCGGCGACGCAGTTACCGGTGCGGCAACAGTTATTCTTGCTATGGGCGCAGGTAAGGCTGCAGCCAAGGGTATCGACAAGTTCATGAAGGATAAGTACGGTATCGAAGAATAATATATGTTATAATGTGAGGGACCCTGCGGTTATGCGGGGTCCTTCTTGCGTGGTGCGTGACGATCAGGAGGCGGACCATTCTGAAGAATATGTTTGAGGAGAAATGAGGAAACAAAATGGGAAAATATCTCGATAACGCAAAGAAACTGAGAAATGAAGTACCCTGTAACTGTGCTCAGGCAGTGCTTCTGAGTTTTGAGGAACTCCTTCCTGTTGAGAGAAGTGAAGCTATGGCCCTCGGCTCCAACTTCGGAGGGGGAATGAAGATTGGAACAGTGTGCGGGGCCATCACCGGGGGACTCATGGTAATGGGACTTTTGGGCTGCAGTAATGCAAAAGCTCTTTTTGACAAGGTTAAGGCTAACCACCAGGGGCTTATCAACTGCAAGGATCTTCTGGAAGTGAACGATGCAAAAGGCGGCACAAGAAAAGCTCACTGTGACGGCATGATCTTCGAGAGTGTGGAGATCGTGGAGAATATTCTCAGAGAGAATGGAATAATCAAGGACTGATATGAATTTTGAGAGGCTGAAGAATAATATTATATCTCTCGTAGAGGAACAGCAGTATAAGCTGGGCTACAGAAGTGAGCCAGTAAGGCTTTACTATCCCTTAAAGTCGCTGAATCGGCTGCTGAACACCTCCGGAGATCCTTCGGAGATGAAGGAGATCCTTGAGAAGTTTGCTGCTTTTGCAGAGGATGATCTGGGGAAAATTCAGGTCACAAGTGAAAAGGAGCGCTTTTGCATAAGGCTTCCAAAGGAGGCCTCGGATTTCGTTCACACCCTGGCAGACAGAGATCCTTTTCTGAAGAAACTGATTCAGCTGGTTGGCACCCACGGAACTGCAATGGAGCAGGTGCTGGAGCTTTTTCGGGAGACCTCGGAGAGTGTGGTGATTGAGAAAAAGATTCACGGAGAGTTTGACTATCTGTGTTTTTTCCCGGATGGAGATCCGGACGATTTCAGATACTGCCTCACCGATGAGGGCTGTCATGTTATTTATCACCGGTTTACACCGGAAGATTACATAGATTGTGAATTCTGAGGGGATGAGAGATGAATATAGTTTTGCTGGAGCCGGAGATTGCCGGCAACACCGGAAATATCGGAAGGACCTGCTGTGCCACCGGAACAAGTCTGCATCTCATTGAGCCTTTGGGCTTTCGCTTGAATGACAAGGAGATAAGAAGGGCGGGGATGGATTACTGGGAGAAGCTGGACCTTCACCGTTATTGTGATTATGAAGATTTTATGGAGCAAAAAGGCCCCGGGCGAATCTGGTATGCCACCACAAAGGCTCATCGAATGTATACCCAAGTGGAATTTGCTCCGGAGGACTATATTATGTTCGGTCCGGAAAGTGCCGGAATCCCGGAGGAAATCCTGGCCAAAAATGAGAGATCCTGTATCCGTATTCCTATGGGATACGATATCAGATCCCTCAATCTGTCCAATTCCGCCGCTATAATCCTCTATGAAGCCTTAAGACAGCAGGACTTTGCCGGTCTTGAGGAGAAAGGAGAACTCCATCGGCTAAGCTTTGAGTAACCGATTTGCGGCTAGCTTCTCGACCAGGCATCTTTCTCTGTTGTATCCAGGTGGGCATAGAGTTTATCGAACTCCAGGATCTTGCCCTTGCCATTGGTGTAATCCACCGTGGTTATGGAACAGTTGGGGGGCACACTGGTGATCCAGAAGTTGCGGCTGTTCTGATCTTCGTTGAAATTGTACAAAAGTGCTCTTGAAGCGATCCCGTGGGAGGAGATCATGATGTTGCTGTCAGCGAGAGACGGGTCTTCCCCAAGTTCTTTAAGAAAATCTCCGGTTCTTCGGATGACGTCCCGTACATTCTCACCTCCGGGAGGGTTTAAGGAAAAAATATCCTCCCTGAGAGTCTTAAGAAAATCGTCGCAGAGAACGTGATCCCGGTTATCATTATACTGGCCTTCCCACTCTCCAAAAGCCATCTCCGCCAGGCGGACATCTTCTATTATGGGAATATCTCTTCCCGCGGTTGCCAGCAGGGCTGTGTTTTTTGCCCGGGCAAAAGGGCTTGTGATAATTAGATCTATGGGAAGATCTTTGATGCCGGAAGCTGTGCGTCTGGCAAGCTCCACTCCGTTCTCATTGAGGTCAATATCTACCTGACCCTGAATTCGTCCCTCCACATTCCAGGAGGTCTGACCGTGTCTGATTACATATAATTTCAATTCAAAATCCTGCCTTTTTAGTCATTTCCGGAGCCAATTATAACATAGGAGTTAACAAATCTTAACTGAAACTTGATAATCTTAAGTTTATCTTAGGGAAATCATAGGCTTCACTGAACTGCATTGAAACCACTTTGGGGATCTGATAGAATGCCAATGTCGTAAAAAGGGAAGGAATTGCCCTAAATATTAAGTTAGGTGGTGGAACAATGCGAAAATTTAACAAAGCTGTGGTAGCAGTTGTACTTGCAACCAGCCTCACAGCGATGACAGTTAACGCAACGGACATCGACACACTTCGCGAACAGAAAGCGGCAGCTCAGAGTGAGGTTAATTCACTCCAGGCACAGTTAGATGAAGTAGTTGCTAATCTTTCTCAGCTCGAGAATGACCTGATTGCCAAGGGCGAAGAGATCGAAGAAGCACAGGAAGATCTCGATGCGGCTATCGAGCTTGAGGAAGCTCAGAGAGCAGCGATGGCTCTCAGAATCAAATATATGTATGAATCCGGTAAACCTTCACTGGTTACCGCAGTTCTTGAGTCCGATGATGTTGCGGATGCTCTCAACAAGGCAGAGTATGCTGCAGGAATCAGCTCCTATGACAGAGGCAAGGTTCAGGAATACCTGAACACTCAGGAAGAGATCAAGACCCTCAAGGCCAAGCTGGAAACTGAGCAGGCTGAGATGGAGTCTCTCCAGGCAGAGTATGAACAGAAGCAGGAAGATCTCGGAGTTATGTTGGCCGACGCAGAAGCGGAGGTTGCAGATCTTGGATCTCAGCTCCAGGCGGCGATTGCGGCAGAGCAGGAGAGACAGCGTCAGGCAGCAGCTGCAGCCGCAGCGGCAGCGGCAGGCAACGGCGGAAGCAGCTCATCCGGCAGCACAGCTAATACCGGTGGCGGTACCGTAAATACCGGCGGTTCATCAGGCGGCGGAAGCACGGCTGCTCCTTCGATTCCCCAGAGCTCAGGTAAGGGTGGAACAATCGTGGCAGCGGCTTACTCACAGATCGGTGTTCCCTACGTATGGGGAGGGACCACTCCCGGCGTAGGACTTGACTGTTCCGGACTTACCCAGTACTGCTACAGAATGGCGGGAATCTCAATTCCCAGAACTTCCGGAGCACAGCTGGCAGGAGGAACGATCGTAAGCGATCCTCAGCCCGGAGATATCTGCTGGACACCCGGACATGTTGCCATTTATATCGGCGGCGGTCAGATGATCGAAGCTCAGCAGACCGGTGTTCCTGTTAAGGTAAGTGCAGTCAGAGTAACATATTACGTAAGATACTAAATTAATATTCACGCATTAAATGAAGTTGATGATCTTGATGACAGAGTTGTTGAGATCATCAATTTTTTTGTGATAATAATAAGCTAAAGTCATAATTGTCTGATATAATGGAATGGAATTGAAAGAAAACGTAATACCTATTTTGCTTTTTGTGTCAGGAGGCATGTATTATGAACATTTTTGAGAAGGTAGACAATTATCTGGTTGAGAATAAGGATAAGTGGATCCGATGGGGCGGGGAACTGGCAACTATGCCGGAATATGGCTTTTGCGAGGTGAAGACCAGCGCATACATCAGGGAGAAGTTAGAGGAGCTTGGAATCACCGATATTAAGGAGACTGCGGTAACGGGGCTCATTGCAAGACTTCCCGGAAGAGCTCACAAGGGAACAGCAGCTTACATTGGAGAGCTGGATGGAATTTACAGCCCGGAGAACGAGACGGCGGATCCGGAGACCGGGGTGTCCCACGCCTGTGGCCACAACATCCAGACAACGGCACTTCTCGCCCTGGCAGAAGCTTTTGTAAAGACAGGGGCTATGGAGGAACTTGACGGAGATCTTCTCCTCATGGCAGTTCCTGCGGAGGAGAATACTCCCACAGACATTTTGGAACGCCTCAAGGCGGAAGGAAAGATTTCTGAGGACTGCGGTAAGCGGGAGATGATGAAACACCATGATTTCGACGGCATAGATGCCGTAATCGGCTCCCACTCCCTGGAGGATTATCCGGGAGTTAAGAATCTGGTCATGGTCAACTCTTCCTGCCACGGTCAGGAAATATATCGGTTCGAGTTTAAGGGCAAGGCGGCTCATTCAACTGTATGCCCTGAGAAGGGTATTAACGCTCTCAACGCGGTGGTAAATGCCATCAATGGTATCCAGGCCGTGAGAGAGTACTTCCCCCCTGAGGAGAGCATCAGAGTGTCCTACAACATCGTGGAGGGAGGTCACAACATCGGAAGCATCGTAGACTATGCAGTGCTGGATGTGGTGGCTGCGGCGAGATCCATGGAAGGACTTGGATGGGTGATCAAACAGATCATCAAAGCCTGCGAGAACGGAGCCTCCATGACCGGCTGTAAGCTTGAATACCGAATGACGTCCAGATATAAGCCTTACGTGGTGGATGACAGCCTTCTTGAGGTTATTAAGGAAAATGCCACAAAGATCACCGGCTGTGAGACAAAAACCAGACCTCACAACTATTTTTCCAATGACCTGGGAGACGTATCCCAGATGATCCCCACGGCCCAGATAGTTTACGGAGGCTGCGAAGGTGATCTCCACAGCCCGGAGTTTCGCATAACCGATGAGGAGGATTCTTTCGTGAATCCTGCCAGAGTCACTGCAAGCACCCTCATTGATCTTTTGTCAAAAGACTGTGAGAAGCTTGTTAAGATCAGAGAAGGTTTCAGAAAGTAACAGTAGACCGGATTCAGAAAGTAGAGAGAAAAGTCACATTTAATGAAGACAGGAAAGTTTAGTTCAGAAGGAAAAACAAAGCTGATTTTTGCTTTCGACATGTTCATTTACGGCACCATAGGAGTGTTCAGACGGATGATCCCTCTTCCGTCAGCCTTTCTGGTGGTGATGCGAAATCTTATCGGATTTCTGTTTCTTTTTGCTGCAGGAAGCCTCATTGGCCAGAAGCCGGACTTCAAGAAGATCGACAGGCGAAGGCTTCCGTTAATCGTTTGTGTCGGAATCTGCATTGCCCTGCAGTGTATCTTTCTTTTTGAGGCCTACGACAGGACAACTGTCTCCACGGCGGTGCTTTGTTATTACATGGCACCTTTTATCATCATCATGCTCTCTCCCATAGTGTTTAAGGAGAGGATCACCGGCCGCAAGCTTATCTGTGTCGGGGCGGCGGTGTTCGGCATGGTGCTGGTGTCCGGAGTATTGAGAGAAGGACTCTCGGGAGCCAGCTTCGGAGGTGTGCTTTTTGGTCTCGGAGCTGCGGTTTTCTACGCGGTGGGAACCATGCTCAACAAAGTGGCGTCGGATGTGGACAACACCTCCCGCACCATTTTGCAGCTGCTTATCTCGGGAATCGCTGCGATCCCCTATTCCCTGTTGACAGAGAGCATCAAAGGAGTAAACTGGGATATAAGCTTAATCATTATGGTGCTAATCATGGGAGCGGTTCATACCGGTTTTGCAAACCTCTTGTTCTTCTATTCCATTGGAAAACTAAAGGCACAGACCGGTGCATTGTTCACCCTGTTTGACCCGATAGTGTCCATTATCCTCTCGGCTCTTCTTCTCCATGAGAGAATGGGAGGAATCGAAATTATCGGAGCAATACTTATCATTGGGGCGGCACTTGCAATAGAACTTCCTTCTAAACAGAAAGAATAGAATATTTCTACAATCTTAATTCATAATAACCTTCATTGACATTGACTAAGTGCATAATTGGTACTATAGTTTTGTGGAAGAGAATTGAGATTGAAGGTTTGCTGCAATGGCTAATGAACGAAAACATCGACATATATCATCATTTCAGATCATAATACTGGGCTTTTTGTCAGTCATACTGACAGGAAGCCTGCTTTTAATGCTGCCTTTTGCCACGAGAAGCGGGGAATGGGCAGCATTTAGTGATGCCCTTTTTACGGCTACCTCGGCAGTATGTGTTACCGGACTTGTAGTTCAGGACACGGCCATGTACTGGTCCATATTCGGTAAGACTGTGATTCTCATCCTGATCCAAATCGGCGGAATGGGTATTGTAACGGTAGCGGTTTCCGTGGCTATTTTGTCAGGCCGAAAGATCGGACTGATGCAGAGAAGCACCATGAAGGAGGCGGTGTCAGCTCACCATGTGGGTGGCATTGTGCGACTTACCAAGTTTATTTTAAGGACCACGCTCCTCATCGAAATGACGGGGGCGCTGATCCTTATGCCCGGGTTCGTCAAAGAGTTCGGACCCCTGAGGGGAATAGGGTATTCGTTTTTTCACTCAGTATCCGCCTTTTGTAATGCCGGGTTTGACCTCATGGGTGTGAAATCGGAGTTTTCCTCCCTCACTTCCTACTCCGGGTCCGTTTTGGTCAACCTGACCATCATGACTCTGATCGTTGTGGGTGGTATCGGATTTTTGTCCTGGGAGGATATTCGGAAGAATGGCCTAAACTTCCACAAGTATCGGATGCAGACTAAGGTCATTCTCTCGGTGACAGGTGCTCTGATCGTCATTCCCGCCGTTTACTTTTTCTTCGGGGAATACGGCAATCTTCCGATTAAGGAGAGGGTGCTTAGTTCACTTTTTCAGGCAATAACCCCCAGAACTGCGGGCTTTAATACTACGGATCTCACTGAGTTCAGCGATACCGGAAAGCTTATGACCATTATGCTGATGCTGGTGGGCGGATCTCCCGGGTCTACTGCCGGTGGTATGAAGACCACCACCCTGGCCGTACTTTTTTCTTCGGCAATCTCGGTATTCCTTCGAAAGAACGACACTTATTTCTTCAAACGCCGGATTCACGAGGAGGCCATAAGGAGCGCAGCCACAGTGTTTATGATGTATCTGGCCCTCTTTTCCGTAGGGGGAATGGTCATCAGCCGGCTGGAGGGAATTCCCATCCTCACCGCTCTCTTTGAGACGGCATCCGCCATTGGAACGGTGGGCCTTACTCTTGGAGTGACCACAAGTCTTGGCTTTGTATCCCGACTCATTCTCATAGCGCTGATGTTCTTTGGACGAGTGGGAGGTCTTACCCTGATCTTTGCAGCGGTGTCGGGCAAGACCAATAATGTTTCGAAATATCCTCAGGAAAAAATCACTGTTGGTTAAAGGAGATAATCATGAAATCAGTATTATTGATCGGACTTGGCCGTTTTGGCCGTCATATTGCAAAAAAACTTGATGAGATGAATCACCAGGTCATGGCAGTGGATATTGATGAAAAGCGGGTCAATCTGGTCCTTCCCTATGTAACAAACGCCCAGATCGGTGACTCCACAGATCCGGATTTTCTGGAATCCCTGGGAGTAAACAATTTTGATGTCTGTATCGTGACCATCGCTGAAAACTTTCAGAATTCTCTGGAGACCACATCCCTTCTTAAGGAGCTGGGAGCTAAACTGGTAGTATCCCGGGCGGCAAGAGATGTTCATGCCAAGTTCCTTTTGAGAAACGGTGCGGACGAGATCGTGTACCCCGAGAAGCAGCTGGCGTACTGGAGCGCCATCAGGTTCACCGCGGATCATATTCTGGACTATATCCAGCTGGACAGCGACTATGGAATTTTTGAGATCTCAGTACCGGAGAAGTGGATCGGCAAGACCGTTCAGGAGGCTGATGTCCGGAGAAAGCACGGCATCAATATCATGGGCTTTAGGAGAAACGGGGAGATCGACCTGGAGTTCACCCCCGATACTAAATTCAAAAATGGGGACAACATCCTCATACTTGGCAAAACCAAGGATATGCAGAAGACATTCCATATCTGATCCGGGTGATATATATGCTTAATGACAATAAGATTCGGGAACTGATTGAGAATGCGGAGAAAGCCAGAACAAGATCCTACTCCCCCTACTCGAATTTCAAAGTAGGCGCCGCCCTTCTCGCAGGGAATGGGAAGATTTTTACCGGCTGCAACATTGAGAATGCGGCTTTTTCTCCCACCAACTGTGCTGAACGCACAGCCTTTTTCAAGGCGGTTTCAGAAGGTATAAGAGAGTTTACTGCCATTGCCATTGTTGGGGGCAAGGACGGAGAGGAGAGAGAATTCTGCAGTCCCTGCGGAGTGTGCCGTCAGGTGATGATGGAGTTTGTGGATCCAAAGACTTTTGAGGTGATCATGGCAAAAGGCACCGGAGAGTACCGTATCAGCACTTTGGCGGAGCTCTTGCCCTATGGCTTCAAGCCGGATAATCTGGGTAATTGAATAGAGAGAATATTAAAGGCCTGACTTGGAAGATCCAAGCCAGGCCTTAGTTTTACTTGAAGTAGTTTACACCGCCTTCAAAGATCGGCTGATATTTGTCACCGGGAACGTTGAGATAGAGACCGTAGCCGGCACGCTCGGAGTGAGCCATTTTGCCGAGAACACGGCCGTCGGGGCTTGTGATACCCTCGATGGAGAGCACAGAGCCGTTGGGGTTGCAGGAGAGATCCATGGTGGAAACTCCCTGAAGGTCAACGTACTGGGTTGCGATCTGGCCGTTAGCTTTCAGATTAGCAATAACCCCCTCGTTTCCTACGAAGCGGCCTTCTCCGTGGCT
>JAQYAH010000018.1 GCA_029227635.1 Clostridiales bacterium
TCCGCCGGCGTGCCAAGGGTACATGCTATCAGGAGCTGAATCGGCACACCGTTGCTGGTTGCAATCGCACAATATTCCGGCGTCTTGCCGTTCACGGTGACAGCCGGCGCCATATCCAGACCTTTGTTGTCCAGATCCATCAAGATATGATAGCTTGCACCAGCCTCGAACACGTTGGTGTTAGGTATATTTGCCCATATGTAATTCGATCCATCAAAAACGTATTTGTGCCAGCCAATACGCGTAATATCGTCTTCGCTGAATTCGATGCCCGGGATCGTGGATTCGAAGCTGTAGGTGATATCGTTCGGCGTTTTGCCCACCTCGAAGCCGTCGACCGTGATGGCGAGGCTGCTTTCCATGAAATCAAGATAGCTCTGCAGTTCTGTCAGATCGGTGTAGTTTACCCTGCCGTCTCCGTTGAAATCTGCGACTAAGAATTCTTCATCGGTGAAACTGATAAGGCCATCCAGATAATTTTGAAGACAGACGGCGTCTTTCACCGTAACATCGCCGTCACGGTCAATGTCGCCTATCAGCGTTTCCGCAAAGGCCGTTGCCGGTACGAGCATCAGCACCATACAAAGGGTAAGCAGAATGCTTAAAATTCGTTTTTTCATTGATATTCCTCCCAAAAGATATTTTGAATCTGGTTTATTCTGTAAAAGTTCCCGATCTTGCTTTCGGGTTATATTTCATTATAAAGAGTTCAAGAGTTTCTTTGATTGTTTCTATCTGAGATTTCATGTAGAACTCATCTTCAAACAGTGCGTAGTGTACGCAGGCTCTTATCAGAATGAAGATCAGCGGTGTCAGCTTTTCGTGGGGAATACCCAGCTTTCCTTCTAAACTCTTGGCATATTCGGTATATCGTTCATCGACACCCTTAATTTACAGTGCGCAAACTCTTCCCCCTCTCTGTAAATACTTAAACGGTCGTTTATATAATACTGCGTTTGCTTTAATTATTCAAGAGGTAATGCAAGAATCTGAATCATTCTGTGTAAAAACGGCAGGGATTCTCCCTGCCGTCGTCGGTGGGATTGTAAGTTATGGTATCGATAAAATGCCCTCTGCAAAGAACGTTTTAGATGCACAGGCCGAAGCAATTTTCAAAGCATGTCGAGAAAGGGTAACTGACACGACAATTCAGTCATTGATATTTTTTTGGCTTATTGAAACAAAAGATCCACTATGGTGTTGTCTATTACAGTTACGAAGAACTGAAGTCGGAAATAAACGATATATCGATTATTACAACGAACGAAGAATTAAAGAAAAACCAGGTTGGAAGAGTACTGTTCAATACAGGCTCTCCCTTCTGGCTGCAACAAATCATCAGAAGTGCTCGATGGGCACGTTCTGAGATTGTTGCGGTCGCCCAATTCCGGGTTCTGCCCGGCCCCTACTCGTCGCTGAAAAAAAATAGCGAGGCAGCCATAGCTGTCTCGCTAATAAAGTCTAACAATTTGGGGTCGGTTCAATTCACGTTACTTGTTATCTCTCTTTTATCCGACCCGATAGCAGCTGTACAAATAATTTAGTTTTACTGTTTCAGGGCACTGCGCTAAAAACGGTGCTTTCACCTTTGACCTTATGCAAACTCTCCTGAAGCTCTGGCCCGGCAGATATCCGCCAGAACACATATGTCACAATGAGGTTTGGTTCTTGCGGTGCAGACTTCCCTGCCGTGATCTACAAAGCGGTGACAAAGGGCACTTCCCTCCTCCTCTGGCACAATCTTCCAAAGGGCCATCTCCACTTTCTTGGGATCCTTGATATTATCGACAAGACCTATCCGGTTGCACAACCTGATACAGTGGGTATCCGTAACTATGGCCGGCTTTCCGAAAACATCACCCATGATCAGGTTAGCACTCTTTCTGCCCACTCCGGGAAGCTCCAAAAGGGCTTTGAAATCGTCGGGAACCATACCGTCATAGCGATCCACCAACATATTCATGCAGGCATGGATATCCCTGGCTTTGCTGTGTCCAAGCCCACAGGGCTTAACAATGGCTTCTATCTCCTCCACGGTGGCCACAGCCAGCGCCTCAGGTGTGGGATACTTCTCAAAAAGCCCCTTAACCACCACGTTTACCCTGGCATCGGTGCACTGTGCTGCCAGCCTGACACTAACAAGAAGCTTCCAGGCATCATCATAGTCCAGAGTGCATTCCGTATCCGGATATTCTTTTTTGAGTCTTTCAATCACTTCAAGTGCAAGTTCTTTGATATCCATATCTTGTCCCATTATTATTATCCACAATATTTCATTGCATCCGCAACGGAGTCGACTCCGATGACCTTAAAACTCTCATCCTCAAGCTTCTTTACGGAGCCTACACACACCTTAGGTATGAAACAACAGCTAAAGCCCAGTCTTTTGGCTTCACTCACCCGAGCCTCCGGCATACTAACAGCTCTCACTTCACCGGAGAGTCCCACCTCCCCGAAAAACATGGCATTGGGGTCCAGAGGTCTGTTCTTAAAGCTGGAGATGATAGCCATTACCACCCCCAGATCCATGGCCGGCTCGTTGATTCGCATTCCGCCGGCGATATTGATATAGGCATCGCAGTCTGAGAGAGCGAGTCCCACTCTCTTTTCTAATACTGCCATTAGAAGGTTCACCCGGTTATAGTCAAACCCCACTGCACTGCGCCTGGGAAAACCGAAAACAGTTCGGCTGACCAGAGCCTGAACCTCTATCATAATGGGCCTTAACCCCTCAAGAGAGCAGGCCACTGCGGAGCCGGAACCTCCTTCTGCTCTGCCCTGAAGCATGAACTCTGAGGGATTCATGACCTCATTGAGTCCGTTCTCCCTCATCTCAAAAACTCCTATCTCATTTGTAGAGCCGAATCGATTCTTAACTCCCCGAAGAATTCGGTAAGAGGCATGCTTATCTCCCTCAAAGTAGAGGACCGTGTCCACCATGTGTTCCAGCACTCTGGGACCGGCTACCGCTCCCTCCTTGGTGACGTGACCCACTATAAAAATAGAAACTCCCAGTCCCTTGGCTATCTGCATGAGGATTCCGGTGGCCTCCCTAACCTGGGAGACGCTTCCCGGGGCAGAATTCACATCCTCCCGGTACATAGTCTGAATGGAGTCGATAACCACGAAATCCGGCTTATCCCTTGTTATGGTCTCCCGGATAGTGTCCAGGTTTGTCTCGCACAAAAGAGAGAGGTTGTCGGAAAATTCTCCGATACGCTTGGCCCTCATTACGATCTGCCCCAGAGACTCCTCTCCGGAAATATACAATTCCTTAAGCTCTGTCCGGCTAAGGGCCTGGCACACCTGTAAAAGAAGGGTAGATTTGCCGATTCCCGGATCGCCTCCCACAAGGGTCAGGGATCCCGGAACTATTCCGCCCCCAAGGACTCTGTCCAGCTCTCCGATTCCGGTTCTGATGCGTTTCGTCTCTGTTTTTGATACCGAATTCACTGGAACCGGACGGGAAGCATTCTCCTTACGCTTTATGGATTTGGCTGCAGTACTACCGTTACTTACGATCTCCTCCGCGAAAGTATTCCACTCTCTGCAGGCAGGGCACTGTCCGGCCCACTTACCAGATTCATAGCCACAATTCTGACAAAAATAAACTGTCTTAGTCTTCGCCATAAAAATTCCCTTATTTGTAGATGTGAAGCTTACCGTTTCTTATTCCCAGAGCTCCGCTGTCTCCGGATTTCAGTTCTCCTAAGAGCACCGCATCGGCAAGATAATCCTCGATCTCAACCTGGATTGCCCGGCGCAAAGGTCTTGCTCCATATTTCCTGTCTGAACCCTTCTTTACAATGAAATCTCTGACTGATTCCCGGAAAGAAAGCTTAATATTCATCTGCTCTAAAAGCCTTGAAGATACGGTTCTTAGCATAAGCCCCGCAATCTTCCTGAGTTCTCCGTCCGTCAGGGCATGGAATACTATAATCTCATCGATTCGGTTTAGGAACTCCGGTTTGAAGATCCGTTTAACTTCCTCCATTACTCCATCTTTCATACGGCTATAGTCCTTCTCCTCAGATTCAACCGCCGCAAAGCCAAGCTTCTTAGGTTCTATAATGGAACCGGCTCCCGCGTTGGAGGTCATGATTATAACAGTATTCTTGAAATCAACCATGCGCCCCTGTGAGTCGGTAATATGTCCGTCATCCAGCACCTGAAGGAGAATGTTGAATACATCGGGATGAGCTTTCTCGATCTCATCGAAAAGGATCACGGAATAGGGATTCCTACGAACCTTATCACTGAGCTGGCCGCCTTCCTCATGGCCCACATATCCCGGAGGAGAACCTATAAGCTTTGATATGCTGTGCTTCTCCATATACTCAGACATATCGATGCGGATCATGGCATTCTCATTGGCAAAAAGAGCTTCCGCTAAAGCCTTGGAAAGCTCAGTCTTACCTACACCTGTAGGTCCCAGGAAAAGGAAGGAACCGATAGGTCTTCCCGGATCTTTAAGACCTGCCCGGCCTCTCTTCACCGCTCTCGCCACTGCAGACACTGCCTCCTCCTGGCCAATTACCCGGCGATGGATCGTTTTCTCGAGATTCAAAAGTCGGGCACTCTCCGTCTCACAGAGCTTTGATAACGGAATTCCGGTCCACTCGGAGACAACATTGGCAACCATATTTTCCGATACCACCGGCTTATTATCCGCCTTGCTTCGGCGTTTTGCGGATTTCTCCATCTTCCGGCGAACATCCTCATATTCTCTGTGTATCTCCTTGGATCTCTCAATATCATGGGCCTTTAAGGCCTCATCTCTCTCTCTTTTAAGTTCCTCAAGTCTGGCCTCGTTGGAGTCGCTGAAATCTTTAACTCTGTATCTGGACAGCCGTGTCTTGGAGCAGGCTTCATCCAATACGTCAATGGCCTTATCCGGTAGATTTCGGTCAGAGATGTATCTTGCTGAAAGCTTCACTGCCTGAGACAGGGCTTCATTGGAGATGGTTACTTTGTGGAACTTCTCGTAAGTCTCCTTAAGTCCCGAAAGAATCTCAATACTCATGGCTTCTCCGGGCTCATCGATCTTCACCGGAGCAAAACGACGCTCCAGAGCCGCATCCTTCTCGATCTTCTTCTTATACTCATCGATGGTAGTGGCTCCGATCATCTGGAACTCACCCCTTGCAAGAGCAGGCTTTAAGATTCCCGCTGCATCCAGGGCTCCTTCTGAACCTCCGGCACCAATTAGTGTATGGACTTCATCCATGAAAAGGATAACATTGCCATCCCTCTGAACTTCCTCTATGAGATTCTTCATGCGCTCTTCGAATTCACCCCGGTATTTGGTTCCCGCCACCATTCCAGCAAGATCCAGGGCTATCACCTGTTTGGAAGCAAGATCAGAGGGTACATTGCCGGAAGCAATACACTGGGCAAGGCCTTCCACGATCGCACTCTTACCTACTCCGGGTTCACCTACAAGACAGGGATTGTTCTTGGTCTTTCGGCTCAGGATCTGAATTATTCGGGTGATCTCCGTTCTTCGGCCTATTATGGGGTCCAGTTTCCCCTCCGCGGCAAGCTTAGTAAGATCCTTACCGAACTGAGTGAGAAGCTGTTCTCCCTTACCCTCACCCTTGCCCTGACTGCTCATCATCTCGTCGAGATCCGCCCCCAAAATGGTGGTTATCTTAGTGTAGATCTCGTTGAGCTGAACATTGAGACAGGAGAGGATTCTGGCCGCCTGACACTCAATATCTCTGACAATGGCCAGGAGAAGATACTCTGTGCCGATCTCCTGGCTACCGTACACCTTGGCAAACTGTGACGCATCATCGATTATGGCCTCCAGTCTCGGGGTATATCCGTCTCTGTCCTTAACTGAAACGGTGATTCCCGGGGCAATGAGTTCATCTATCAGCTTCTCGATTCCGGTGGTGTCAACTCCGCACTCCACCAGAATCTGTCCTGCCACTCCGGAAAACTCCTGTCTGAGTCCCAGGAGCAGATGCTCTGTTCCGATATAATTATGTTTCATGTTCCTGGCCGCCTCATATGCCATCTTCAGGGCGGCCTCGGCCTGTTTGGTAAACCGGTACATTACTATCTCCTACTCTAAATTCTCAAATTCGTCAAAAATATCATTCACAAGGGCGTGAACTTCCTCCCTGGTGATGTTCTTACAATATCCCTTGGCAAGTGTCACCTTGAGAACTTCCTGAAGCTCCGCCACCGCCCTGATCTTATCCGCATCAATGGCTATGACCGCACCCTTCCGTCTGTCAAGGCGGATAAAGCCTTCCTGCCTCAGGACGCTGTAGGCCTTGTTTACGGTGTGCATGTTGATACCAATGGTCTCAGCCAGCTGACGAACTGAAGGCAGAGCATCTCCTTCGTGAAGAGTCCTTGTTGCGATTCCCATAATAATCTGATCCCGCAGCTGCATATATAAGGCGTTTTCACTATTAAAATCTATCTGTATATACATTTGATCACCTTCTGTAAAAAAGTCTACTGTTATATAAATAATATAACAATTATACTATTATGTCAAGAAAGGTGCTCCCGGACTTTGCAGCCAAAAAAACAAAACAGACCCGGGGATCTGCCAAAGATCCTCGGGTCCAAATAATCAATTAATCCAGATCGATAATGTCCATATCAAAGTCGTCATCAGAAAGACCGAGAGCCACAGACATATCCTCTGTGATGCCTCTCACGGGTTTCTTGGCATTGCCCTCACTGCGGAGAGCAGCCTCAAGACCTTCCTCAATACCTCCGATATCCAGCATATCGTCATCGTACACTGGCTTGCGCTCCCTTGAAGGCTTGTTTCTTGCCGCCTCTCTCCGAGGTCTCGCATCCTCAAGAGATCTGGTGTTTCGGGCGGAAGACTCTGCTGCCTTTCTTCTGGGCTTTAAGTCCTCATTCTCCGCTGCCTTTGATTTCTTCTTTTTGGGAGCAGGTGCGGGCTCAATATCGTCGTAGAGATCATCCTCGAAGTCCATGCCCAGCTTTGCGGCTTTCTTCGCCGCCTTCTTCTCGGCTC
This sequence comes from Clostridiales bacterium, assembly GCA_029227635.1. Lineage (GTDB taxonomy): Bacteria > Bacillota > Clostridia > Lachnospirales > Lachnospiraceae > SUG1684. Next base: position 7,010 of record JAQYAH010000018.1, read on the forward strand.
TGGTCATCTTCTTGTCGGATTTCCTGCGCTTTCTGTCATCGAATTCGTCAGACTCTCTGAGATCGTACATGTCATCATCGTCTACGTAACGATCCTCCAGCTTGTTGAGCCTATCCTCCGCCTTGGCATCAAGCTTTGCATTCCGGCGAAGTTCTCTCTTTGAGTAGCTGATGGTCTCCACACCACCATGTCTCTTGAGATCCAGAATACGATCCTCAAGATCCATTCTCTCATGCTTTCTCTTGATTGAGGAATTGATGGCAATGAAGATGCATAAGACTGTGATCACAAGGGCAAAGATAAACAGGTTCTTGGAACGTCCGATATCTTTGTTATATTTATTGTTGAGTTCCTTCAACTGAGTCTGGAGATCCGCAATAGTGGTTGCTTCCTCCTCCTCGGGAGAAGTTGTGTCATCCTTATCCTCTGACGAAGAGGAGGTGCTGCCATAGACATAAGGCATGATGGCATCTCCCTCGGTGTCATAGAGGTACCAGCTGTTCTCCCCTCCGGATAAGGAACCGTATACAAGGTAGATGGAAGGGTAGTTTGAGGCAAGCTTGCTGTCCTGGTACGCATCCATCACTGTCCCCTTGGCATTCATCTGAGTGGCATCATAGCCAAAAGGAACATTCTCCTTGGCAGGTTCCGCAAAAACGAAACTCTTACCTCCAAGTCCGGTGGCATCATATTTTACAAAAGTGCCATCACTTTTCAGCTGATAAAAGCCGTCTTTCGAAGAGTCTGACTCACAGGAAAAATAGTAAAGGTGGATACTGTGTGTCGCATCATCCTCGCCGCCGTAGAAAGTCTCACCCTCGTATTCAAGGGCTACTTCGGTAAATCCTTCAGGAATGTCTGAGCTGGGATAGTCGGAATTCATCAGCATCTTCACTCCGTTGATCTCCATCTCCTTGGTGGCATAAGCGAAAACCGCTGTCTGGAACATCATTACCAGAACAAGTACCAGTACAATAGAAAGACTGAATTTCTTTTTGTTTAAAGTCATGATATTTCTCCTAGATTTTGTAGGTTATCGATTATCTTCAAATGGTTCGTTTAAAAGCTCCGTTCCCTCAAGAACGAACCTTCCGTCTCTGATGATCACCTTACTCTCCCCGTCTTCCCGGATTACTTCCAGAGTTCCGAGCTCGTCGTAGGGGATAGTGATATCAGTGTGGCACTGGAAGTATGCCTTGTCCAAATCGGTATGGCGTAAAGCGGAGCACTCATTCTCTCTTGCTGCTATATACTTACCGTCCGGATTGTAGGATCTGACATCTTCCTCATGAGAATAACAGGTATCTCCCACCGCAAAATGAGGGCCTGTCTTCTCCGCGATCAGGATGGTCATCCTGTCCGCTATATTGTAACGGTCAATCATGACCGCTGCAGTCGTATTCGTACCGATTGCGAATTCTCCAAGGGGGAGAGTCTTGTGTCCGTTCATCACATTGTCGTTGATGTAACGGCGGTTTTCCTCCTCCGTCTCAAAGTTTTCACATGTATAGTTATCAATCATACCATCTTTGAAAGTAATTTCAAGATTTTTGTAAAAAAGAGAATCCAGGAACACTCCGGTCACATGTAAGATTCCGTGGGTTCCTTTCAGAACAGGAGAGGTAAAAACTTCTCCCACGGGGATGTTGACATCCGCCACACAGTTTTCAAAAATGGTCTCCTTTGCGGGATCTTTCAGCTTGTAGAGCTCCACGTACATGTCAGTGCGATTGCCGTTTCTTCCCGTAATATGGACTCTTTCGCCGGTATCCAGCACGTCGATCAGTTTCTGCTGGATCTTCTCGTAGAGGTCGGCATCAAGAGTGTTTACCTTCACTACCTCACTGAAGATCTCCTCGAAACGATCTCCGATTCCGGGATTAGGGAAGGAAATAATAGTGAAACTTCTCTCTTCTCCCGGGATATACTTATTTACTATGGCAGACGCTTTTGCATCTGCTTTAACCTTAATATGCTTCTGTTTGTCGGAGAATCTGGTGATCTCCGGCTTTGATACCGGGGCAAAAGGAACTTCCCCGAAAAGCTCAATAACTGCCGGGCCTGCCATATATCCGGCAGCCTCCCTATTCTCCTCATAGACCTCTTTCAGAACTTCAATTCTCCGGCTTAAGTACTTGGAGTCCAGGAAAATCGCTGCGTCCTGAGCGTGATCATAGTCATACTGTTGGTTGGGAATACTTCCGTAAAAGCCCACCCGGCTCTGACCGTTCTTGGTGACAACGCCCATAGAAGCCCGATAGATCACGGTTTTGAGCCCCATGGCCTCAAACATCTTAACGGCTTCAGAAACCACTCTTTCAAAGCCCAGCTGAAATCTCACCGCCACTGTCTTCTTAATAGAAAGATCTTTGCCCGTCTTTACAAAACCGATTCGGTATCCCTCGGTGTAGGTTCGGGCAATCTTAAGGATGTCCTCCTCAGGAAGAGAGTTCACGTAGCGGGCAAGCCGATGGTCGTTATCGGTGATATACTCACCAAAGCGATAGAGATAGTCGGTGTCGGCCGGATCCTTCTCTATTTCCATAGCGGCTCTCATTACTTCCTTAAGACCAAAGCTCTCTTCTGTCTGAAGCTGCTCTTTTATTCTTCTTCCCAGGAAAAGGGGAAGATAGTCGTAGGCATACCAGTAGATTCGATCCCGAACTTCGTCCTCCCCGGGAATCTCCTCCCCGAAAAGGCCGTAGATCTCAAGGAACAATTCAAGAGTTACGGTGATCTCCTCCAGACGACCTTCATAGACCGCCGGAATCAGCTCCCTGATCTCGGCATAGAGAAAAGCAAGCATTCCGGCAAGTTCCGACTTTTCTTCCCCCATGAGTTTTGTCAGAAAAGCAGGGTTGGTAAAACTGATACCGTAGGCTTCCCCGGCTATGTCCACATAAAAGGCATCGTGGAACTTCCGGTATTCCGAAGGAGTGAGATCTCTCTCCTGTCGAATCTCAAGGAACTCATCCAGCTTCAGGATAAACTCCGCCACATCCTGAAAATAGCTTGCATAAGGCTCCAGAGCCTCTGCATCCTCCTCTATCTCCCGGACTCTCTCAACTGCAAGTTCATATCTCTCCCGAATAAGTTCATCTACCGACATGAGGCAGGAACCGTTCATCTTCAACATCCTCCCGTGTTATCTCAATCCTAAAATAAATGTACCCGCTGTCATAAGGAGCTGAACCGAGTTGAGAACCAGCATAACCCTTGACAGCTTGTAGGACCTTCCCTGCTCGTAAAGGCTTTTCCGGGCAAGGTAGATTCCCGCCACGGAAAAGAACACACTGGTCAGCCCCAAAGCTCCCACAATTCCCGGCAGCTGTCCTTCCGTAATGAAGGCGGCCACAATAGCGCCGAGCCAGAAAAGAAGGGTCATGATGTAGATCATCAGTGAGAGAACTCCTCTTCTCGTGGGACGTTGTTTTACAAATCCATATACTTTTTTGTGTCTTTGATATCGGACCTTCTGCCTTTTAGGTCTTTGTTTCGCTTTTTTCACAAATACTTCCTCAGCACCCGGCTTAGTCGGTACCCAAGGATTCCAAGGATCCCGCCGAGCGTATTCAATATCAGGTCGTCCACGTCAAAGCTTCCCACCATGAGCACCAGCTGCACAGACTCGATCATGAGGCTGAACATAAAGGTCACAAGGGTTCCCATAAAAAGGGATAGCTTTCTGTCCGCAAACAGCGCAATAAAGTATCCAAAGGGCATAAATGCCACTATGTTGCAAAGCAGATTGATGACAAAAGCTCTTGGGTACACACTCCTCAGATTCCAGTACCTTGTAATCTCATTAAGAGGAACCAGGTTGTACCGGTAGCCTCCAACATTGTTTCTTCCGAGACCCTCGGCAAAAAACAACAGATATAATAAGGCCACCAGATACAGAGCAAAAAGCATCACTCTGACCATGGTTATCTTTTTCTTTTTCAAGATAATCCGCTTCCTGTGTTAGTCCTCTGCCCCGTACTGCTCGTAGTAAGCGTCGATGGCAGCTTTTCTTGTCTCATCAATGATGAGTTCACCCTTGTAAGGAGTTGTGCTGAGGTACTCTACAACTTCCTCCATTGTTACTATTGCGGTAGTGACGAGGCCGTACTTCTCCTCGATCTCCTTTAAGGCGCTCTTTGTGCCCTGTCCTCTCTCCATTCTATCCACAGAAACCACAAGGCCTTTAACCTCCACGTCTCCCTGAGCCTTTAAGATGGGCATGGTCTCCTGAATGGACGTTCCGGCAGTGGTAACATCCTCAATGATGACTACTCTGTCTCCATCTGCAATGGGAGAGCCAAGGAGAATACCCTTGTCTCCGTGATCCTTTACCTCTTTGCGGTTTGCGCAGTAACCCACATCAGTTCCGAAGTTGTCGGAGAGGGCAATAGCCGCGGTTACGGAGAGGGGGATACCCTTGTACGCAGGGCCAAAAAGGATATCGAAATCCTTGCCAAACTTGCTGTTGATGGCTTTTGCATAAAACTCACCAAGCTTTTTAAGCTGGCTGCCGGTGCGGTAAAAGCCGGTATTGATAAAGAAAGGAGTCTTTCTTCCGCTCTTTGTCACGAAATCGCCGAAGCGAAGCACTTTGCAGTCAACCATAAATTCAATAAATTCTCTCTTATAGCTTTCCATGATCTTCTCCTTAACCTTAGGTCACTATTCTTCTGGAACAACGGTGTTGATGAAGAGCTCGTCGAGCTGCTTTTTGTCAACAGGGCCGGGAGCTTCTGTCATGAGACAGGAAGCATCCTTAACTTTAGGAAATGCAATAACCTCACGAATACTGTCGGCACCGGTCATAAGCATGATAAGCCGGTCAAGACCGTAAGCCAGCCCTGCGTGAGGAGGCACTCCGTACTTGAAAGCGTCAAGCAGGAAACCGAACTGTTCGTAGGCCTGCTCCGGAGTGAAGCCCAGCACCTCAAACATCTTTTTCTGAATATCGCTCTGGTGGATTCTCACGGATCCTCCGCCAAGCTCGGTACCGTTAAGAACGATATCGTAAGCTTTTGCTCTCACCCTGCCGGGATCGCTGTCAATGTACTTAAGGTCTTCCTCCATGGGCATGGTGAAGGGATGGTGCATCGCCTTAAACCTTCCTTCCTCCTCAGAGTATTCAAGGAGAGGGAATTCGGTAACCCAGAGGAATCTGAAGTCGTTTTTGTCAAGAATGTCAAGCTGTCTTGCAATCTCCAGACGAAGGTTGCCGAGAACATCCCAGACAATTTTATTCTTATCTGCTGCAATGAGGATGAGATCTCCGGGCTTTCCTTCCACTCTCTCAATGATCTTTGCAATCTCCTCCTCGGAGAGGAACTTGGAGAGGGCAGTCTTAACCGGTGCATCCTCGGGGATAACGATATAGGAGAGACCTTTTGCTCCGAAGTCTTTTGCAAACGCAATGAGCTTGTCGATCTTCTTTCTGGGCATAGATGCCTGGCCTTCGGCATTGATAGCTCTCACGCTTCCGCCCTCAGCGATAGCATTAGCAAAAACTCCGAAATCGCAGTCTCTTACCAGGTCGGAGAGATCCTTTAACTCCATTCCGAAGCGGATATCCGGCTTATCGGAGCCAAATCTGTCCATTGCCTCCTGCCAGGTCATTCGCTGTAATGGAAGGGGTACTTCCACACCCTTGATCTCCTTGAAGACCTTGGCGATAAATCTCTCGTTTACGTCCAGAACGTCATCAACATCAACAAAGGAGAGTTCCATATCGATCTGGGTAAATTCAGGCTGACGATCTGCCCGAAGATCCTCGTCTCTGAAGCATCTTGCAATCTGAATATAACGGTCGTAGCCGGAGCACATGAGCAGCTGCTTGTAAAGCTGAGGAGACTGAGGAAGAGCATAAAAGCTTCCCGGATGAACACGGCTGGGAACCAGATAGTCTCTGGCACCCTCGGGAGTGCTCTTGCAAAGCATGGGAGTTTCGATCTCAAGGAAGCCTTCCTCTGCAAAGAATTTCCTTGCAAGGGTAGTTACCTGGCTTCTGAGAATTAAGTTTCTCTGAATGTCAGGTCTTCTGAGATCCAGGTATCTGTACTTAAGTCTCACTTCCTCCCTTGTTTTTGAGTCTTCCTCAATGGGAAAAGGAGGTGTTTCAGATTCAGAGAGGATTCTGAGGCTCTCAGCCTTCACTTCGATGTGTCCGGTAGTCAGGTTGTCATTGAAGGCTCCGCCTCGCTCTATCACCTCACCGGTAACGGCAATGACGAACTCACTTCTGATCCTGCCGGCACGCTCGAAATCGCTTTCGGAGCAGGCTCCGTTCTCGAAGAGGATCTGAAGTATTCCGCTTCTGTCTCTGAGATCTATGAATACAAGACCACCTTTGTTTCTGGTCTTCTGAACCCATCCCATTACTGTAACTTTTTCACCGATGTTTTTTTCTGAAAGCTCTGCACATCTGTGAGTTCTGTGCAGTCCAGCCATTGATTCAGCCATGATGATCATTTCCTTTCGTAATTCTATCTGCCGGGAAAAATTTCCTTGATTTCACTGTAGCCTTCTTTGGTCAGCTGTTCTTTCTGGAACTTCTTGTTCTTCTTAGCTTCCACCATAAGGATCTTCTGACCCTCACTTCTCAAAGCCATAGCCTGCTTTAAGGCATTAAGGCGTTCCTCACCGTTAAGCTTCTTATCCAGAAGGAAGGCAACTGACTTGCTCTCCCCGGGAACAGTAAAGCCCTTCTCTAATAGGAGCATTACGATACGCTCAAATCCGATGGAAAAGCCACAGGCCGGAACATCTTCTCCGGTGAACCTTCCCACCATCTTGTCATAACGTCCGCCGCCTCCCACGGAGCCTCCGAACTCATCCATAGCCACCTCAAAGATCGTGCCGGTATAGTAGGACATTCCTCTCACTAGTGTAGGATCAAATACGGTTCTGAAATCCGCATTCTTGATCTCCTCCACATTTTCGATGATCTCAATGAGACCTTCTGCCACCTTAAGGTCCAGACAATCTCCCAATTCTTCCATAAGAAAGCGAATTCCGTTTACGTTGTTCTCCGCCTTCTCGAAAAGGCCCAGATATTTCTCTACACACTCCGGTGCAAAACCATTGTCAATGAGCTCGGCTTTGACTCCCTCAAGTCCGATCTTATCCATCTTGTCCAGAGTAATGAATACCCGGTCATAAGACTCCTCCTCAAAGCCCGCATAGGCTGCCATTGCCTTTAAGACTCTTCTGTCATTGATGCGGATGGAGAAGTTTTTGAATTCAAGACGTCCAAGGAGGGTGGTCATGGCGGTTATGAGCTCGATCTCCGCTAAATTGCCTGCCTCTCCGAAAATATCGATATCACACTGCATGAACTGGCGGTATCTGCCCCTCTGAGGTCGATCCGCTCTCCACACATTGCCCATCTGAAGTGCCTTAAAAGGTGAGGGAAGCACCGCCTTGTTGTTGGCATAGTATCTGGTGAGGGGGACGGTGAGATCGTAGCGAAGACCTCCGTCAGCCACATCCGCCTCTTCTTTTGCCGTCTCAAGCTTCAGCTTCTCTCCTCTTTTGAGGATCTTGAAAATGAGCTTCTCGTTGTCTCCTCCCTGCTTGGAGAGGAGGTTCTCAAGATGTTCCACACAGGGAGTCTCAATGGCATCAAAGCCAAAAGTCTTATAGGTCTCCCTGATCATGTTCATAACATAGTTTCTGATCCGCATCTCCTCCGGAAGGATGTCCTTCATTCCGGTTACAGGCTTCTTTTTCAGCATCATAACACGCTATCCTTTCGTTCAATCATCTCTTCTATTCGCTCAATATACTGACCCACGTCCTTGACATTCTCAATCCTCTTGATCTCCCCGGTCTCAGGGAAAAGGACCTTAGTGGAGCCTCCCGCCCCAAGGGCAATGATAGTCTGCTTCTCTTCCATAATTAGAATGTTGTAGAGGCAGGCCTTACCTTCGGCTGCATATCCCACGTTCTCGAAGTTTCCGGCCATGTTTTTTTGTCGGTATAAGTAGTAGGGATGAAGTCCAAGCTCCTCGGCGGTCTGCCTGGAAAGCTCGATCATCTCATCCGTATTTTCGATCTTGTAATTCGCATAGGCTTCCTTCATGGTGTTGAGCCTTGCCGCCCGCTTGATCGCCAGGGAATGGACAGTCAGGGAATCGGGTTTTAATTTCCGGATCTCTGAAAGTGTATCTCTCACATCTCCGATATCTTCTCCGGGGAGTCCCATTATGAGATCCATGTTTATATTGGCAAAACCAAGTTCCCTCGCCCAGCCGAAAACCTCCCTGATCTGTTCAACAGTGTGTTTCCTTCCTATGAGATCGAGGGTCTTTTGCTGCATCGTCTGAGGATTGATGGATATTCTCTCGATTCCATGTCTTCGAAGAACCTCCAGTTTCTCTCTGGTAATGCTGTCAGGCCTTCCTGCTTCCACGGTGAATTCTCTTATCTCTTCCTTGCCAAACGCCTCAAAGAGCCGGGACAAAAGCCGATCCAGCTGCTTATCAGTCAGGGTGGTGGGAGTGCCTCCCCCTATATATATGGAAGAAGGCTTCCTGCCAGCCATCTTCTTAGATACATATTCGATCTCCTTAAAGAGAGCACCCAGGTAGTCATCCACCCGCCTCTCCCAGACTCCAATAGGGTAGGAGGTAAAAGAACAGTAGAGACATTTCGTGGGACAAAAAGGAATTCCCACATAAATACTGTATCCGTCCTCATAGTCCAGATCATTTAAGGCAGCGGCCTCATTGACTGCGACCTGGGTGCAAAGTCTTGCCTTGCCCTCGCTCACCAGGTACTCCTCCTTGAAATGGCGAACGATCTCCCCCTCAGAAAATCCTTCCCCGAGAAGCTTTGTGGCAAGCTTTGCCGGGCGGATCCCGGTAAGGGTTCCCCAGGGAAGTGAGGTATTCAGATACCCCTGAAGTCTTCGGTATACTTCTCTTTTAACATAACTTTTAAGCGCCAGACGATCCGTCCCGCGCTCAATTAAATTGTCTGCCTTAGGAAGCCAAACCGTCAGGAAATCTCCCTCCTCGGATTCATGGGCGTGTTCCCCTAGAATGATCTTCACATAGAGGGGATACTCCTCATATCGGGGTATGATCTCCACTCTCGTCTCGACTCCCGGGTAAAAGGAACGAACCAGGGAATAGAGATCCTGCTCAAAGTTCAGCTCTGTAATTTCTACTCTAATCAAAACGTGTCTCCCGAATATCGGAATTCCGAATTACCGGTTCATAAAAGGATTGTACTTCTTCTCGTCCCCTATCACTGTGGCATCCATATGTCCGGGATAAACTACAGTGTCATCGGGAAGATCTCTCAACCGTCTCAGAGACTCAAAAAGGCTTCTCTCGCTTCCGGTGGGAAAATCAGTTCTTCCCATGCTCCGGCAAAAGAGGGTGTCTCCGGAAAAAAGCACTCCCCTCTCCGGGATGTAATAGCATCCGCTGCCCCTCGTGTGACCGGGAGTCAAAAGGAATTTCCACTCACAGCCGATGAGTTCAAACTTCTCTTCATCCTCAAGAAGCACATCCGCCGAAGCAGAAAGGGCCTTCTCCCCAAACATTTTTGAAAGGTTGACGGCAGGGTCCATAAGTACCTCCGCCTCTGACTCCGAGGCATATACCGGAACCTCCGGAAAAGCCTTCTTAAAACCGGGCACTCCCATGGCATGGTCATAGTGACCGTGGGTGAGAAGGATTGCTCTTAAGGTAAGCCCCTTCTCCCGGATCTCATCAGCTATCCTCTGAAGAAAAACCGGGGGATCGATGATTACCATCTCTTTAGTCTCATCATTGGTTACGAAATAGCAGTTGGTACCCAAAGGTCCCAAAAGCTGTCCTTCTATCTTTATCATCTGTCTCTCCTGACAAATCAGCCTACAGTACGCTCAATATCAATTACATCTGATATCTGTCTGATCTTCTGGATCATGACATTGATATCGTTCTTGGTGTGAACATCAAATGTCACCTCCACAATAAGGTGTCCCTTCTTGTCCTTCCGGGCATTGAGGAAGTTGATGTCGATGGAGCGCTCCGTGAATTCTCTTGAAATATCCACAACAAGACCTCTGCGGTTGTTGCAGAAGATCTTGAGCTCAGCGTTGAAGGTAGCAGTGCTTCCCTCCATTGCCTCCGCCTGCCACTCTGCGGTGATAAGACGTTCTCTGTCTCCCACAGGCATATGGATAAGGTTCTCACAGTCGGTTCGGTGAATCGTGATTCCTCTTCCTCTTGTGACAAAACCGATGATCTCGTCTCCGGGCACCGGATTGCAGCATCTGGAAAAACGAACCGTCACGTCATGGATTCCCTTGACCACCACTCCGCTGGAATTCTGACTCTTCTTCTTGGCTACCGTTCCCTCGATGACATCCTCATCGGTGATGTTCATCCTGATTTTCTTCTGCTGTTCCTCAAGAAGGCGGTTTATTACCTGACCCTCCTTCAGGGCGCCGTGACCGACTGCCGCAAGGACTGCATTCCAGTCATTGTAGCCGTACTTGCGCTGTACCACTTTCTGGAAATCCGGACGGTTGATGTCGGAAAAGACAACTCCCTTGGTCTTACAGTAGTTCTGAAGAAGCTCCTTGCCTTTGATAATGTTCTCTTCCTTGAACTCCCTTTTGAACCACTGCATGATCTTGTTCTTCGCCTGGGTACTGGCAACGATCTTGAGCCAGTCCCGGCTGGGTCCCTTGGAGTTGCTGGAAGTCATTATCTGGATTCGGTCACCGTTCTGAATGCGGTAATCAATAGGCACCAGCTTATTGTTTACTCTTGCTCCCACCATGGTGTTTCCGATGGCAGAGTGAATAAGATAAGCAAAGTCTACCGGGGTGGATCCCGCCGGAAGCTGCTTGACCTCACCCTGAGGGGTGAAGCAGTATACATTCTCTGAGAAAAGATTAAGGTTGCCCTTTATGAAACTCAGAAATTCCTTGTTGTCGTTGGTCTCCTGCTGCCACTCCAGGATCTCCCGAAGCCAGGTCAGCTTCGCATCCTGTCCGTCTACCGGAGCCTTCTGGTCACTTCCGCCGCTCTCCTTGTACTTCCAGTGAGCCGCAATACCGTATTCTGCGGTCCTGTGCATCTCGTAGGTTCTTATCTGAACCTCAAAAGGCTGTCCCAAAGGTCCGATAAGGGTAGTGTGAAGGGACTGGTACATGTTGGGCTTAGGCATGGCAATGTAATCCTTGAATCTTCCCGGAATAGGGGTGTACATATCATGAATGACACCCAGGACCGCATAGCAGTCCCTCACGGTATTCACCAGGATTCTGATTGCAAAAATATCGTAGATCTCATCCAGGGACTTGTCCTGATTCACCATCTTTCTGAAGATGCTGAAATAGTGCTTGACTCTGCCGTAGATCTTGTAATCCAGATCCGTCTCATCCAGCTTCTCCCTGATGTTTGAGATGATTCCGTCAATATATTCCTGTCGGCTCTCTTCCTTCTCGTTGAGTCCCTTCTCGATCTCCTTGTAGATCTCGGTTCTCACATACTTGAAGGCTAGATCCTCCAGCTCGATCTTGATCTTGGAAATACCGAGACGCTGAGCAATAGGCGCATATACCTCCAGAGTCTCCTTGGATTTCTCTATCTGTTTATGGGGAGGCATGAACTGCATGGTTCTCATGTTATGCAGTCTGTCGGCAAGCTTAATGAGGATTACCCGGATGTCCTTGGCCATAGCCAAAAACATCTTGCGAAGGTTCTCCGCCTGCATCTCAATCTTGTCCGTGGTGTAGTTGAGCTGACCCAATTTGGTAACTCCGTCCACCAGAAGGGCAACTTCCTCTCCGAACATGTCTACTATCTGTTCTTCTGTATATTCTGTATCTTCAACCACATCGTGAAGAAGTCCGGCGATAATACTCTCCTTATCAAGTTCCAGTTCCGCAAGGATGATTGCTACCCAGAGGGGGTGGATGATGTAAGGCTCTCCGGATCTTCTTCGCTGATCTCTGTGAGCACTTTCTGCCAGAAGATAAGCTTTTCTGATCATCTCCACATCTTTGGAGGGATGATATCGCTGCACAGTATTGATAAGTTTCTCGTACAGGGCATCTACATTCTCGTTGCTGTTGTACTCATCTGAAATATGGTCATTGTTATTGAGTTCCTGTGCCATGCTTATCCTCCTTTCTTAATTCTTTTGATTTTTGAAAAAATTCCAACCTACATTTTACCATAAATCCCGCTCTTTAGCAAACCTAACGGAAATATCTGATGTTGATCTGAAGGTTCCTCTCTCCCCGGAATTCATTGATGCCGGGCTGATAACAGATGTCCATCTCTCCCCGTTTTTTGCGCAAAACCTCCTGCATCTCCTCCACATCGCCGAAGTAGACCGCCGGCATGACCGTGCCGTTTGGATCAGTGAGAGTGAGGCGCAGGCCGCTGTTTGTTTTGCCGATCACCCGGACAGAATCCGCCCGGACGTGGGTGAGTCCGAAGAGGGGCTTTGAGTTCTCCTCCCCGGTAGGTTCTAAGATCTTCATCTCCTCAATGAGGTCGAAGGTGGCGTAGGCAAAAGGAAGGGGCATATCAATTTTTACTTTCGGGGCAAGTTCTTCAAGTCCCACCTTACAGTTCTCATTAAGGCGTCTGCGCATCTCCCCGATGTTTTCCTCATAAAGGCTCAGTCCTGCCGCCATGGGGTGTCCCCCGAACTTGATAAAAAGATCTCCCACCTTCACCAGCTCGTCGTACATGGAATACCCCTCCACAGAGCGGCCGGAGCCTTTTATGGACTCCTCCCCTCTTGTGAGGACGAAAGCCGGGCGGCTGTATTTTTCTTTAAGTCTTCCCGCGATGATTCCCGCCACACTCTCATGGCAGTTGGGCAAAAAGACCACAAGGACCCGGTCATTGATAAGGCCTTTGCTCTCAATTATCTCTACCGCTTCCAAAAGACCTTCCCGGGTGCGATTCTTTCGGCTGTCATTTAAGGCCACCAGGTCATTTGCCAGCTCCAGGGCCTCATTTGGATCTTCCGTCAAAAGAAGCTCCAGCGCTCTTTTGGCCGTATCCAGCCTTCCGGTAGCATTGATGCAAGGTCCAAGGATAAATCCGATCTGCCAGGTGTTGATCTCCTGTCCGTAGAGGTTTGTGACCCGAAGCAGGGCCTTAAATCCCAGATTCTCAGTGGAAGGAAGCCTTTTTAGACCCTCTTTTACAAGAATCCGGTTCTCCCCGGTGAGATGCATCACATCTCCCACGGTGGCAAACGCACTGTTTTCCAGGAAGGGTTCCCACTCTTCATCGGGAATCCCCACCGCCCGGAAAAGAGCGATAAGAAGCTTTAAAGCCACCGAGGCTCCGCAGAGGGCCTTGTAGGGATAGGGGCAATCACTTCTGTGGGGATCAATTACCGCATCTGCCGGGGGCAGCTTTTCCGTCTGGGTACCATCCGCATTTTCAACGTAGGGCACCTGATGATGGTCTGTTACCACCACCGTCATTCCAAGGCTTTTGGCATGGCTCACCGCTTCATAGGCCGCTATTCCGTTATCACAGGTGACTATGGTGTCGATTCCCGCTTCGAAGGCTTTTTGCACCATAGAAATATTCATTCCATAGCCGTCCTTCATTCTGTCCGGAATGTCCCAGTCTACATCCGCCATAAGGCTCCGAAGGCCTTTCACCAGAATGTAGGTAGCGTTCACCCCGTCAATATCATAGTCACCTATGACCCGGATCTTCTCTCCCAGATCGATCTTATCCAGTATGACATCCACAGCTTCCTCCATTCCCGCCATGAGGTAGGGATCATGGAGTCCTGAAAGATCTCCGGTGAGATATTCCTTTATCTCCTCGTCTGTGATAAGATTCCGGTTCCGAAGAAGCCTTGCCATCACAGGGCTTATTCCGAATCGCTCCGCAATGCCGTAAAAATCGGCTTTTTTCATCATTACGGTCCAGTTATTTGTCATCAATATTCTTCCTTCTTGCCATTCTCTATAGGAACAGCTCGTACTCTTTTCTGATATTTTTCGAATCCGAAAGGATCTTTGAAATGAAGATCTCCTCTGATTCAGTCATTCTTCTGTTTCCTTTGGGACAAATGGCTACACACCTCATACAGCCAATGCAGTTAGCCCCGGTGTGATAACCGTCTTTGTCCTTATAGATTGCTCTGACCGGGCACTTTTTAAGGCAGGCTTCACAGTCCAGGCAATCCCCGCCGTGAACGATGGTGGCATAGCTTTCCGGAAGCACTTTATACGGATAATTGCCTGGAACAAAGAGATTATATTCTGAGTCTTCTTTTGTAGAGAGCTCATTAAAGATCTTCTCTGCAAAAGCAGCAAGGGTCTCCTCATCGGCGTCATCCGGTCTTCCTTTTGCCACACTGCGAAGCTTTGAGTGCTCCGTCACGGCAGCAACCCCGGCCACAGGAATAAACCCGGCTTTTACTGCTCCGTCTCTCATCTCCAGAAGTGTATCCTCATACTCTCTGTTGCCATAGCTGCAAAGAAGTATCATAAGGGCATTATTACCATCTATCATCTCCAGCCTCTCCATAGCTTCAGCAGGTGCTCTCCCTTTAAAAGAGGGAAGAGCCAGCACACAGAGATCGTCCCTGTCTACAGAAATGCTGTCTTTTTGAAAGTCCGGGTCTGAGAGGTCCACAAACTCCGTTTCCGAACGTAATCCAAGTCCGGAAATCAGAAACTCTGCCGCTTTCTTTGTGGCTCCGGTAGGACTGAAACAGATATTCAAAACCTTACTAATAGATTTAATCCCCATTTCTGTTTTCTCCTATATCATAATACTCGTTTATCTGACTGATGGTAATATCCTCCAGATCCTCACCTATGGACTGGGCATAGTACCATTTCGCGGTCATCTCCACCGTCTTTTTCAGATCCCACTTGTGAGGGATTCCCAGCTTCTCCTTGATCTTATCACAGTTCAGACGAACCGCCTTGGACTCGTAAGGGCCCTTAACCGGTCTAACCTCATAGACAGTCTTTCTTCCGGAAGTCTTCTCCCAGGCTTCGCAGAAAAGATCCACAATGTCCTTGATGGTACGATAATCTCCCACCGTGGGACCTACATTATAGCTGTCACAGAGTTCAAGGTTTCCGTAAGTGAGTGCCCCGGTCATGAGACAGGCGTTCACCGGCTCCAGTACATGTTGGAAAATACGAATCGCATCCGGGTTTCTTAAGACTACCGGAATGCCCTTTGAAGCTGCTCTCGCACAGTCGGGGATAATTCGATTCTTACCATAATCTCCTCCGCCGATAGTATTTCCGATTCTCATGGTTGAAACAGCTACTCCTTTATCGAAAAGGAAGGATCTTGCAAAAGAAGCTGCCACCAGCTCCTGGCAGGACTTGGAGTTGGAGTAGGGATCTCTTCCGTTCAGACGATCTTCCTCGGTAAAAGACTCCTCCCTGTCCAGGTTCTCGTAGATCTTATCGGTAGTCACCACAACTATAGACTTTACGCAGGAGTAAAGCCTTGCACACTCAAGAAGCTTGACGGTTCCCATGACATTCACATCATAGGTGTACACCGGGCGTTCATAGGAATCCAGGATAATAGGCTGTGCCGCAAGATGAAAGATCACCTCCGGCCGATAGATCTCAAACGTGGACTTGAGATCGCTCAGGTCTCTGATATCTCCGATTACAGAAGTAACATCCTTGGCCACTCCGGCTTTAGAGTACACCGAGGGCTCATTGGGCTTTAAACCATAGCCCACGACTTCCGCTCCAAGCATGGTGAGCACCTTGCAAAGCCAGGCCCCGATAAAACCTGTATGGCCGGTTACAAGAACTCTTCTTCCTTCATAAAACCCTTTCAAATATTCGTAGTTGCTCATGATCAATCCTCTTCCTTCAAATTCTGTTTCTGGGGGACAATAGCTGTGAAATAGCATAAAAACTCATTATTATTGTACCTCCAACCCGTTCTTTTTTAAATACAAATCTCAGAAGTGCCCTGCGGGCACCTCTGAGATTATATTCGGTCGCTATACAAAAAGTATCCCCCAGGATTTTTACTGCCTGAGGGATACTCTTAATTAGTGTACGCTGAAAAGAAGCTTTCCGTAGCTGGGGAAAGGCCAGTACTCTTCATCGGTGAGAACTTCGGCCTCATCCACATATTTTCTGAGAGTTTCCATGGCGGGAAGGACCTCATCTCTTACTTTCTCAGAAGCCTCGAAGCAGTCTTCTGCTTGAGGAAGGGCTTTTAGTGCCCTTTCCAGAACCTGAGTACTCTCCATGATGTGTTCAGAAAGTTCACAGAGCCTTTCTGCGGTACTGATCTCGTAAGCACAGGTGATTTTGCTGCTGATACCCTTTAAGAGGGCCGTTGACTGTGCAATGTCCCCGGTGTATTTGCGAATGGCGGGGAGGTAGTTCTTTTTTACCATGTCCACCATGGTGTGTCCCTCGATATTCACAACCTTGCAGTAATTCTCCAGCATGATCTCACAGCGGGCATTAAGCTCGGTCTCTGTGAAAACCTTGTGCTCTATGAGCATCTTTTTGTTTTTTTCTTTTATGAGATAAGGCATTGCATCTGCAGTGGTCCTCAGGTTGAGAAGACCTCTCTTATTCACTGCCTCATCCACCCACTCTTCGCCGTAACCGTTTCCGTTGAAAAGGATACGCTCGTGCTTTATCACAGTTTCCTTTATAAGCTCTAAAAGCTCGCTCTGGAAATCTTCTGCCTTTTCCAGGCGGTCTGCATACTGCTTAAGGCTCTCTGCCACTGCTGCATTGAGCATGATATTACAGCAGGCAATACTGTCGGAAGATCCAAGAGATCTGAACTCAAATTTGTTGCCGGTAAAGGCAAAAGGCGAAGTGCGGTTTCTGTCGGTGTTGTCTCTGTTGAATCTTGCCAGAGAATGAACTCCCAGCTTCATAATCACCTTTTCTTTATCCTGATAAGGGGAGTCGGTCTTAATGGACATAAGCACGTCGGTGAGCTCCTCTCCAAGGAAAACAGATATGATCGCAGGAGGTGCCTCGTTGGCTCCAAGTCTGTGGTCATTTCCGGCAGAGGCAACGGAAAGACGAAGCCGATCCTGCCTTCACCGTCTTTTCCGGCTCTGTGGTCAAGATTCTCAACGATGGAGAGTGCGTCCTCCACCAGTTCGTGGCTCGCCTCTCCATTTATATTGACAATGGCTCCGATTCCGCAGTTGTCATGTTCGAATTCTGACAGATACAGCCCCTTATCTCTGACTCTGTCTCTGATATCTTTCATGTCTTTTCCTCCCGAAATGTAATCCCAAAATGAAAGCAAAATGGCGCCCGAAACCCTTAAAGTTCGAAGCGCCATTGCTTTGCCAGCCGAAGCTGCGTATTGGTTTTTTGTCTTAAATCATATCCCCTTGATCGATACAATTCAGATTTTGTTAAAATATTAACACTGCTTTGGGGCTGAGTCAAGTATAAAGTTAAACTGACAAAATTCGGCCGTCCCGTTTGGGACGGCCGATGATCAGCATTTATTATTTTGCCTTTTTCTTCTTCATAATATACCAGAGGGCCCCGGTGATACATACTGAGGAATATCCACCGGCGATGATACCTGCCATAAGAGGAAGGGCAAACTCACGGATAGTGGTAACGCCCATTATAAAGAGGACGAATACCATGATGAAAGTGGTGAGGGAAGTGTAAACGCTTCGGGTGAGAGTCTGGGTGATCGCATCATTCACCAGGCCTTCCAGGTTCTTAACAGAACCGGTCTTGAGCTTCTCTCTGATCCTATCGAAGATTACGATAGTGGCATTGATAGAATAACCTACGATGGTGAGCATGCAGGCGATGAAGGTGTTGCCCACAGATACTCTGAGCACCGCATACACACCGAGAACCACCAATACGTCGTGGGAAAGTGCCAGTACAGAGCTGGTTGCAAAGCGGATATCCTTAAACCTGAACCAAATGTAGATAAGCATACAGATAACCGCAATGATCACAGCGATAATGGCATCCTGTCTCATCTCGTTGGAAACGGTAGCACTGATGTTGCTTGCCTGGATAGTATTCTGATCAATACCGAACTCGCTCTCAAGTGCAGAGTAAAGCTTCTCTCTCTGCTCCAGCGAGAGAGTTGAAGTCTTAAGGACTACTTCGTTACTTCCCGCTACCTTCTGAACCTGAGGCACTTCACCAACAGCATCCTTAACAACTGGGCTTACCTTTGCATCGATCTCTTCCAGGGTCATATCCTCCCCAAACTCAACTGTAGTGGAAGTGCCGCCCTTGAATTCAAGGCTGTAGTTGAGAGCTCCCTTGTCCGGGTTTCCGGCATTCATTGCCATGACACCGAGACCAATAAGAATAACCACACCTGAGATAGCAAGGAAGATCTTTCTCTTTCCGATGAAGTCGATGGTTTTGATCTGTTTTGCTTTGCCGTAGTATTTCTCATCCTGAAGACCTACTGCGTAGAATGAGTAGATGATCTGACGGGTGATCACAAGAGCAGTGAACATGGAGATCACAATACCGATGGCAAGAGTCTCCGCAAAGCCCTTAACCGAACCGGATCCCTTATAGTAGAGAACTGCGGCGGCAATAAGTGTTGTGATATTTCCGTCCACAATAGCAGAAAGTGCTTTCTGGAATCCGGATTTCAGGGAGGCAGCTACTGACTTACCTGTAGCGATCTCTTCTCTCACACGGGCAAAAATAATTACGTTCGCATCCACCGCCATACCGATAGCCAGGATAACACCGGCGATACCGGGAAGGGTAAGTGTGATATTGAAAGCGTTTATGAAAAGCAGAGTCAGACCGGTGTAGATCACAAGTGCAATGGATGATGCAACGCCGGGGAGTCTGTAAAGGAAGCACATAAGGAGAATAACCAGCACGAGACCGATAAGAGCTGCCTTAAGGCTGGTCTCAATGGCTGTCACACCAAGCTGTGCACCTACGATATTCGAGCTTAACTCTTCAAGTTCCAGAGATAGTCCGCCGATTCGGATGCTGGAAGCAAGGATCTCTGCCTCCTCGGCACCGGACATACCCTCAATAACCGCCTCACCGCCGGTGATGGCTGATTTTACACTTGGAGCACTGATAATCTCACCATCATATACGATGGCGATTTGCTTGCCAACATTCGCTGATGTTGCCTCAGCAAACTTGGCTTTGCCTTCCTCGGTCATCTCAAGTTTTACAACGAACTGGTTGTTGTTTAGATTGTCCTGCTGAGTAGCTGCCTGGGCATCTGCAATGTCGGTTCCGTAAAGTACGATCGCCCCGTTGGCCTCAAGCTCTTCCTGTGAGTAGTTCAGAACATACTTGCTTGTGGTGGCATCATACTGGAAAGTGGCATTACCACTGTTATCCTCGGAAGTTACAAAATAAAGGGAACCGGGTCTTCCCAGATCTTCCAACACACTGTTGGCGTCGGATACTCCGGGGATCTCAATACTTATCCGGTTGTCACCTTCCTGATATACAGAAGCTTCTGTGCTGTAATTCTCAACTCGCTTCTGGAGTTTATAAACTGTATCCGCCATGTCCTCATCAGAAGGGTTCTTATCCACGGTCTGATAGGTGATGCTCACACCGCCTGCAAGGTCAAGGCCAAGCTTGATATTCTTGGCGGAACCGGTCCCGGTAGGTCCGATTCCCTTGATGCAGGTGAAGAGCAATCCGCAGGTAATGGCAGCAATAACGAGCAGAGTTATAATGCCGCGATTTTTCTTCATTTTCATTGTTACTGTTCTCCTTCCCGGTCAGCACGCGCAGCCTTGATCATGATTGCACACTCCACGCGTTTTCTCTCAAGTTCGCATCCCACGTCATAGCAGTCATCCAGAGTTCCGTGTGCATGATAGGAATTGGCCATGCAGCCACCGCTGCAATAGAACTTTGCAAAACAATCCTTGCACTTACTCTTTGTGTAGACATTGGGCTTTCTGAATCGCTCCACCATATCCGTATTGGTGATTCCCTCAGATACATTGCCCAGGAGGAACTCCTCCTCTCCTACAAACTGATGACAGGGATAGATATCACCCCAGGGTGTAACAGCAACATACTCTGTTCCGCTTCCACAACCTGAAAGTCTCTTTGAAATACAGGGGCCCCCATCCAGATCTATCATGAAATGGAAGAAGTTAAAGCCTTTGCCCTCGGCCTCACGCTCCAGCATAGCCTTGGCCAGCTTATCATATTCTTCCTTGATAGCGGGGACATCCTCCATGGTGATGGCATAGGGTTCCTTCTCGTCTGTCACCACCGGCTCATTGGAGATCTGCTTAAAGCCAAGATCCGCGTAATGAAGCACATCATTGGAAAAATCAAGATTGTATTTTGTAAAGGTTCCTCTAATGTAGTACTTCTCCTGATTACGACTGTCCGCCAGTTTTCTGAACTTGGGAACGATGAGATCGTAGCTTCCCTTTCCGTTTCTGAAGGGACGCATGCGGTCATTCACCTCTTTACGACCGTCCATGCTGATAACAACATTGTCCATCTCCTTATTGAGGAATTCCTGGACCTCGTCATTCAAAAGCACGCCGTTCGTAGTAAGGGTAAACCTGAACTTCTTATTGTGGAGCTTCTCCTGCTCGCGGCCATATGCCACAAGCTTCTTGACCACATCCCAGTTCA
>JAQYAH010000019.1 GCA_029227635.1 Clostridiales bacterium
TGTTGTACCTATTTCCGTCAAAGTGAAGCGTGAGACGGGGCTCGAACCCGCGACCCCGACCTTGGCAAGGTCGTGCTCTACCAACTGAGCCACTCACGCGTATTCTTGCTGCGTTTGTTCGCAAGCAAGAATTACTCTATCATTAGATTGTTATAGTGTCAACTAATAATTAGAAATAAGGGATTTATCAGATCCAGCCGAAATGCTTGCAGGCATTCCAGATTCCATCCTCGTCACTTCTGGTTGTAACATAGGTTGCTTTGGCTTTGAGTTCATCAATACCGTTGCCCATGGCAATGGAAGTCCATTCGCCGTCAAACATAGTGAGGTCGTTTTTGTTGTCACCAAAAACTACGGCATCTTTGTACTCGCCGCCGAAATAGTCAATTAGTTTCTTTATTCCGTATGATTTGTCAGCGGGTTCAACAAAAATATATTCGTCAAGGTAACGACACCAGGGTAAGCATTTCAAAGTTTCTAACTGCTGTTCTTCGCCGTCGTAACAGGCTACGAAAACTTTGAATATTTTGTCGTATTTATCCCATGAGAATTCAGGATCCACTTCAGTAGGCTCATAAAGATCATGAGTAAAGTCAAAGAATCTGTTATCAGGTGCAATGCGCCTCGGTTCATAGTCGGGAAGTATTCCCCAGGGGAAACCTTTCTCATCGCATTCATCAATAAGAGCCCGGCATTTGTCGTAGTCAAGAGGATCAACGCTTATAATCTTACCGTCAATAGAGTATCCGTATCCGCCATCGTGAACGGCATTTCTGATGCCAAGTTTTTCCATGTAAGGCTTGGAGAGAGATAAGGTCCGTCCAGTTGCAATTGAGACAATATGTCCGTTTTCCATAAGTTTTTTGACAGCTTGTATTGTTGAATCGGGTATATAATCCTCAACTCCATTCCGCACCGTCAGCGTGTCGTCTATGTCGAAAAAGAAAAATTTTCTTGCCATGATACTCTCCTTGTGAAAAAAAGTTTACCTTCTTGAACATTATACAATACTTGCTGGTAAAAAGAAATATTGAGAAAATTCTGCAAATATGCTAGACTATATGTGATATTTCGGATAAGGAATAAGTTAGATGAGACGAATAGCGATTCTTACTGACAGCAACGCAGGTTTTGCGGAGTCGGAGGCAAGGGATCTCGGAATAACAATAGTTCCGATGCCCTTTTTCATAAATGGAGAATTATGTTTTGAAGGGAGCTCCTTAAGTCAGGAGGAGTTCTACACTAAACTCGAGGATGAGGTGGATATTTCCACAACCCAGCCTGCTCCCGGGGATCTGATGGATATCTGGGATAAGGTTCTTAAGGACAACGATGAGATAGTCTACATCCCTATGTCCAGTGGGTTGAGTGCTTCCTGCTTTTCCGCTATCTCTTTTGCAAAAGAGTACGACGGCAGAGTCCAGGTGGTGAACAATCAGCGAATTTCTGTTACTCAGAGGAGATCGGTTCTGGATGCCCTGGCTCTTTCAAAAGCCGGAAGAAGCGCAGCAGAGATCAGAGAGATTCTCGAGAGAGAGAAGCTTCAGTCGAGCATATATATAACTGTTGATACATTGAAATATCTTAAGAAGGGCGGAAGGGTCACCCCGGCGGCTGCAGCCATCGGAACGGTCCTCAGCATCAAGCCGGTTCTTCAAATCCAGGGTGAGAAACTGGACTCTTACGCAAAGGTGAGAGGTAAGAAAGCGGCGAAGAGGACTATGATAACCGCTGTCCGAAAAGATATTGAGACCCGATTTGCCGATGTGGCGGCAGCGGGTCAGCTGGCGATGGACGTTGCTTACACCGGCAACTACGAGGAGGCCCTTGAGTGGAAGAGTGAGCTCAGCGCTGCTTTTCCCGGGTACGATATTCACATGGCTCCGCTTTCACTGAGCGTTGCCTGTCATATCGGAAGGGGTGCTCTTGCGGTTGGCCTTAGTAAGATTGTCGAAGTATAAAGGAATGATTAAGAAACTCCAGGAGGTAAACAAAAATGGTTGATCAGAATCTTGAAGCAATCAGAAACTATGATCCCGAGATCGGCGAAGCTATGCAGAATGAGCTTGCTCGTCAGAGAAGAAACCTTGAGCTCATCGCTTCCGAGAACATCGTTACCGAGGAAGTTATGATGGCTATGGGCAGCGTACTCACAAACAAGTATGCTGAAGGTTATCCCGGCAAGCGTTATTACGGCGGATGCGAAGTAGTAGATGAGATCGAGAAGATCGCTATCGAAAGAGCGAAGAAGATCTTCGGATGTGATTATGCTAACGTTCAGCCCCATTCAGGTGCTCAGGCTAACATGGCAGCTTTCTTTGCTATTCTTAACCCCGGTGACACCTACATGGGCATGGACCTTTCCAATGGCGGACACCTCACCCACGGTTCACCCGTTAACATGTCCGGTAAGTATTTCAACTGCGTTTCTTACGGCGTAGATGAGAACGGTATCATCGATTATGATGATGTAAGAGCTAAGGCTCACGAGCACAAGCCCAAACTCATCATTGCCGGCGCAAGTGCATACTGCAGAACTATCGACTTCCCTAAGTTCCGTGAGATCTGTGACGAAGTTGGTGCAGTATTCATGGTAGATATGGCTCACATTGCAGGTCTTGTAGCTGCAGGTGTTCATCCCAGTCCCTTCCCTTATGCTGACGTAGTTACATCTACAACTCATAAGACTCTCAGAGGACCCAGAGGTGGTCTCATTCTTGCTAACCAGGAAGCAGCTGACAAGTTCAACTTCAACAAGGCTATCTTCCCCGGTATCCAGGGCGGCCCTCTTATGCACGTTATCGCAGCTAAGGCTGTTGCTTTCGGCGAAGTATTAAAGCCCGAGTACAAGGCTTACCAGCAGCAGGTTGTTAAGAATGCCAAGGCTCTTGCCGAAGCTCTTCAGAAGCGCGGCGTTAAGATCGTTTCCGGCGGCACAGACAACCACCTTATGCTTGTTGACCTCATCGGTCTTGATGTAACTGGTAAGGAACTTCAGAATCGTCTTGATGAAGTTTACATCACTGTTAACAAGAACACAGTTCCCGGCGAGCCCAGAAGCCCCTTCGTTACTTCCGGTGTTCGTATCGGTACACCCGCTGTTACGACAAGAGGTCTTGTTGAGGAAGATATGGACAAGGTTGCTGAGCTCATCGCTCTTGCCATCAACGACTTCGAGAACAGCAAGGAATACATCAAAGCAGAAGTTACAAAGATCTGCGAGAAGTATCCTCTCTACTAATTGAAGCTGCCGAACAGTCTAGTTGCTGTCGGTTATTGAATTAGACAGTCAGAATCAATTATAATGAATCCGTGGATGTTATCATCTGCGGATTCATTTTATTGTAGAAGAGATAACTATTGGAGCAGTTTATGAAGTGGAATGAGATCCTCTCCGAGAAGAGAGAAAGAGATCGGGTCACAAAGAACAGTCGGCCGGATCTTCGAAGTGAATTTGAGAAGGATTACCACAGAATAGTGGGAAGTGCGTCTTTTCGCCGGCTTCAGGACAAGACTCAGGTCTTTCCCCTGGATAAGAGCGATTTCATACGGACAAGACTCACCCACTCTCTGGAGGTGTCCTCCTATGCCAGGTCTCTTGGAGATCAGGTGGGAGCCAGAATCATTAAAGATGGGCTGGATCCGGATTTTTGCGAAGCGGATCGGAGAAATATTACGGCGATCCTTTCCTGTGCGGGACTGGTTCACGACATAGGAAACCCTCCATTCGGGCATTTCGGGGAGATCTGTATCAGGCAGTGGTTCCGGGAGAATTTAGACCGCATTGAGTTTAAGGGGGAGAAGGTGAGCCGCCTTTTGTCTGCGGATATGCTTTCGGATTTTTACAATTTTGAAGGCAATGCCCAGGCACTCAGGGTTCTGTCAAGACTTCACTTTCTTATTGACGGCTACGGAATGAATCTGACCTACGGTCTTTTGGGGGCTATTCTCAAGTATCCCTGTTCTTCGGCTGAGGCTGAGCCCTCGGGCAAGGATATTGCCCGGAAGAAGTTCGGGTATTTTTGTTCAGAGAAAAGTCTTTTTGAGGATGTTCAAAAGACCTGCGGCCTTTTGGGAAGACGATCCCCGCTTGCGTTTTTGCTTGAGGCGGCGGATGACATCGCCTACAAGACCGCGGATATTGAGGATGCTTTTACCAAAGGCTTCATAAGCTATGATGACCTCATGAAGGAGCTGTGTCTTCTTGAGGAATCGGATGAGAATGCATTTAAGGCTTCGGAAGTGCTTGTCCGGCAGTATAACAGAGGTCTTGAGGAGGATCCGGAGAATGCAAAGCGCTACGGGGTCCTGAACTGGACGGTAAGGATGCAGAGTATCCTTGTGAGTGAGGCAGCAGATTCTTTTATCCGCAATTATGAGAAGATCATGGCCGGAGAGATGAAGCAGGATCTTTTTTCGGGTACCTGCGTGGAAGGACTCATGGTGCTTCTTGGAAAAATGGGCTTCGAGTATGTTTTTGATTCGGACTTTATTTATAAGTTGGAATTGCCTACATCGGAGATTTATGACTATCTTTTAACAAAGTATTGTCATGCCGTGCTTTACTATGATACAGATGAATGGGAGAAAAGAAGAACTCCAGTGGACTTTAAGCTTATGTCCATTATCTCTGACAATTACTTAAGGGCCTATCACGATCAGGCCCGGGGTAAGAGTGAAGCAGAACGTTTGTATCTGAGGCTTTTGCTTGTGACAGATAACATTTGCGGAATGACGGACAGTTATGCAAGGAATTTTTACAGAGATATCAGGGGGATAAGCTGATGAGCAGAGCTGATGAGATTTTTATTGCCATGTGTCGGGATATTCTTGACAACGGAACCGACACCAGAGGGGAGAAGGTGCGCCCTCACTGGGAGGACGGCTCCCTGGCTTACACGATCAAGAAATTCTGTGTTGTAAATCGCTATGACTTGAGAGAGGAGTTTCCGGCTCTGACCTTGAGAAAGACAGCTATAAAGAGCTGCACCGATGAGATGCTCTGGATCTGGCAGAAGAAATCCAACAACATCCATGAACTGAACTCCCACATCTGGGATAGCTGGGCGGACGAGACCGGCTCTATCGGCAAGGCCTACGGCTACCAGCTTGGGGTAAAGCATAATTACAGAGAGGGACAGATGGACCAGGTAGACAGGGTGCTCTACGACCTTAAGAACAACCCTTACAGCCGCCGTATCATGACCAATATGTATGTTCATCAGGATCTTTCGGAGATGGCTCTTTATCCCTGCGCTTACAGTATGACTTTCAATGTGACGAGAGTTCCTTCTGATCCGGAGGGAAAGCTGGTGTTGAACGGTGTGCTTAACCAGAGATCACAGGATGTTCTGACCGCCAATAACTGGAACGTGTGCCAGTATGCGGTGCTTCTTCATATGCTGGCTCAGGTGTCGGATATGGTGGCAGGGGAGCTGGTTCATGTGATAACCGATGCTCATATTTATGACAGACATGTTCCTCTGGTGGAGGAGCTGATCAGCAGGGAGACCTACCCGGCTCCTGTTTTTCACCTCAATCCCGAGGTAAGAAACTTTTATGATTTTACACCGGATGACGTGAACCTTGAAAACTATATCACCGGACCGCAGATCAGGAATATTCCTGTGGCTGTGTAGCGGGGTTATTTACTTTTGTAAGGAGAGATTGCCATGCAGATGATAGTTGCAGTAGATAAATACTGGGGAATCGGCTACAAAAACAAACTTCTTGTGAGCATCCCCGCGGACATGAAACTGTTCAGAAGCGAGACTATGGGAAATGTCATAGTCATGGGAAGAAAGACACTGGAGAGTTTCCCGGGACAGCAGCCTCTCAAAGGACGAACCAACATTGTCCTCACAGGGGATCCTGAGTACAAGGTGAAGGGAGCCATTGTTGTTCACAGCATCCCTGAACTTTTGGAGGAGCTTTCCGGGTATGATTCTGACAGTATTTACATAATCGGAGGAGAGACGGTCTATCGCCAGATGCTTCCCTATTGTGATACGGTCCATGTGACGAAGATCGATCATGCATATCAGGCGGATGCCCATTTTCCCAATCTGGATGAGATGGAGGAGTGGGAGATCACCGCAGATTCGGAGGAGCAGACCTACTTCGATCTGATCTATAATTTTCTGAAATATACACGCAAGAAACTTGATTAAAAAAGGCAAACATGGTATAATTTTGCCGTGAAATTGGAGAGAATTAAAGGGGTTCTGCAAGTTCGGATTATTCGGCTTGCAGAATTTTGTGTATATGTACGAAAATGATGGAATTATTGCATAATTCTATCAGGCAGAAATAAGACATGAAGAAGAGTAATGATTCGCTGCAGAACGTGCTTTTCCTGACCCAGTTCGGATTGTCCATGATCACACCTCTCATGGTGTGCATTTTCCTGTGTATGTGGGCAGTCAATCGATTCGATATCGGGGTCTGGATCTACGGCGTGGGGTTCTTTTTCGGGCTTGGAGGCTCGGGAACTGCAGCATATAAATTTTATAAGAGAGAGATGGCTAAGAGCAAGAAGGAAGAGGCTGATAAGAAGGTCTCCTTTAACAGTCATCATTAGGAGGATAGAACGGGATGAACAGATTGTCCCAGGCGACCTGGCCTGAAGTGAGGAAGGTTGCTTTTTGTACCGGGGCAGGTACGGTCATAATGCTGATCGCGTTTTTTTGCCTGCACCTGGCTTTTCCGGTGAAAGTGCCTTTTGACTGCCGGGTAGTAATCTCCGGTGTTATTGGCGGCGGGGTTGCCGTGGGAAACTTTTATCTCACGGCCCGAAACATTGAGAGGATCGTGGATCTGTTGGATCCGAAAGAGCAGCAATCCAGCTTCAGGAAGTGCTACATGATCCGGAATCTCATAGTTTTCGGTTGGATCGCCTTGGCCATTTTAGTACCTTGTTTTCAATATGTCGCAGCTATTATTCCTCTTCTTTTTCCGGGAATCGGAATTAAGCTCTGCGGGATATTTGGATATGACAATTAAATATAGCTAATCTAATCTAATAATAAGGAGGTGAAAGCTATTAATGAACATTGATATTACAGGATCACGGATTTTGTTTGAAACTCCGATAGAATTGCCTTTTCTTGGCAGGCTGTATATCAGTGAGACCCTTGTTGTGAGCTGGATCGTAATGATTCTGATTACCGGGCTGTGTATATGGCTGACTCATGACCTCAAAGTGACGAATATCTCCAAGCGCCAGGCGGTGGCGGAGATGCTGGTGGAAATGGCTAACAAATTCGTTGTGGGTAATATGGGCAGCAAGTTTGCATATATGATTCCTTTTGTGGGAACCCTTTTTGCAACCAGCCTGGTTTCAAACCTGATAAGCCTTACCGGCCTTCGAAGCCCTACCGCGGACCTCTCCGTGGAAGCTGCCTGGGCGGTTATTGTGTTTATCCTGATCACAAAGCAGAAGATCAAAGCGGGAGGCATCGGAGGATACCTCAAAGGATTCACAACTCCGATCTTTGTTATGACACCGTTCAACATCTTGTCCGAACTGGCCACCCCGGTAAGTATGGCGTGCCGTCACTTCGGTAACATCCTTTCCGGTGTCGTAATCAACACACTGATCTACGGTGCTCTTTCCGTTGCCAGCGCGAAGCTTTTCGGTCTGCTTCCCGGAATCATTGGAAACTTCCTTTCAAAGATCCCGTTCCTGTCGGTCGGTATTCCCGCGATCACGTCACTTTACTTCGACTGGTTCTCGGGCTGTATGCAGGCTTTCATTTTCTGTATGCTTACAGTAATGTACATCAAGAATGCGGACGAGGGTTAATCGCCCCGGGAATGTAACTTTTTCACAGTATTAATATTCAGAACATTATTTTGTTAAAATTGGAGGATTATTATGGAAATCTTAGCAAAAGGTATCGCATTAGCAGGTTGTGCAATCGGTGCAGGTTGTGCTCTTATCGCAGGTATCGGCCCTGGTATCGGTGAAGGTAGTGCCGTTGCTAAAGCTTGTGAAGCTATCGGACGTCAGCCCGAGTGTAAGGGTGAAGTTCAGTCAACAATGCTCCTTGGATGTGCTATCGCAGAGACAACAGGTATCTACGGTTTCGTTACCGGCCTTCTTCTCATCTTCGTTGCACCCGGAACATTCATGAACCTTCTTTCATAATAGCTGCCTTATTCCGGCAGTAGGTTAATGAAAACAGGAGGTAGAATATGCATCAGGATCTGGTTACGATAATTCCCTGGAATTTCGTAGCAACAATTTGTAATCTGTTTATCCAGATGTATCTCATTAAGCGTTTTCTGTTTAAGCCCATCAACAATATGCTTCAGAAGCGCAAGGAGCTGGCGGATGCCGAGATCCAGGAGGCTGTCAAGGCCAAAGAGGAAGCCCTTGCCATGAAGAATGAATATGAGCATAGTATCTCCGAGGCCAGAGAGAAGGCCGGCGAGATCGTTGCTTCGGCTCAGAAGACAGCTTCCCTCCAGAGCGAGGAGATCTTAAGGGATGCGGCTCGTCAGGCTAATGCCATGAAGGCTAAGGCGGAGAGCGACATCGCTCAGGAGAAGCGCAAGGCAGTTAATGAGATCAAAAATGAGATCGGTGATCTGGCGGTGGAGATTGCAGGCAAGGTTATCGAGAGAGAAATTAATGAAGAAGATCATACAAAGCTGATCGACGAGTTTATTGCGAATGTAGGTGATGTGTCATGACCCATGAGGCCAGAGTATACGGAGGAAGTCTTTACGATCTAGCTAAAGAAGAGAACCTCACCGAAGTAATGCTCGAACAGATGAAAGAAATCAAAGCCCTCTTCAGAGAGAATCCCGACTATTTCACTTTGCTCAGTGAGCCTTCCATTTCCAAGAAGGACAGAGTGGGACTCATCGATGAGGCTTTTGGCGCCCAGGCTGAGAAGTACCTGGTCAATTTCCTGAAGCTGCTCTGTGAGAGAGGGCTGATAAGGGAATTCCCAGGATGTACCGATGAGTTTATCGCCCGCTTCAATAAGGACAACAATATCTGTGAAGCGGTTATCACAAGTGCGGTAGCCTTAACTGACAGCCAGAGAGGGGCACTTAAAGAAAAACTTGAGAAGATGAGCGGCAAGACTGTCGAGATCATCGAGAAGGTTGACCCTGAGATGATTGCCGGTATCAAAGTCGAACTGGAGGGAAAATCTCTGGACGGCACCGTCAATGCAAGGGTTGACAGTATTTCAAGAAAGCTCAGTGAGCTTGTAGTATAAGTTGATTGAATAACGCGCATATGCGCGGCTGGAGGATAACATGCAATTAAAACCTGAAGAAATTTCCAAGGTAATCCGCAGCCAGATCAAATACTATGAGAATACTATCGTTCAGAACGAGACCGGAACTATTCTCACAGTAGGTGACGGAATTGTACGTGCCAGCGGTCTTATCAACTGCATGTCCGGAGAACTTCTGGAGTTTGAGGACGGCAGCTTCGGCATGGCACAGAACCTGGAAGAAAACAGCGTATCGATTGTATTGTTTGGCTCCGACGATAAGATCGGCGAAGGCCAGACAGTAAAACGTACAGGACGTGTTGTATCCGTTCCTGTCGGCGACGCAATGATCGGACGAGTAGTAAATGCGCTCGGTCAGCCCATTGACGGCGCAGGTCCAATCGTTACAGAAGAATACAGACCCATCGAAAGCCCGGCTCCCGGTATCTGTGAGAGAAAAGGCGTACACCAGCCTCTCCAGACCGGTATCAAAGCCATTGACTCCATGATCCCCATCGGAAGAGGTCAGCGAGAACTTATCATTGGTGACAGACAGACGGGTAAGACAACAATCGCAACAGATACTATCATCAACCAGAAGGGTAAGGATGTTATCTGTATCTACGTAGCTATCGGTCAGAAGAGATCCACAGTTGCTTCTCTTGTGGAGAACCTCACAAGAAACGGCGCCATGGACTACACCATCGTTGTAGCGGCTACCGCATCCGAGGCCAGTCCGCTTCAGTACATTGCACCTTACTCAGGCTGTGCAATGGGTGAGTACTTCATGTATAAGGGCAAGGATGTCCTTGTAATCTACGATGACCTCAGTAAGCATGCGGTTGCTTACCGTGCACTTTCCCTTCTTATCAGAAGACCTCCCGGACGTGAAGCTTACCCCGGTGACGTTTTCTACCTCCACTCAAGACTTCTTGAGAGAGCAGCGAAGCTGGATGACGAGCACGGCGGCGGATCCCTCACGGCACTGCCTATCATTGAGACTCAGGCCGGTGACGTTTCGGCGTACATCCCCACAAACGTTATCTCCATCACAGACGGACAGATTTTCCTTGAGACCGAGCTTTTCCACTCCGGTATCATGCCGGCGGTCAACCCCGGTATCTCCGTATCCCGAGTAGGTGGTAACGCTCAGATCAAGGCCATGAAGAAGGTAGCCGGCTCCTTAAAGCTTCTCTACTCTCAGTACAGAGAGCTTCAGAGCTTCGCTCAGTTCGGTTCCGATCTGGATGCGGATACCAAGGCCCGCCTGGATCAGGGTGCCCGTATCGTGGAAGTGTTAAAGCAGGGTCAGAACGCTCCCGTTCCCGTTGAGAAGCAGGTTGCCATCATCTATGCGGTAACAAAGGAGATGCTTGCAGGGATCCCTGTTGAGTCAGTAAATACCTACGAGAAGGAACTTTTCCTTTTCCTTGA
>JAQYAH010000020.1 GCA_029227635.1 Clostridiales bacterium
GAGGTATTCTCCAACGCCGGTAACGGTACCGCCGGTACCTACACCTGCCACGAAGATATCTACCTTGCCATCGGTGTCTTCCCAAATCTCAGGTCCGGTATATTTTCTGTGAGCCGCGGGGTTGGCGGGGTTTATGAACTGACCAGCAATGAAGCTGTTGGGAATCTCTGCAGCAAGTTCTTCCGCCTTGGCGATAGCTCCCTTCATTCCCTTGGCGCCCTCGGAGAGTACCAATTCAGCACCGTAGGCTTTCATGAGCTGACGACGTTCAACGCTCATGGTATCAGGCATTACAATGATGATGCGATAGCCTCTTGCAGCAGCAACAGCGGCAAGTCCGATTCCGGTATTTCCTGAAGTGGGCTCAATAATCACTGATCCTTCTTTTAAGGTTCCGTCTGCCTCTGCAGTGTCAATCATCTCCCTTGCTACACGGTCTTTGACTGAACCGGCAGGGTTAAAGTATTCAAGCTTGGCAATGACCCTGGCTTTGAGGTCGTTGGCTTTCTCTGTGTTAGTGAGTTCTACTAAGGGTGTCTTTCCAATAAGCTGGTCTACTGTTGAATAAACTTTCATCTCGTTGTTCCTTCAAAACCTTTCTGTATTACTATTTCAACATCTGCAATGTCAAAGGCATTGTTATATGATAATCGAATAATACACCCATTAACCTATTAAGTCAATAGGTAAAAGTAAAAAAAGATTGTTTTTTTCATAACTCCCATAAAACTTGAATTCCTATTTACACTACAGTATTATAGGTAATAGAGAGGAGGCAATGATATGATCCCGACAAAAGGCAGATATGCCATAAGATTGATGGTGGACCTTGCTGAGCAGAGTTCAGATGAATACATAAGACTAGACGACATAGCCGAAAGACAGGAAGTGTCAAAGAAATATCTTGAGGCCATTGTAAAGCTTCTGGTTAAGGAGAAGCTGGTAGTTGGAGTCAGCGGAAAGAAGGGAGGCTACAAGCTGACCAGAGATCCAGGGGAATATAAGATCTCTGAGATACTGTATGCCACCGGAATCAGCTTGTCCCCGGTAGTTTGTCTCGAGGAAGCAGCAGAGGATTGTCCCAGAGCCGGACACTGTAAGACGCTTCCCATGTGGATGGAGTTTGACCGGATAGTAAAAAATTTCTTCTCGGGTATCACCCTTAAAGATCTGGCAGAGGGTTTATCTTTCGATAACGTGGATTTTCAGGAATTCGCACAACTTTAATAACATTCCACTTTTTCTCCGATAAGCAAATCAATATTTTTTTGAATATAACAGTATATAACAGTTGACAACAGTTATATACTGTTATATTCTGTTTATGGGTTTAGGAGGTGAAAAATGCAGATCATATTGAATCACTCATCTATGACTCCGATCTACGAACAGGTAGTAGATCAGATCAAGACAGAGATAATCGAAAACCGACTTAAGGAGGGAGACGTCCTTCCCTCAGTCCGTTCCTTAGCGGGAACATTAAAGATCAGCGCCCTCACAGTTAAGAAAGCCTACGATGCCTTGGAGAGTGAAGGCTTTACGGTGACAGTCCACGGCAAGGGCACTTACGTGGCGGCAGCAGACAAGAGTATGGCTATGGAAGCCAGGAGAAAGGCTGTAGAAGATGAGATGTCACTTGTGGTGGATAAAGCCCGACTGGTGGGGATGAGAGATGACGAGATCAGAGATATGCTTGAGGTATTATTGGAGATCTGATGCCAAGAGGTGGAGAAATGGTTAAAGTAGATAATTTGCAGAAGAATTACGGGGGCTTTAAGCTCAATATTTCAATGGAAGCAGTTGAAGGCAGAGTAACTGCGGTTGTCGGTAAGAACGGTGCCGGAAAGACTACTCTTATCAAGGCGATTTTGGGGATGATAAGGCCGGACGGAGGAAGTACCGAGATCTTTGGAATCTCCTCTGACCGACTCACTGCAGAGGAGAAGCTGAGGATCGGAGTGACCTTGGCAGATTCCGGTTTTTCCAACGAGCTGTCTGTGGAGGATGTTATACGTATTCTCCGGAAGGCTTATCCTTCCTTCAATGAAGAACTGTACAGAAGACTGTGCAAAGAGGAGCGCATAGATACTAAGAAACAGCTGAGAAAGCTCTCCACAGGTATGAAGACCAAGATCCGAGTATTTAACGCCATAACCCACAAGGCAGACTTCCTTGTGCTGGATGAGCCTACCGCCGGATTGGATGTAGATGCGAGAAATCATATTCTGGATCTTCTCCGGGAATTCATGGAAGAAGACGAGAGACGCTCCATTCTGATCACTTCCCATATTGCTTCTGATATTGAGAATATCAGCGACGAGATTTACATGATCGACAATGGCAGGATACTTCTTCATGAGGAGACCGGAAACATTCTAGATTACTACGGGGTAGTCAAAGTGAGAGATGAGGACTATGAAGATCTGGATAAGCAGTATATTCTGTGCAGCCGCAAAGGTAGTTTTGGCTATGAATGTCTCACCAGTGCGAAGCAGTTTTATGCGGAGAACTATCCCAATGCCGTGGTTGAGAACAGTGGCATTGACGATCTTATCATTATGATGACAGGAGGTAGGTAATATGAGAGGCCTTATTGAAAAAGATATTCGTCTGCTCCTTTTGAGAAGAAGGCTATTTGTTCTTTTTGCGGTAATGGGTGTATTGCTTGGATACGTTCAGAGTGGATTTTTTGCTGCCGGCTATGTTACCATACTGTCCTGTTCTTTTGTGATGTCCCTGGCAAATTATGATGAGTTTGACAACTCAGTAGCTTTCCTTATGACTTTGCCGGCTTCCAGAAAGCAATTTGTTCTCTCCAGATATATTTCCGGAGGAATATGTCTGGCTTGCGGATTCCTGCTCGGTGTCTGTGCTTTTGTGGCAGCTGCAGTTATACGGCATGATTCGATCATCTTTTCAGAGGTTTTACCCGGTCTTACGATTCTGATTCCCGTTTTTGCGCTGTTTCTTGCGCTGGTGATACCGGTACAGTACAAATTCGGAGCAGATAAGGGCAGAGTCATTACCTGTGTTATCATTGGATTGATGGGAGGCCTGGTAATGATCGGAAGACAGCTTTTTTCTGAGGAAGTTCTTATTAAAATCGGGACAGCAATCGACAAGATGGGAGACGTGGCGATCCTTGGAATATTGCTTCTGGTTTCAATAGTGGGTGTGATCATTTCCATGGCGATCAGCATCAGTATAATAGAAGCAAAAGAGTTCTAGGACAGCTGTTTTTAGTTTATAATCTAAGAGAGTCAGTGTTTTTTTGAAATGTAAAGCCTGTGCAACCGGCAGTTGACAAATTGAAAAGCCGGCAATATTGTGTGCAATCGTGAAAACTGGTAGTTTTTGGATAACAGATCAAACAGTTTTCGAGGAAAGGATTAGTACAATGATTCTTGCAGATAAGATTATCAATGAAAGAAAAAAGAACGGTTGGTCCCAGGAAGAACTGGCGGAGAAATTAAATGTATCCCGGCAGTCGGTTTCAAAGTGGGAGGGAGCTCAGTCAGTTCCCGACCTGGCCAAAATACTTAAGCTGGCGGAGGTCTTTGGGGTTACTACCGACTACCTCCTTAGAGATGAGTTGGAACTCGAAGTCCTCATGGGTAATGAAAGTGTAAATGAAGCTTTTGCCGATGGGACAGTTGTGAGGAGAGTCACAATGCAGGAGGCGGATGACTTCTACGAGTATAATCTTCACAAGAGTTCCAGAATTGCCCTTGGAGTATCCATGTGCATTGCCTCTCCGGCACTTCTCATTTTCCTTTGTGGACTTGCTGAATCGGGAATAATCGGAATAAGTGAAGAAGTTGCGGCATTCATAGGAATGTTCACGCTTCTTGCCCTGGTGGCGGGAGCTGTAGCGATCTTTATTATTACAGGCTCAAGAGATGAGGATTTCAAGTATCTGGAGAAAGAGTATATTGAGACAGAGTATGGTGTGAGCGGCAAATATAGAGAGAAAAAGCTCGCCTATAGAAACACTTTTACTTTATCCATTGCCCTGGGAGTAGTGCTCTGTATCGTGAGCGTTATCCCGGTGGTGTGCACCGGAGTGCTTGAGGCTCCTGAGCATATTACAGTGGCTATGGTCAGCCTCCTTCTTCTTATGGTAGCCACGGGAGTGAATCGAATCGTCAATGCCGGTATAGTTATGGGATGCTTTGATATGCTCCTTGAGGAAGGAGATTACACTCCGGAGAAAAAACAGGAAGAGAAAAACACCGAGGTCTTTGCGACGATCTACTGGATGCTGATTACCGCCGGATATCTTGCCTGGAGCTTTATCACAATGAAATGGGCGATTACCTGGATCATCTGGCCAATAGCCGGTGTTCTTTTCGGAGCACTGGTTCCAATTGTCAATCTGATTCGCAAATCTACAAAATAGTAAAAATAAGGTACCTGTCAAGTCATTGCCTCAAATTCTTAAGGTCAGGGCTCTTCAGGTACCTTATATTATGTCAGTATCTGTTAGCTGATGCGGTCAAACATCTGCTTTGTGATGCGATAGAGAGGTTTCTCTCCCTTGAATACTCTTTCCAGTTCTTCCGCAGCCCGGTCTGTGAGATCGGTGCAGTCCTCAATACAGCCGGCAATGTGGGGAATGAGATCCACATTGTTGAGAGTGCGGAGAGGGCTGTCAGCCGCAGGGGGTTCGGGAGCACATACATCCAGATATGCGTAGAAACGTCCCTTCTGAAGCTCCTCGATCATAGCGGGTTCATCAATGAGATCGCCTCTTGCGGAGTTGACGATGAGGGCTTCATCTTTCATAACCGCAAAAACATCCTTGTTGATCATCTTCTCGGTGTGAGCGTTTAAGGGTGCATGAAGGCTTAAGATATCACATCTTCTGGCGAGTTCCATGAGCTCGACTTTTCTTGCTCCAAGCTCTCTTGCTCCTTCCTCGTCAAGGTAGGGATCGTAAACCAGGATGTGGCATCTGAAGGGCTCAAGGAGACGGATGATATTTCTTCCAACCTGGCTGGCCCCAACAATACCTACAGTCTTATGTCTGAGCTCTCTGGCAGGCCAGCATTCAGACTCTCTCCAACCGCCGTTTCTGATGGTTCGGTTAAGGGCACCTGCTCTTTTCTGGCCCATGATCATCATTCCAAGGGTTGTCTCGGCTACGGTCTCAGCCAGAACCGGGCTGGAGCCGATTACGATGATTCCACGTTCGAACATCTCGTCGCAGACATTTCGCTTAACACTTCCACCCATGTGTACCATGGCCTTGAGACGGGGAGCGGCGTCAAGAACGTCTTTATCTATTCTTGCAACACCCCAGCTGGTGATAACTGCATCGGCCTCGGGAAGAAGCTTAATGAGATCTTCCTTCGTAGCGGGTTCTTCGCCCTCATGGTGAATAAGTGTTGCAAAGCTTTCCAGTTTTGTTATTTCTTCGTCACGAATGAGGCGGTTATAGTTTTTCTTACCAATAGTAATTGCTATAACTGGTTTTGACATATGTCTATCCTCCATAAAATAATACTTCTTTGTTTCCTAACAGGAAACATGATTTCTAAACCTGCTTTTATTATATTACATACCTCTACATTATACTATACTTTCTGTAGATTTCTTCATATAATAGCGATTTTTCAGAATCGGGTGTTACATTCCGGCGTCCGGTTTTGAAAAGGTCAAAAACCTCCTCCACATTATCTCCAAGTCCGAGATACACACCCCCAAGAATTGCGGCTCCCAAGGTGGCATCGTGTTCATAGGTGCTGACTTTAATGGGAACACCAAGAATCTCCGAGATGATAGTAGGCCAGTAACTGCTCCTTGCCGCACCTCCCACCAGGGTGAGGCTGCCTTTTACCGGGGCTTTGGAGGTAAAGTTCTCATAGGTCTTTTTGAAGTCGAAGACTATAGACTCATAAACAGCTCTGCAAAAGTCGGCATCTGTGTTAGAGTCCTTCACATTCTGAAAGGTTCCCTCGTTGCCCTTGCCGGTAAAAGCCCGGAAAAAGACGCCGTTTGCCCCGGCCGGGGATTCTTTTGCCAAAAGAGTCATCTCCTTTAAGGCGGACTTTCGGTCCGGAAGATTTCTGCGCTTCATGAGTTCCGGAATCCACCACTCAACGGAGGTGCCGATTCCACCTACCAGATTTGAGGCGATCTTTAGTCCGGGAAGGGCGTGATAGTTGGTCTCAAGTCCGGAGTTTTCCTCCTTATCCTCCAAAATGGAGCAGATCACCCAGGCAGTTCCGGTTCCGATCCAGGAGTCTCCCGGGTGAAAACTTCCAAGGCCCACTGCCTCAGAGGTTCTGTCGTGCATGGAGTTGAGAACGGGAATTCCAGCAGGCAGGCCCATGGCTTTTGCCGGAGCATCAAGGAGGTTACCGCATAAGGCTCCGGAGGGAAGGCACTTAGAGACTGCCGAAAGATCCAGACCCGCATAGCGAAGGAGATCCTCATCCCAGGTATTGTCCCTTACATTGTAGAGCTGGGATAGTCCTGCAGCGGAGGGATCCGTTATAGAACTTCCCACCAGCTTATTGATGACAAAATCATTAAGGCAAGGCCATCGCTTTGCTTTTGCAAAGATCTCCGGTTCATTTTCTCTCATCCAAAGGATCATGGCCAGAGGCAGTCCCGCCTGAAGTCTGCGGCCGGTTTTGGCTTTGATGACATCCCCGAAAGGCTCCCTGTCGATTTTTTGAACAAGATCTTTTGCCCGGTTATCCATCCAGGTGATCATGGGGTAGACCGGATCCCCATCGACAGTGCAGGGAATCACGGAGCCACCCTGGCACACAATGGAGATTACGATGGGATCAAAGTCGAGGGATTTTTTCCTGGCGGCCTCGATCGCTCCTTTTGCTCCGCCATAAATTGCTAAAAGGACTTCCTCAGGGTCCTGCTCGAAAAAACCGGAGGGCTTCTCCAAAAATCCGTAAGGGACACTGTCGAAGGCAAGGGTGTTTCCTTTCAGGTCAAAAACGGTGGTTTTGGCGGTGGTGGTGCCAATATCAAGTACGATTATGTTTCCTTTTTTCATATGTAATGCCTCTGTATTGTTCAGATATCAAGCTTCAGATTTACATAGGTTCCGGTGTCTTCCAGGCGGAGCCTTCCGGAAAAAGATCTCTGCTTCTTTTCACTCCAAAGAGAGTAGGCGTTCACTGATTTCCCTGAGATAAGATCCTTTGCCATCTGAGAGGTGATGGTGGTATTCTTCAGCATACCCTTGGGGGCGCTCTTCCAGAGAGTGAATCCGCAGGACTTGTCGGTGCAGGAAAAAGCCTTCTGCCACTCCCTGATCTGACCTTTCTTACATCGAGGGCAAAGGCAAAGGGGTTCTCTTTGAATAGTTGATTCCTTTTCTCCGGGGATGGTTACACCTTTGGAATTGCCTATGACCTCCCGAATCTCGTTTTCTGTCTCCTGGAGGGCACTTTTCAGCTCCATCTCGTCGTTTTTCACCGCCACGAGACGTCGGTTCATATCCACGGTCTTCTGAACTCCCACATCGATTCCAAGCTGTTTTAAGGTCTCTATCAGGGTGATTCCCTTGTCCGTGATGCCGTAGACTTTCTTTGTGAGGGTGAGATAACCCCGGTCTATGAGCTGCTTTATGGAAGGTGCTCTGGTGGCAGTGGTGCCTATCTCGGTTCCTTTCATCAGCTGCTTGTAAAATTCGTCGTCGGACTCGTCGATCTGGGCTTTGCGGAAGGGGTTGACCAGGAAGTCGTTGAAGGTGGTAACGGTGTAGTGCTTCGGGGGCTTTGTTTCTTTTTCCACCGGGGAAAAAGACAGTTCTACCGGATCTCCTACATTCAGCGGGGGCAAAAGCTTCTCCTCGCCGCCCTTCTCATACTTCTTCCAACCTGGAGAAACGTTGATCTTTCCATTAAGGGTAAAGGTGGCCAGGATCTTATCTTCCGGATCCGTGACCTGAATCACAAGTTTTGTCCGATCTTCAAGACAGGGCTCTTTGCAAAAGACCGCCTGAAAACGACGGAGAACGGCCTCATAGACCCGTTTTTCTCCGACGGAAAGCTTTCCGGGCAGTTTCTCTGTGGGCTTTAAGGCTGAGTGTCCCTCAACCTTGTTGTCGTCGTAAAGCCACTTACCGCTTTTGGGGGTGAGACCGTTATCCGTGGCAGCGTTAATGGCTTTGAGTATAATATTGATCTTGCCTTTCTCCCCCTCGTTCAGATACTGAGTGTTGGTACGGGGGTAGGAGATATAACCGTTCTCGTAAAGGCTCTGAGCATACTTTAAGGTGTCGGAAGGAGAGTAGCTGAAGTCCTTGTTCATAGTGGACTGAAGAGTATTCTGGGAGTGAAGCTTGGGACTGGGCACCGTGGTGCGCTCCGTCTTCTTATCCGTGACTCTTCCGGCACCGGAGTTGAGCATCCGGCAGTATTTCTCACATTCTTCCTTAGAGTCGAAACGTTTCGGATCGGTGAGATCGACTCCCCCTGCCTTTGACTCCGCCTGGTAGTATTTCTGAGGAACAAATGCCCGAATCTCCATCTCCCTGTCGTAGATTTCCTTGGCCATACAGGAGGAGACCCGGCCCACATGGAGCAGCTCCCCTTTCTTAAGGGTGACGAATCGGGTTAGGTTGATTCCGTAATCCCAGTCCATGAAAGTCCGGAGATAGCCAGCTCTTGCCAGAGCATCATACTCTTTATCCGGCTTAGCTTCCCGGATTCCCTCAAGGATCGCACCAGTGGTCTCCGCGGAGAGCCAGACTCTGAGCACTGGCTTTTTGGTTCTTGAGGCATCTAGCACGTTTCTTACTATGATCTCACCTTCTCTGTCCGCATCGCCGAGATGATAGATGGTATCCACTTTGTCATCGTTAATGAGGGCGATAAGGCTTTTTAGCTTACGGCTGTTGCCTTCGCCTACTTTGTATTCAAATTTTTCCGGTAAAAAGGGCAGGTTCTCAAGAATCCAATGGGCTTTGCCCGATTCGGTACGGTATCTGTCCATGCCGGGGTATTCTTCCAGATCTTTAAGGGTCATAAGGTGACCGTAAAGTGCTGCGATAATATCGTTGCTGCCTTCGTAATAGCCATTGGTCCGATCTCCTTTGTAGGAGAGGTTTTTGCCGGTGGTCTTTAAGGCCTGGGCTACGTTTCTGGCCAGGGAAGGCTTCTCACATAAGTAAAGATTCATTCTGTGATCCTCCAGGAGTTATTTTACTTCATTTGGTTTCCAAGGGCAAATAATGTATAATCTAAGAGTCATTCAAAAAGAAAGGATAGCAATATGGAAAGACTGGACAAGGTCCTTTGTGAGACGGGCGTGGGAACCCGCAGTGAGGTGAAGAAGCTTATCAAAAGCCGCAGGATTCGGGTGAATGGGGAAGTTATCTTGAAACCGGAGTTTAAGCTGGATCCCTCCATGGATGAGATAGATAAAGACGGTCAGAAGATCTTCTATGCAAAAGAAGAGTATTACATGCTGAATAAACCTGCCGGGGTGATCTCTGCCTCAAGGGATCCAAAGGCTGTCACAGTGGTGGATCTCATTGATGAGAGGATAAGAAAAGATCTTTTCCCCGTGGGCAGGCTGGATAAGGATACGGTGGGACTTCTGATTATTACCAACGACGGAATCCTTTCCCACAGGCTTCTCTCCCCGGCACACCATGTTCCGAAGACATACCTGGTGGAGCTTGATGCCCCTGTAACAGAAGCTGATCTTATGATCCTGGAGAAGGGAGTGGATATTGGAGATGAGGAGCCTACAATGCCCTGTGAGGTGGATTTTTCCGATTCCATGATCCGGGGAACCATTACAATAAAGGAAGGCCGATATCATCAGATCAAAAGAATGTTTGAGGCTTTCGGAAGAGAAGTAGTTTATCTAAAAAGGCTTTCCATGGGACCTTTGAGTTTGGATTCTTCCCTGAAGGAGGGAGAGTATCGAAAACTCACCCGGGATGAGATAGATCTGCTGAAGAGTGTTTGATAAATATTGAGGGGTAATCGTCATGAGAGAGATTCAAAGAGAGGTTCTTGGAAGAACCATCACCATAAGATACTGGAAGCTGGATAAAGGAGTTCACGTGAGTATTTTCGGCGGGGATCTGGCTCACATCGGAGCAGTGACCATTGTGGATACGGCAGGAAACTACGAGACCATTCAGTTTCCCACACACAAAGAGAAAGTGGTGAGTGAGGACTTTGCAAAAAGTCTTATTGAGGCAGGGCTTTTCCCGGCAGTGGTAGAAGCGGGAGTGCATTACGACGGC
Source organism: Clostridiales bacterium (assembly GCA_029227635.1). Classification (GTDB taxonomy): domain Bacteria; phylum Bacillota; class Clostridia; order Lachnospirales; family Lachnospiraceae; genus SUG1684. The sequence continues at coordinate 10,235 of JAQYAH010000020.1, forward strand.
ATAAGCCGGGCAGATATTGAGACAATAGTGAAAGAAATTTCACTTATGAAAAGTAAGGTTATTGAAAGTATCTGATTGTGAAATTTTTTTGTATTTATGTGATTTTTTTGTGATTCACGCCTTGAAATCCGCAGGTATGAGTATTATACTCATACCTGTTTTTATATATTTGATAAAAAAATAGCTATAAATCTAAAAAAAGTATGAATAAATCAGAAATAATTGATAAAGTCCTTCGGGCTTACACAGCATATTATGATGTGAAAACTGAAGAACCCACGCCTCCCTTTTTTGCGGAGGCGAATTTTCATTCCCACGATGAACAGTACTTCCTGGTGAAGAGTGCAAGAATTGGAGAGACAGAGTCCAACGAGAAGCTGTTTTTTGCAGAGGCGGGAGAACTTACCGATGCTGAGGTTAGAGAGTTTGACGAGAAAGCCTGGGAGGAAGGTCTTAAGGATGTTAAACCTCACGGGGAACACAAGAATTCTGATGTGGCCCTTGTGATCATCTGTGACAGTGCCACAAAGGAAGCACGAAATCAGGTTAAAAAGCTCAACCATTACAAGAGTTACAAAATGGGGCTCTGGGGATTTTCAAGAAACAGTATCGTTTTGATCGAGTGCGAGAGCGGCCGGCTTACTTTTAACCGGCAGGGAGCACTTTTGAAGAAATTGTTCAAAAACATATTAATACAATAAATGTTTAACCAATAAGGAGGGGAAAACAATGACAGCATTATTAATCATCATTGCAGCAATTGTTCTTCTGCTGTGCGGTTATGTTTTTTACGGCGGCTGGCTGTGTAAGCAGTGGGGTATTGATCCCAAGCGTACAACACCCGCTATTGAGCATGCCGATGGTATGGACTACGTTGTTGCCAAGCCGGCAGTACTTATGGGACATCATTTCTCATCTATCGCCGGTGCAGGCCCTATCAACGGACCTATTCAGGCATCTATCTTCGGATGGGTACCCGTATTCCTGTGGTGTGTGATCGGAGGCATCTTCTTCGGAGGACTTCAGGACTTTGGTTCACTTTTTGCATCTATCCGTCACGACGGTAAGAGCGTAGGTGAGATCATCAAGGATTCAATGGGTAAGAGAGCTCAGAGACTTTTTGTTCTTTTCTCAGTTCTCGTACTAATCCTTGTTATTGCATCTTTCGTAAACGTTGTTGCCGGAACATTCTTTACTGATTTCTCCAATGGCGGAAGCACTGGATTTGTTGGTAATCCTACAGGTAACCAGACAACTGCTATCGTATCCGTACTTTTCATTCTTCTTGCAGTTGTTTACGGTATTGTGACAAACCGTTTCGGTGTTGGAGTTCTTCCTGCAACAATCGGCGGTATTATTGGTATCGTTGCCATCACAGTTCTCGGCCTTAACTGTGGTTTCGCATTAAGCAGAACCGGATGGATCATCTTCATCGCAGTTTATCTTGCTATCGCATCACTGCTTCCTGTATGGGTGCTTCTTCAGCCCAGAGATTATCTCTCAAGCTTTTTGCTTTACGGAATGATGGCTCTGGCTCTTGTCGGTATCCTGGTTTGTGCTTTTAACGGACGAGTTGAGTTTGCCATCCCGGCATTCACTTCCTGGGAGCCTGTCCAGGGAACATTCATGTTCCCCATGCTGTTTATCACAGTTGCCTGCGGTGCTTGTTCCGGTTTCCACAGCCTTATCGCTACCGGTACAACCTCGAAGCAGCTTGACAGTGAGAAGAATGCAAAAGCGATCGGTTATGGCTCAATGCTCATCGAGTCAGCTTTAGGTGTCATCGCACTTATCGCAGTAGGCGTTGTATATAAGAAGTACACCGGCGGCGAGTTCGGTTCACCTTCCGCAGCTTTTGCGGCAGGTATCGCAAGCATGTTCAGTGTAGAGGCAACAAAGGTATACAATGTTATCTATGCACTCTTAACTCTTGCGGTTTCCGTATTTGCTCTTACATCTCTTGATACAGCAACCCGACTCAGCCGTTTCATGTTCTCAGAGCTTTTCTTAAAAGAAGGAGAGCAGACCTGGAAAGACGCAAAGGGAATCAGAAAGCTTCTTGCTCACCCTGTATTCTCCACAGTGTTCATGATCACTATCGGCTCTGTACTTGGCTTCATGTCCCTCAGCCAGATTTGGGGACTTTTCGGAGCAGCAAACCAGCTTCTTGCAGGTATCGCACTTCTGGCAGTTTGTGCTTGGCTCGGAAATGCCGGAAAGAACAACAAGATGTTCTACATTCCCATGGCGTTCATGCTGGTTGCAACTATCACAAGCCTTGTAATCACTGTTAAGATCAAGATTGGTCTTATCTCTGCTGGCGGAGCTTTCTGGGGCGACTGGTTCCAGCTCATCTTCGCACTGGCAATGGTAGTTCTTGCACTTATCCTTGTAGTTGAGGGTGTAGGCACTATCAAAAAGCAGGTAAATAAGAACAAATAAGATTCTAAATGATCAAACCACAAAAGCGTGGCATCCGTGAAAACCGGAATGCCACGCTTTTTTTGTTGGTTTAGAAATGGAAGCAGCGGATGTTAGTCCACATGCGAGAGATCCTCTGATTGGTCTCCTTGTCGAAGTAACCCATTACCGCACACCGGTCAATCACTTCAACGGTGGGGTATTGGGAGAACAGCTGCCGCCGGGTCTGAGAAACCGGCGTTTCAATCACATATTTACCGGCATCGGCTTGATCCCTTCCCAGGAAAAAGTAGTCCAGGGGATACTCCACAACTTCTTCTTCCACATCATCCTCAGCCTCATAGTAGTACTTGGCAAAAAGATAGATCAGATCGCTGTCGCCTCCGGAAATACAGGAGGTGTAACCAATGTAGTACATGTTTCGGATAACATTGTCCGGGCGGGAAACATAATTGATAAAAGCTTCCGCCGCATGTTGTTTTCTCTGATCTTCGGCAATACCCGCCTTAAGCATGCACCAGCCGTCAAACCAGATGTTTGAACCTTCTTCAGGAACGGAAAATGCCAGTTCAACGCCGTCTTCCTCTGCCTGATCCAGGGAGTAGACCGCATCTCCGGACCACTGCATGTTGGCCACTACTTTGCCGGTTACCATATCCGACTTGCCGCTGTCGGTCTCGATGGAGTAAGAGTTATCCTTCATCTCTGTAAGGATCACCTCAATTTTATCCACCGTCTCCTGGGAGGTGTCGTTTAGAACTTCTGCCAGAGCTTTTGCGTAATCGCTGCGGCTCCTGAAAGATTTGTCCATGAGAAGATCCTGATTCAGGATGCACAGAGCAACAAAATAGGAATCCCGGACGCCGTCCTTCATGGTGATCTGTTTAAAATGTTTGTCGTTAAGGAGCATTGCCCAGTTTTCTACTTCCTTTTGAGATACCATCTCGGGGTTATAGACAATGCCCATGGTGCCCCACATATATCCGGCACCGTATTTGTCAAGAGTTTCCCCGTTCATCTCCAGAGAGGAGAAAACATTCTTGATATATGGAGAAACACCCTTAATGTAATAGTTGTGTTCTGAAGATTCATCGTAGAATTCTTCGGAAAAAGGCTGAAGCATGCCTTCATCCATCATCTTCATGATCATATACTCTGAGGGGCATACGAGATCGAACTGGCTTCCCACAGTGAGCTGATTGTAGAGATCCTCGTTGGTGCCGTAGGTGGAGTATTCTACCCGGACTTCAATACCGTACGTTTCCTCATACCAGGCCTCGAAATCATCAATTAGGGAGTTCTCCCCGATTATCTCGGTGCCGTCCTCCAGCTCAATGAGTTCCTCCTCATCCCAGTCACCTTCATCTATGTATTCTTCACAGTTGGCGATTCGAAGAACAAGGACGTCGCTTTCTTTTTTCTTGCAGCCCCAAAGAGAAAAGACCATAACTGATATTATCAGCAGAAGCACTAATCTTTTTCTCATCTCAGTTCCTCCTCTCTGATCTTAGCGGCTCTCCTGGCATTCAGGTTCATAGCGATGATCGAGATCAGAACCACGATAAAGAACACGGTGGAGAGGGCCCAAAGAGCGGTTTTAACCTGAGTCTGAGCGCCCTTGGTGGCGTTAACCACATAGGTGCTTATGGTGTCAAAAGCCGCAGGCTTGGTGTAAGTTGTGATAAAATAGTCGTCCAGTGTAAGGGTGACACTGGTCATAAATCCGGAGAGTATTCCGGGAACCAGCTCCACGAGAACTACTTTTCGAAGAGCCATGTTGGGAGTACAGCCCAGATCCAGAGCCGCCTCGTAGAGGTGGGGGTCAAGCTGTACAAGTCTCGGCATTACCGAGAGGTACACGAAAGGTGTACAAAGGGATACCAGACCTATCACAAGGGGAAGGAAGGTGTCCTTAGTGGAGCCGAGAAGAACGATCAAAAGGATGCAGATCGAGAAACCGGTAACCACGTCCGCGTTGACAATAGGAATCTGGTTGGCAAGCTCAACTCCGGTGCGGAGTTTTTTGCTGCCGTAGAAGGTGCCTATTGCACCCAGGGTGCCAAGCACGGTGGAGATCAGGGAAACAATGAGAGCCAGCACTAATGTGCCGATGATCATGTTCCTGATGTCCGGGGTAGTGAACAAGGTCACGTAATTCTTCAGGGAGAAACCTCTCACCGAACCGATGATGGGGGAACTTGTGAAGCTGTAAAAAGCAAGCACAATAATCGGGAGATAAAGGAACGCCAGCACTGTGGCGAGCCAGATTCCGGCAAAAGTCTTGTTGTTCTTCAGCATCAGCGGCCACCTCCTTTTTGGGTTCTGTCCGAAACCAGCTTGCTGCTCAGGCTGTAGACAGAGAAAATAAGAAGAAGGAGCACCACTGAGATCATAGCTCCGTTGTTCCAGTCATAGGAATTAAAGTAGCTTCCGATGAGGCTTCCCATTATGTAAGTGCTGTTGTAGACCATATCAAGTACAACATAGTTGGTCATAGCGGGAAGGAAGACCATCATAATACCGCTCACGATTCCCGGGATGGAAAGGGGAATGGCGATCTTAAGCAAGGTACGAAGCTTTGTGGCTCCAAGGTCGGAAGCCGCTTCAAAGAGCTGAGGATCGAGCTTTGTAAGTGCGGTATATATCGGCATGATCATGAAAGGCAAAAAGTCATAGGTCATGGCGATGATGGAATTCAAAAACGGATGGAAAGCCAGGTTGCCTTCAATTAAGCTAAGGATCTCCTTGAGGGCCGTTACTCTGAGGGTGAAGTTGATCCACATGGGCATTACAAGGACCACCAGCCATACATCGCCGTTTCTAAGGTGTCCCCTGGCCAGTACGTAGGCTGTGGGGTAGGCGAGGATCAGGCTCACCAGGGTGGTGACAAGGGCGATCCAGATGCTGTAAAGCAGAGTGGATAGGGCGCGGGTGTTTGTGAAAAACCCGATAAAGTTGCTCAGTGTAGGCTGACCTGAACTGTTTGTAAAAGCGTAGTAGCACAGTACCAAAAGAGGGAGTACAACAAACAGTACGAGGAACAGCACATAGGGAGCACTGAATTTCCAGGCAGATTTTTTCATTTGTTATACTCCTTAACCGATAATGTGATACTCAATTTTCTCTTCGGGTATGATTACGCTGACAAGGTCATCCGTGTTCCAGAGATAATCGTCATTGACGAAGTACTCTTCCTCGGTATTGCTCCTGACAGTGTAATTGTAGTGGTCGCCTCGGTAGATGATGCTTCCGATACGTCCCTGAACAAGACCTTCATCCGGATTATCGGAGAGATCCGCGTCTGAGGGCTTAAAGTAGCAGTCTACCCTGACACCGTTGAGAGAAATTTCATTTCCACTCTGGTCAAAGAGAGTATTATCCTCGTAGTAGGAGCCGGGTATTAGTTTTGTGATATCCGGCTTTAAGGTTATATCTGCAAAAGTAACCTCTCCTCTGGAGTTAAACTCTCCCACGAAGTGGTTGTGAGAGTTGGAGGAGGTCATTACGTGAATATCCGAAGGTTTGATGCTGAGACCTACTGTGTCGCCCACGTTGTAGGATTCATCATCGTATATTACAAATTCGTTCTTATTATTAAGAACGGTAGTTTCATAGTATGTTCCCTTAAAAACGCAGCTTATGATCTCACCGGAGATCAGGCCTTCGCTTGGCTCTGTTATGGTGAAGTCCTCAGGTCTGATAACTACCTCCACGTTCAATCCGGCGGGATAGTTCTGGTTGCACTTGAAATCTGTATCGCAAAATGAGAGTTTTTTGCCTCCGTGGGTCTCTCCGACGAAGATATTGCTCTCCCCGATGAAGTCGGCTACAAAGGCATTAACCGGCTTTCGGTAGATCTCTTCCGGAGTGCCTTCCTGCTGGATTTTGCCATCGGCCATGACAACGATCCGGTCTGACATGGTCATAGCTTCCTCCTGGTCATGGGTTACAAAGAGGAAAGTGATGCCCAGCTGTTTGTGCATTTCTTTAAGTTCAAGCTGCATCTCTTTGCGCATTTTGAAGTCCAGAGCTCCTAAAGGCTCATCCAAAAGAAGAATCTCCGGTTCGTTTACGATAGCCCGCGCTATGGCTATTCGCTGCTGTTGTCCACCGGAAAGTGTGCTTATGGATCTTTTCTCGAAGCCTTCCATGTCTACGATCTCTAGAACATGGCTAACTTTTTCTTTGATCTGTTCCGGTGATAGATTTTTGATTCTCAGACCGAAAGCAATATTCTCATATACATTCATATGCGGGAAAAGTGCATATTTTTGAAAAACTGTGTTAATCGGTCTCTTGTTTGGTGTCAATTGGTTAATGTTCTGATCATGGAGAAGAATCTCGCCCGAGGTTGGCTCCTCGAAACCACCGATCATTCTCAGGATGGTTGTCTTACCGCATCCTGAAGGACCAAGAAGGGTTACAAATTCGCCCTTTTTAATACTGAGATTGATATCTCTAATGACAGTAGTGTCCTTACCAAAAGTTTTGGTAATGTTTTTTAATTCAATGATGATTTTTTCCAATTATTTTTTCTGATACCTGTCCCTTTCTGAGAAAAAACCTGTGGGAAACAGCAACCACCCACAGTAAAACCCTGAAACTAAATTGATATGAAAACATACTATAAATAATATAAATTATAGGGGGATTTTCAGCAATAAAAACATTGACTTTTATTCGGTATGTGTTTATATTTATTACAGGTCGTTTGCTTTAGTGTGATAAAGCACTAACGCATAGAATAATATATGGAGGCAAAGAATTATGAAAAAATTATTGGCAATGGCTCTTGCTGCAGCAATGGTATTAAGCCTTGCAGCTTGCGGCTCAGGTGATGGCTCAGCATCATCAGATTCAACAGAGAAAGATTCCTATACAGTAGGTATCTGTCAGCTCGTTCAGCACGAGGCTCTTGACGCAGCTACTCAGGGATTCAAAGATGCTCTAACCGAAGAATTAGGCGATAAGGTAACTTTTGAAGAAGAAGTAGCACAGGGTGATCCTAACTACTGTGCAACTATCGTTAACGACTTTACTGCAAAGCCGGTTGACCTTATTCTTGCAAATGCTACACCTGCTCTTCAGGCAGCTGCAGCAGGCACAGACACTATTCCTATTCTTGGCACATCTGTAACTGAGTACGGTGTTGCTCTTGGTATCGATGGCTTTGACGGACTTGTAGGTGGAAATATCTCCGGTACATCTGATCTTGCTCCCCTTGATGAGCAGGCAGCAATGCTCCACGATTTCTTCCCCGATGCAAAGAAAGTCGGACTTATCTACTGTACAGCTGAGGCAAACTCTCTCTATCAGGTAGAGAATGTTGCTAAGTGCCTTGAAGAAGAGTATGGATACGAGACAGAGATGTACTCTTTCACAGAAGCTAACGATCTTGCAACTATCGTTACATCTGCAGTTGAAACCTGTGATGTACTCTATGCTCCTACAGACAACACAGTAGCAGCTAACACAGAGATCATTAAGAACATCATCGTTCCCGCTAAGGTTCCCCTTATTGCCGGTGAAGAGGGTATATGTAAGGGTTGTGGTATCGCAACACTTTCCATCAGCTACTATGACCTTGGTTATGCAACCGGTCAGATGGCTGCTAAGATCCTCAAGGGTGAAGCAAAGATCGAAGAGATGCCTATCGAGTATGCTCCTCAGTTCACAAAGAAGGCTAACGCAGAACTTTGCGCTGAGTACGGAATCGAGATTCCTGAGGGATACGAAACTGTAGAATAATTCACGGGTAATGTTGATATAAGCAGCAATTTAAGCTAAAATAACCGGGTGGAGCTTTATAGCTCTTCCCGGTTATTTTGAAATAGAAGATTTTTAGTTTGAGGAGAGGGTCCAATGCTTTTATCTAGTTTATTGAATGCTTTGCCCGGTGCAGTGGCGCAAGGCCTTATCTGGGGAATAATGGCGATAGGTGTGTATATCACCTTCAGAGTCCTTGATATTGCCGATCTTTCTGTAGATGGAACAATGTGTACAGGTGCGGCAGTATGTGTAATGATGGTTCAGTCCGGAAAGAATGTTTGGATTGCCATGCTGATAGCTGTTGCCGCAGGACTTCTTGTGGGACTTGCCACCGGAATATTTCATACCGCTTTTGGAATTCCCGCTATTCTTGCAGGTATTCTGACACAGCTTGCTCTTTGGGGTGTCAACCTCAAGATAATGGGCAAGGCTAATCAGCCTTTTAGCAGAGGTTCAGAAATTCTTATCACTTTGAAGCATGTTAGAGGGGTGCCTTTTTACCAGAATCCCATTTTTATTGTGGCGATCTTTGCCGCCCTTCTTATTCTGCTCCTTTATTTCTTTTTTGGAACAGAGCTTGGATCATCCATCAGAGCTACCGGCTGTAATGAGAACATGGCCAAGGCTCAGGGTATCAACACAAACCTCAACAAGGTACTTGGACTTATGATCTCCAATGCCATCGTTGCTTTCTCAAGTGCCCTCCTTTCTCAGTATCAGGGCTTTTGCGATATTAACATGGGTAAAGGAGCCATCGTTATCGGTCTTGCGGCCTGCATCATCGGTGAGGCGATCTTCGGCAAGATCTTCAAGAATTTCGGTCTTTCACTGGTGGCAGTAGCCTTCGGTGCGGTAATTTATTTTATTGTTCTTCAGGTCGTTATCTGGCTTGGCGTTGACACTGACCTTCTTAAGCTTTTCCAGGCACTGGTAGTTGCCCTCTTCCTGGCATTCCCTTACTGGAAGAAGAAGTATTTTACCAAGCCCAAGAGCGTGTATGCTGCAAAGGAGGTTAAATAATATGCTTGAGATCAGAAATGTATATAAGACCTTCAATGTCGGAACAGTAAATGAGAAGACTGCCTTAAAGGGTGTTAGCCTTACCCTTGAAGACGGAGATTTTGTGACGGTAATCGGTGGCAACGGTGCAGGTAAATCAACCATGCTCAATGCCATTGCCGGAGTCTGGCCGGTTGACGAGGGTCAGATCATTATCGACGGTGAGGATGTTACAAAGCTCCCGGAATACAAGAGAGCAGCATATCTGGGAAGAGTGTTCCAGGATCCTATGAACGGAACTGCTGCTACCATGGAAATTCAGGAGAACCTGGCTCTGGCAAAGCGCAGAGGTAAGAAGCGCAGAGTTTTTGCCATGGGAATCACCAAGGCAGAGAAGGAGGAGTACAAGAACCTTCTTGCCACACTGGGACTCGGTCTGGAGACCAGAATGACCTCCAAGGTAGGACTTCTTTCCGGTGGTCAGAGACAGGCGATCACCTTGCTCATGGCATCTCTTCAGAAACCCAAACTTCTGCTTTTGGACGAGCACACTGCCGCATTGGATCCCAAGACTGCAGCGAAGGTTCTCGACACCACAGACAGGATCGTAAACAAAGAGAAGCTCACAACTATCATGATCACACACAACATGAAAGATGCAATTGCCCACGGCAATCGGCTTATCATGATGATGGATGGTCATATCATTCTTGATATCAAGGGTGAGGAGAAGAAGAGACTTACCGTGGAAGACCTGCTTCACAAGTTTGAGGAGGTAAGCGGAGAAGAGTTCGCTAACGATAAGGCTATTTTAGGTTAATATTCGATAATACAAACGCGCCGGTGTTTCCGGCGCGTTTTGATCTTTAAATCTCTGATAATCCCTGATCCAGGTCAATGCGGTACACCTTGGTGGGGCGCCCTTTCATATGGCTGGATTTTCTGAATATTACTGTGGCAAGACCGGTTGCTTCCAGCTTCTGGAGAATTCGATTGGCACCCCTAAGGGATATGTGAAAACTGTCTGCCAGATCATTACTTGTGAGTTCTCTTTGACCTCTGAGAATCATAAGTCTGGAGAGCCTGTGGATAGTCATTCTGGAGAGGCTTGCTCTTCTTGCTATGGCATCAGTGCGCTCATCGAGAAATCTGGCGGACAAAGATGTCTCTCCGGGATCTAAAGGGCCCACCAGTTGGAGCTCTTCGTCAACAATGTAGGAGGAACCGGAGATACCGGAGGCAGCCCGGGCGCTTGCGGCATTGTTTAATGCATCGGTAATGGAGTTGCCTATTCCGTAAGAAATACTGAGTTTAAGGTCAAGATCTTGCTCCAGATGGTTCTTGAGACTGTTTTCTCTAAAGCCACAGGTCAGGTAGGAGATGACCAGCTTTTCGGTGACAATGATGAACTCTTCATCGTTGTCCTGAAAAATGAGATTCAAATCGTTCTTCTTTGCAAAACTGAGAGAGGTTCTTTTTAAGGATTCCCTCTGACGCTTGCTCCACGCTGGAGCCCCGGGGTCTTCCGGTAGGATGGAGATTACTGCCGGGGCGTGGGCAGTGATCTTTGCAATTTTGATCTGAGACAGCAGCTGGTTCAGGATAGATAAGATGTATTGATCCGTGCTGTTAGCGTATACACAGGGTATTCCCAGTTCCTTAAGCCTTGGCACCAGACTGCTGTAACGGCATATGACAAGGTCGATACGGCTTTCATTCCAGAGCCTTAGGATATGCTCCAGTGTCTCTTCCTCGATTCGGTAGAGTTCTTCCAGGGTTGCTGTGGAGAGCCATCTGGCAAAAGCAGGAAAAGCATCAGCGATATTCTGATTCTCCAAAAGCCTTAAAATGGAAGGTTGGGGCTCTGAGTTAACAAATACATCAAAAATAACCCGCTCCGGATTCAGATATCGATGTTCCACCATGAGAGACAGGGAAACCCGATAAAAACTCTCGTTGTCCGCATCCATGGAGAGTATAGGTTTTAAGGGTCCACTCACAGCAATTTCTATTATCCGTTTTATTACTGTTCCGGTAGTTAGTATACCATCAGCCCAGTCCTCGTGCTCCTTATATATATCCTTGAGTTCGGCGAAAGATCCGTACTCCACAAATCTGAATTCTATCTTCTCGGAAGGTTCTCCGAGAGTGTCTTTTACATATTGCTTGAGGTAGTTGGTAGTAATTACCAAAATATGGTAGACCATAGGTTGCTCCTGTTTTGTTGTTATTTGTCATAATAATAACATTCTATTCCAAAAAAAGAAACTAATATTCCAAAAATCATTTTACCTGTAAAAATCTACCGAAATTTATGCACTTTGTATAAAAATAATTGTAAAACTGTGGGGATACTCGTATAATTTATATCAACAAAATAGTTCCTTTAATATTCTTAAAATAGAGAGGTGAATCATCGATGAATGGCGAACAGTTATTGAAGGAAGCAGAAGGATTTAGAGACAGGATAGTTGAGAACAGGAGATACCTCCACAGACACGCGGAGGTAGGTTTTGAACTTACTAATACATTAGCTTATGTAAAGAAAGAACTTGAGGAGATGGGCTACGAACCTCAGGAATGCGGAAGAGCCGGTCTGGTTGTTCTCGCCGGGGGCAAAAAGCCCGGAAAGGTTTTTATGATCCGTGGTGACATGGATGCCCTCCCTTTTAAGGAAGAGGCGGATGTAGATTTCGCATCTGAGACCTGCAACATGCACGCCTGCGGTCATGATATGCACACTGCCATGATGCTTGGAGCTGCCAGGCTCCTCAAAACCCATGAGGATGATATAGAGGGAACTGTAAAACTCATGTTCCAGCCCTCCGAGGAAACCTTTGAGGGTTCCCATGACATGATTCAGGCCGGAGTACTGGAGAATCCCAAAGTGGATGGTGCACTTATGATACATGTTATGGCAGGAATGCCTTTTCCTGCAGGAACAGTGATCGTAACCGACGGCGGTACAAGTGCTCCCGGAGCTGATTATTTCACCATCAATGTCAAGGGCAAAGGTTGTCACGGCTCCATGCCGAATGCCGGAGTCGATCCCATCAACATTGCGGCTCACATCGTGACCGCACTCCAGGAGATCAACTCCAGAGAGCTGGCCCTGGTGGATGAGGCAGTTCTCACAATAGGTAAGATTGCCGGAGGTAAGGCCGGAAATGCCATTGCCGACACAGTGGAGATGGTGGGAACAATCCGCACTTACGATGAAGAGGTGAGAGCTTTTGTAAAGAGACGTCTGGAAGAGATATCTTCGGGAATTGCTGCAGCCTTCAGAGGAAGTGCCTCAGTGGAATGGGGAAGCGGGTGTCCTTGCCTCATCAATGACAAGGAAGTTTCAAAGAGCGTTGCAAAATACATGCAGGAGCTCCTTGGACCCGGAAGATCCTTCACTACCGGTCAGTTGGCAGCAATGTCAGAGGGCAAGGCTAACAAATCTGCCGGCTCAGAGGATTTTGCCTACATCAGCCAGGAGGTTCCTTCGGTAATGATAGCTCTTGCTGCCGGAGAACCGGCTAAGGGTTACAAATACCCTCAGCATCACCCCATGGTTAAGTTTGATGAAGCAGCTCTTGCTTCCGGAAGCGCAGTGTATGCATATGCAGCCACAAGATGGCTGGAGGAGCATAGATAGCTTTATTTCATTTTCCAATGAAAGAAAGGGGAGGTTAGTATTATGAAACAAATCATCAACAGTCCTTTGCCTCTTTGCAGTTTATGTTCCTGTTCTTCTTATCGGTGACACGATCCAGGGGGCAGTAATGCTCACCGGTCTTGTTATTGCAGTGGTTCTGGGAATTCTTGCCTCAAAACCGGGACTCAAGTGGCTTAACGATTTCATCATGTTGATTTACATGATCGCGGTTCCGTTTATCGTTCTTGGTTACTACCATGCGATACCCAGCTTTGGGGAAGTGTTCAATATTGCAACGATCAGTATCCTTCTTATTTATATTCCGGTTGGTATTTCCGAGGCTTTCAGCTACACCCCGATTCTTGGAAGCTCCTCATACCTGGTATTCCTCACCGGTAATATCATGAACCTTAAGGTTCCCTGTGCGGTAAATGCTCTTAAAGTTTCAGAAACAGAGCAGAACACTCCCGAGGGTGACGCAATCGCATCGGTTGCTGTTGCAGTATCCTCAATTATGACCGTTGCTATCCTTATCATCCCTGCACTTTTTGGTTCTCTGACCCTGGGTCTTTTCTCTAACAGCAGTTCCGGAGACAAAATCGTTAAGGGCGGCACAAAGGGTGTAATTCCCGTAATCGTACTTGTATCCGTAATTTGTCTTTTTGTAAGAATCACCACCGGCGGATCTCTCTTCGGAGCTATCGGATTCCTCATTATTGCAATGCTTCCCATTGCTATCATTACTTCAAGAATCATGTGGAAGAAGGGCATAATCAAGGTTGTGGATAATCCAAACGCAATTAAGAAATCAGAGTAACATCTATATACTCCAGTCGAATATCCAACCATAAAAACAGGGAGACTGCAATAGGCAGTCTCCCCGTTTTATTGTTTAGCGACGAGCCAAGGTCCGGGCAGAATCCGGACTTTGGCGACCGCATACAATCTCAGAACGTGCCCATCGGGCACTTCTGATGATTGGGCAGTGGTATAGACAAAGCATCGTGATTGCTGGCTGACCTGGATTCAGATCTATGGGATAATACAGATTTCTTTATATCCGCTTGTGTATAAGTTTATTCTTTGACAGCGATAATACTTTCCCATTCCCCGAGTATATTCTCCTCGATTATGCAAAGCCCCACATCAGCCATGGCCTTACGCACAATGTCTGCGTGGGTGGTGAGAATGCCGGAGGTGATGTAGATTCCACCTTTTTTGAGTCTTTGAGGGACTGCCGGGGTGATCTCCGCCAGAATCTCGGCGATAATGTTGGCGGCCACAACGTCGTAGCCGTCACCGCAGGCTTTTTGGATTTCCGGATCATTGGCGATATTTCCCAAAACGTAAGGAAAATCCTCCGGAGAAATATCGTTACGGCTGAGATTATCTGCGATAGCGGGAACGACAGCCGGATCCAGGTCGGTGCCGAAAGCGTAGGAAGCCCCGCTCTTTAGCGCAATAACTGAAAGAATTCCGCTGCCGGTACCTATATCCAGAAATTTCATTCCCGGTTTTAAGTATTTGCGAAGAGCTCTGATTGCCAACTGGGTGGATTCATGTTTTCCGGTGCCAAAGGCAGTACCCGGATCGATGCGAAGCACCATAGAAGCCTCACTTTTTGGAGCGGCATCTTCCCAGGAGGGAATGATGAGAATGTCATCTACAGTGAACTGGTGAAAATATGTTTTCCAGTTGTTGATCCAATCCTCATCCTTAGTGGTGTCTCTGGTTACCTCCCCGCTTCCGGGATCGATGTTGAAATCCTTGAGCTCTAGTATCCCCTTTTTTATTTCTGAAAGGAGCATCTCCGGATCCTCATCCTTATCCAAGTAAAAAGAAATCAGAGCTTTGTGGTCATTTTCGGGGGCTTTCGGCAGTATATTGCCGAATTCCAGTCCGGCGTCCTCTTCCGGGATGGGAGCAGTATCGGATATTTCCACCCCGGTTATTCCCAGTTCCTCCAACATAGCGCAGACCAGATCTTCCGCCTCATCAGTAGTGTGTATTGTATACTTTATCCATTCCATAGTAGTGACCTCCGGATTTTTCCTTCTGTGTCATAGTATAGCGATTCTTTTGCAAAAGGTAAAACATAAACCAACCACATTGAAAAAAACAATGCAGGGGGGTATGATAATTCACATGAGAGATAAAGTGATAGAATCAACCAAAATCTACGGTCCTTATCCGGCGGTCTATGCTGCGTCCATGCTTTTTGCATCCCGGGGACATTATTATTTTTCCGGTGCCTGCCTGATACTTGCTGCTTTGTGGCTGTATATTAATCTTGCAGGGAAGCACAGAAATCCGGTGGATCTGAGAGCAATCTTTTCTCTGGCTTTTGTGGGAGGAGAGGGGATCTCTGCCTTAAAGCTCAGCCGTCTTCAGTCAGACTGGAACCCCAAAACCTGGTTGGTATTTTTCTGTGCCTATGTGTTCTTTATCCTGGCTTTCGAGGCTATGCCCGGGGATAAGCAGGAAGAAAAACCTGCTTTCTTGTCAAAAGAGCGGGAGACCTGCTCCGGGGGAGTTCTCTTTTGTATCGCGGGACTTTTGGGTGGTTCGATCCTCAGCTTTTTAGCAGAAGCGGCTATTCTTGGGTATGTGCCTCTATTCTCAGATAAGCCCCACGCTTACTCGGAATTTCACGTCACCGGACTTCACTATTTTACTATCAGCTGTGTTCTGATTCCTGCTCTGACGGTGATCTATTTTTACCTGAAACCTAAGATGAATGCCCTTAAATGGGGAATTCTGGCTCTTGGCAATTTTGCGGCGGTGGCGATTCCTTTTCTCTGCGTGTCCCGGTTTCAGCTGCTTTTTGCCGTGGGATTTGCAGTGTGCACCTATGTGCTGGTTTCCGGCAGAATTACAGTTAAGATGGTGGCGGGGCTTCTTGCAGTGATGATCCCGCTGTATGTTATCGTTACAGTTTTCAGACATCATGACGTGGCTTACCTGAATGGGATCTTTGAGATGAAGAATCCGAATATCCCGATTTTTATCACTCAGCCCTACATGTACATCGCCAACAACTATGACAATGTCAACTGCCTTGTGAATCAGCTTCCGGCCCACACTTATGGGATCCGAATGGCTTTTCCTATAGTGGCTCTTTCAGGGCTCAAGTTCAGTCATCCGGAACTTGTGGCGCCCATCCTCTATATTACCAAGGAGGAGCTGACCACAGTGACCCTGTTCTATGATGCCTATTATGATTTCGGAGTTGTGGGAGTGGCAGCTTTTGCGGCGGTACTTGGTGCTTTTTGCAAAAGGCTTTACGGCAAAGTCTATACTTCTGGAAATCCCATTACAGTCATGTTTTACGGTCAGATTGCCATCTATTTGGGGTTGTCCTTTTTCACCACATGGTTCAGCAATCCCACCACCTGGTTCTGGCTCACAGGAACCCTGGCCATGTATGTTCTTCTGCACTTTTGGGGAAGACGGAAGTTTGACAAAGAATCGGCTTTCAATTAAAATAACTTTATTATTGTGAAATGCGGGTGTGGCGGAATTGGCAGACGCGCTAGATTTAGGTTCTAGTGGGCAACCGTGCAGGTTCAAGTCCTGTCACCCGTATTTTTTTATTGTAGAAGCGACGAGCCAAGGTTCCGGCTTAATCCGGACTTTGGCGACCGCGTACAATCTCAGAACGTGCCTATCGGGCACTTCTTATGATTTGCAGCGGGAGTTTGCTTATCCGGGGGCAGATAAGTGCTGGTGTGCTTCGCGGTCTTCAAAACCGTTGTGGGGAGTTGAGAGCTTCCCGGGCGGGTTCGATTCCCGCCTCCTCCGCTTTTTGCTGATCATATTCGGATGCCGGAGGTGCAGGGAATGAGCGACAAGAAAGAAATACTGAGGAAGTTACCGAAAACAGATGAGATGTTGCAGGATGAACATCTCCTTTTTTTTACCCAAAAGCTCTCCGCAAGAACTGTAGCGGATACGGTCAGAAATCTCGTGGCGGATTACCGGGAGAAAATCCTTTCCGGGGAGATTAACGAGGCGCCGGACAAGGATACCCTCATTGAGGAGACAGTCAGAACTCTCAGAACCCTGGAAAGAGGCGGAATCTGCCGGGTGGTAAACGCCACCGGAATCGTACTTCACACTAACCTTGGAAGAGCGGTGCTCTCTGAGCGAGGAGTAAAAGCCGCTGATCTTGCGGCTTCTGGTTACACCAACCTGGAATACGACCTGGAGAAGGGCTGCAGAAACTCAAGACAAAGCCATGTGGAGGATCTTCTCACTGAGATTACCGGTGGAGAAGCAGCTATAGTGGTTAACAATAATGCCGCGGGGGTGCTGCTTTGTCTTTTTGCCTTAGCTCACGGAAAAAACATCCTGGTCTCAAGAGGCGAACTAGTGGAGATCGGCGGGGGCTTTCGAGTGCCGGAGATCATGGAACTCAGCGGAGGGATCCTTAAAGAAGTGGGAACCACCAACAGGACCCGGATCTCTGACTACGAAAAAGCCATAACAGAGGACACCGGGGCAATTCTCAAGGTGCATAAAAGCAACTTTAAAATGGTAGGTTTTACCGAGGAGGCTTCTCTTTCGGAACTCAGAGAGCTGGGTGATAAGTACAATCTCCCGGTGATCTACGATTACGGCGGAGGTCTTATGACCAATCTGGGAAACCGGGGTGTCAGGGAGCAGAGCCTTATGGAGATCATGAAGGCGAAGCCGGATGTGGTGCTTTTCAGCGGGGATAAACTATTCGGAGGTCCTCAGGCCGGAATTGCCGTTGGAACAAAAGAAGCCATAAGAAAGATGAGTGAGCATCCTCTATCCAGGGCGCTGCGGCTTGAGAAGATGACTCTTGCGGCTCTTGAGGGAACCCTCATAGATTACCTGGACATGAAGAGCAGTATCAAGATGAATCCAACTCTTCATATGATAACTGTGGAAAAAGATGAACTCAGACTTCGGGCTGAACACCTGAAGGATATGCTCACAAAAGCACATGGGGAGAATGAGGAGCTGGCTTTTTCCGTGACAGAAGTGGAGGATAAGATCGGAGGGGGTGCCGCCCCGGATGCCGTGCTTTCAGGCTATGGGGTCGTTGTAACCTCAGATAAGACCCCTATTATGACTTTGGAAAAAGAACTGCGCCTAAGCAGTGTTCCGATAATCACAAGGATTCGGGAAAATGCTCTTGTCATCTCTGTGAGGACCCTTCTCAAAGGGGACGAGGAGGCGATCCTTTGTGCGTTTAAGGAAAGGCTGAAAACATGTTGAATATAATCGCAGGTACCGCAGGTCACGTGGATCACGGCAAGACCTGCCTGATTAAGGCCCTCACCGGGATAGATACGGACAGGCTTTTGGAGGAAAAAAAGCGGGGTATTACCATTGAAAACGGTTATGCTCATCTTCCTGATACCGCTGATCTTAGTATCGGTTTCATTGATGTGCCCGGACATGAGAAGTATGTGGGAAACATGCTTACCGGAATCGGAGGTATCGACCTGGCCCTTCTCGTCATAGCTCTTGACGAGGGGGTAAAACCCCAGACAAGGGAACACTTCGAGATTCTGAGACTCCTTGGCATTCCGGAGGGAATCATCGTGTACACCAAGGCGGATCTGGTACCCGAGGGACCCTCGTCTGTACTTACAGATGAGGTGACGGAACTGATAAAAGGCAGTTTTCTGGAAGGGGCCGAGAGGGTAGAAGTCTCCGCTTTTACAGGGATCGGAATATGTGAGTTAAAATCCCTTATATACAAAAAAGCCAGGGAACTCGGAAATCGCCGAAAATCTCCGGAGCTGTTTCGGCTTCCGGTGGACAGGGTTTTTTCAAGGGAAGGCTTTGGGACTGTAGTCACGGGAACTCTCCTGGAGGGCAGGATATCAAAGGGGGAGGAAATCGTGCTTTTTCCCTCAGGCAAAAAGACCAAAGTCCGGGGCATTCAGGTTCACGGGCAGGATGTGCTTTTCGCTGAGGCCGGCTCCCGCACCGCCCTCAACCTGGGGGGAATAGCCAGAGATGAGGTATCAAAAGGAGAGGTGGCGGCTTTTGCCGGACAGATTCTTCCCGGCCGTATGGTCGATGTGGTTCTCACCATGTTCTCCGCATTTCCGGTGATCCTCAAAAACAACGAGACTGTCAATGTATGTTTCGGAGCCGGACATAGAAACGCCAGAGTTGTGCTCCTTGGAGCGGAGAGACTGGAAAGAGGTGACAGAGCCTACGCTCAGCTTAGATTCGGGGAAGAGGTTCCCCTAAAAACCGGGGACAGGATCATTATCAGAAGCTGTGATTCCAACAATTCTGTTGCAGGGGGCATGGTGGTTCAGGCAAGAGCAGCCAAAAAAAGACATAGTAGCGCCGAAGACGCAATGAAACTACGCTTGCTTGAGGATGGAAATCTGTCAGTAAGAGCACTGGCAGTGATCCGGGAGGTTGAGAGAAGTTACCCTGAGATTTCGGAGATTGCTGTCAGGTTGAACCTGACCATCTCTGAGACAAAGGAAACTCTTTTTGGGCTTTTGCAGGAGAAGAAGATTGCCCGTGTCAAAGACAGCTTTGTTTCCCGGGAATTTGCAGATGAGGTTTTCAGATTCATTATAAGCATACTCTCCGACGACCAAGGGGAGAGAGTTTTTGGACCAAAGCCGGAAAAGGGTGAACTGGTAAGCCTGATATCGAGTAAATACCATCTGGATTCGGAAATGGCAAAGGCTTTTCTGGAAAAGACTAGGGAAGAGGGTATTGTCGTGATGCAGGGAAGCCGAGTTGCGCTCCCAGGTGAAAAACCGGAACACGAACTCTCGAAAACCGGAAAAGCACTTTTAGAAATCTACCGGACAAAAGGAATCGAGCCCCCTTCAAACAAGGAGATATCGGAAGCTTTCGCCGGTGATAAGAGCCTGAGGAAGACCCTTGGACTTCTCTTGAAGGAGGAATTGCTGATAAAGGTGGATCAGGAACATTATATGTGGAAAGAGAGCTACAATGAGGCCCTGTCTTATGTGAAGGAAACATTGGCTAAAGAGGGGCAGATCACCGTGGCAATGTACAGGGATCACATGAAGACTTCCCGAAAATTCAGCAAGCTGATGTTGGAACACCTGGACAGAAAGCATCTAACCAGACTATCGGGAGATGCCCATATTCCGGTAAAGCGCATAAATGACTTTAATTAAAGTTTTTTTGGTGATACAATATTTTTGCATATATAGTTTTTCATAGGTGGTGAAGAGTATGAAGACAATTATTAAAAACGGAAAGATCGTTACTGACGGAGCAAGTTGTTATAAAGAGATCGCTTTTGAAAACGGAATCATTACCGCTATTGAGGATGTGATCGAGGCAGCAGCTGAGGATAAGGTCATTGATGCCGGCGGAGCTTTAGTATGCCCGGGTTTTATTGACTCTCACGTGCACTACACTTTGCCGGGAACTGCGGACAATGTGGAAAGTGGCTCAAAGCTGGCGGCTTTTGGCGGCGTTACTACCTACATTGACTACGTCACTCCTCTGGAAGAGGGTTCTGAGTCGGAAGCTATAGAGCAATATATTGAGAAGTGCGGGGAGGGCTGCATTGACTATACCTTCCACGCGGAGATCATGGGCTGGAAAAGCTGGGACGATAACACTCTGAAGGAGATTAAAGAGGCAGGAATCAACTCCATCAAAGTATACACCACATATGGCACTGACGAAGTGACTTACGAGGGAATCAGAGCCCTTGCGAAAGCGGCAGACAAGTACGGTATCTTCGTGGAAGTTCATGCGGAGGATGATGAGGTCTGTGCAAAGACCGGAGCCAGATTTAAGGAAGAAGGTCTCACGGCTCCCTGTATGCACGGCAAGGCAAGACCTGCCGAGGCGGAGATTGTGGCAGTTAAGAAAATGATTGAAATTGCCCGGGAGGAAAACGTACATATTCATATCGTTCATGTTTCCACCGGGGAGGCGGCAGAACTGATTCGTGAGGCAGTAGAATCTGGAATTAAGATCACTGCGGAGACCTGTCCCCACTATCTGGTTCTCGACGACTCTGAGTACGATAAGGAAGATGCCTGCTTCTATATCATGACCCCTCCTTTGAGAGACAAGGAGAGCAAGGAGAAGATCTGGGAGAATCTCATGTCCGGAATTATCAGCAGCGT
This sequence comes from Clostridiales bacterium, assembly GCA_029227635.1. Lineage (GTDB taxonomy): Bacteria > Bacillota > Clostridia > Lachnospirales > Lachnospiraceae > SUG1684. Next base: position 31,193 of record JAQYAH010000020.1, read on the forward strand.
TGTAACAGATCACTGCAGTTTCTCTGTGGAGAAGAAGAGAAAAGGTACCAGCTGTTTCGACATCCAGCCGGGTATCGGAGGAACTGAGACAATGGCACCCATTCTTCATCACTATGCAGTTGGTGAAAGAGGAATGTCCGTGGAGCGCTTTGTGGATACGATCACCTGTGAGCCGGCAAAGCTCTTTGGAATCTATCCTCAGAAGGGTACGCTTCAGGTGGGCTCCGATGCGGATATTGTGATTTTTGATGAGAACAGAGAGGTTACCATTGATTACAGAAATCTTCATTCTGAGAGCCTCTATTCAGTATATGAAGGATATAAGGTTAAAGGCTGGCCCGTCACTACCATCTGTCGCGGTGAGGTGGTTTGCCACGAGGGAGAGTTTTTCCCGGGACATGTCGGTAAGTTTGTAAAAGCAGTTTTTTAGAGGTGCTATTTTGACACAGGAAAGAACACAGTCCATAATTGATTTTTGCAGAAAAATGATTCAGGCAAAGAGCTACAGCGGCGGTGAAAATGAAGTTGTAGAGATAATGAAGGCCTTTGCCGGAGAACACAACTTTGATGAAGTAATAGTAGACAGATATGGCAACTGTATCCTCAAGATCAAGGGTGAGAGAAAGGGACCTACAGTGCTCTTTGACGGACACATGGACACAGTGCCGGTGATCGACCCCTCTGACTGGAGCCATGATCCTTTTGAAGCCGAGATCTGTGACGGAAAGATTTACGGAAGAGGAACTTCTGATATGAAAGGTGCCTTGTCTGCAATGCTGTCGGCAGCGGCAATGTTCATTGAGGATAACGGAAGAGATTTTGCCGGAGAGATCGCAGTAGCCGGAGTGGTTCATGAAGAGTGCTTTGAGGGCGTGGCGGCAAGAGAGATAAGCAAAAACGTCAGACCTGACATTGTGGTCATCGGAGAGTCCACCAATCTGAATCTCAAGATCGGACAGAGGGGAAGAGCGGAGATTGTTGTGGAGACTTTCGGCGTTCCTGCTCACTCAGCCAACCCGGAGAAGGGTATAAATGCGGTTTACAAGATGAGCCGGGTCATTGAGGAACTTCAAAAGCTGGTACCTCCCTATCAGGAGGGGCTTGGACCCGGAATCATGGAGCTCACGGACATCAAGTCCGCACCTTACCCCGGAGCCAGTGTTGTGCCTGCCTACTGCAGGGCAACCTACGATAGAAGACTTCTTGTGGGTGAGACCAAAGAGAGTGTTCTGACACCGATTCAGAAGATCCTGGATGAGATGATGAAAGAAGATCCTCAGCTCAAAGCAAAAGTCTCCTATGCCTATGGGGAGGAAAAATGCTTTACCGGAGAAACTATCGGAAGCGAGAGGTTTTTCCCCGGCTGGCTTTACGAAGAGAACGAGGATTACATTCAGGCAGTATACAAGGAACTTAAAGACCGGGGCTATGAACCGGGAATAACCAATTATAATTTCTGTACCAACGGAAGCCATTATGCGGGAGAAGCCGGAATCAAAACATTCGGGATAGGCCCTTCCGTGGAGTCTTTGGCTCATACAATAGATGAGTACATAGAGATCGATCAGCTGGTAAAAGCTTGTGACTGCTACTATGGAGTCATGAACGCGTTAATGAAATAATTAGCCATAGGGATGATTGACAATTATATCACCGCAAATTATAATGTACACATAATTGAACAGTGTTTTTTGTCTCATGTCCCGTGTATTTGAAGTTGGGGTATGATGTTAGAATTGGAATAAGGGCTTGGCAACTTAGTGTTGTCAGGCCTTTTTGTATAAGTGACGAGTAGGGGCGGGTTGACCACCCCGTACCTTGGAGACTGCATACAAGCTCAGAACGTGCTCATAGGGCACTTCAGATAATTTATATGATGGAATTGTTTTTACGATCGGTGATACCGATGTTATAAATGAGAGCCGGATAAAACAACTGTTATGGAGGATTTGGAATGGATCTGATTTTAAGAAACGGTGTAATTGTAACAGTAAACAAAGGTAGAGAGATCTTCTACGACGGAGCAATGGCTGTGGATAAGGGCCGAATCGTAGAAGTGGGTCACGAGTCGGAAGTGATGGCCAAGTATACTGAGGCTGACAGAGTTATTGATCTCGAGGGCAAGGCAGTATTCCCCGGACTCATTAATACTCACAATCATCTTTTCCAGACACTGCTCAAGGGTCTTGGAGATGACATGGTTCTCAGCGACTGGCTCTCAACCATGACTTTCCCTGCTGCTTCCCATCTGGAGCCGGAGGATACATACTACGGTGCAATGCTTGGATGCATGGAAGGAATCCGAAGCGGTATGACCACTCAGCTGGATTACATGTATCCCCACCCTATTGAAGGACTCAGCGACGGCGTGTTGAAGGCATTCAAGGATCTTAAGATCAGAGGTATCTTTGGCCGCGGATGTATGAATGACGGCCTTCAGTTCGGTGTTTGCCCGGCGATCACCCAGACAAGACAGCAGGTTGAGAAAGATCTGGTTCGCCTTTTTGACACATATCACAATACCGAGAACGATCGTATCAAGGTTTGGGTAGCACCCGCAGCTCTCTGGTCAAATTCAGAGGATATGCTCAAGATGCTTTGGGATGTGACTAATTCTTATAAATCCGGATTTACCTGCCATGTGTCCGAGACTCCTTTTGACAGAGAGTCCACAATGAAGCTTCACGGCGCAGCAGGTACTGATCTTCTTGAGAAATATGGCATCCTTGGACCTAATGTCCTCATGGTTCACTGTGTATACCTCAACCAGAAGGATATCAGAAGATCCAAGTACTACGATCTCAAGGTATCTCACAATGTAGTCAGCAATATGTACTTGTCCTCAGGTGTTGCTCCCATTCCTGCACTCCTCAATGCCGGAGTTACCTGCTCCCTCGGTGTGGACGGCGCGGCAAGCAACAATGGTCAGGATATGCTGGAGCTCATGAAGTCAACCGCTCTTCTTCAGAAGGTATCAACTCTCGATCCTACAATCATCACAGCAGAGAAGGTTCTCGAGCTTGCTACTATCGACGGTGCAAGAGCAGTTGGACTTGAGGATGAGATCGGATCCCTTGAGAAGGGTAAGAAAGCCGACTTCTTTATTTTCAATCCTTACAGAAATCCCAAGGCTGTACCTATGCACAACCCTGTATCAACACTCGTATACTCTTCAACAATGGAGAATATCGAGAGCGTTGCGGTTGATGGCAACTTTATCCTTGAGAATGGCAAGTTTACCGTTGTGGATAACGAGGAGAAAGTCCTCAGAGAAGCTTACAGATGCGCAGACAATCTTTGCAAGCGCGGAGATATCAAGAACAGAGGAGAGGGTCATCCCTGGAGAAGCATCGCTTTCTAGGAACCTCTTTTGCAAGCATAAAACAATTGGAATGGAAAGGAACCAGTTATGGCAGAAATTAAGTTTACACTCAATGGAGTAGAGCGCACCCTTGATGTGGGTCCCAAGATGACTTTGCTTAGAATCCTTCGTGAAGTTTATCACCTCACAGGTACCAAATGTGGATGTGCAATGGGTGCATGCGGAACCTGCACCGTAGTTATGAATGGTGAGGCGGTTCGTTCATGTCTCATCAACCCCAAGAAGCTTGACGGAGCAGATGTGCTTACAATCGAGGGCCTTGCCAAGGATGGAAAGCTTCATCCTATTCAGCAGGCATTTATCGATGCCGGTGCGGTTCAGTGCGGATTCTGCACTCCCGGAATGATCATGGCAGCAAAGGCACTTCTTGACAAGAATCCCGATCCCTCAGAGGAGGAGGTTAGAAAATCTCTGGACAACAACCTTTGCAGATGTACAGGTTACCAGAAGATCGTAGAAGCTATCCTTCTTGCAGCAAAACGTATGAGGGAGGAGTAGGATATGGCTCACGATTTTCGAGAGATCGGTAAGTCCCGGCCTATAAGAGACGCAGAGCTTAAAGTTACCGGAAGAAAAGTCTATACCGATGACATGACTCTTCCCAACATGCTTTATGCAAAGGTTCTCTTCAGCCCGGTGGCCCACGCCAGGATCGTAAATATTGACACCTCAAAGGCTGAGGCACTCCCCGGTGTAAGGGCGGTGGCAACCTATAAGAATGTTTCTCAGGTTAAATACAACAGTGCGGTTCGTTTCATTGAGAACCAGCTTCCCGAAACGGAGAGGATCTTCGATGACACAGTTCGCTTTGTAGGCGACAGAGTGGCGGCTGTTGCAGCTGAGACCCTTGAGATCGCAGAAGCTGCTGTAAAGCTTATTGAAGTAGAGTATGAAGAACTCCCGGTTCTGATGGATGTGAGAGAGGCTGCTAAGCCTGATGCTTATCCTATCCATGAAGGCGGCAATATTGTTGGCTGCAACGAGGTCACAGCAGGAGATCTTGACAAGGGTTTTGCAGAAGCGGACTATATCTTTGAGGATGACTTCCAGACCCAGTTTATTCATCAGGGAGCAATGGAGCCTCACGTTGCCATTGCAGACTGGAATTATGACGATAAGCTTACTATAATCACTCCCAGCCAGGACACTTTCGGCAACAGAGTAGTATATGGAAGAATCTTCGGACTTCCCTACAACAAGATCCGAATTATTTCTCCTGCAATCGGAGGAGGTTTCGGCGGTAAGATCGAGGTGACTCTTGAGGTTGTGGCAGCGGCCCTCTCTAAGATGACCAGACGTCCCGTAAAACTTACCTACAACCGCAAGGAGACCATGCTTTCCACCAGGGTAAGACATGCTTCCGTAGGTCATTTTAAGGTGGGTGTCAAAAAGGACGGCCACTTCACAGCGGTTGATATCAACATGATGACCAATACCGGAGCTTATGCTTCCAGCGCTTTGAATGTAAGCGGTGCTATGTCACATAAGGTGTTTAAGGTTTATAAGATTGCCAACATGCACTTTAAGAACAATCCGGTATATACAAACTCCGCTATTTCCGGTGCAATGAGAGGCTATGGTTCACCTCAGGCTTTCTTTGGCCTTGAGCGTATGTTCAACCGGGTAGCCAATGAGCTGGGAATCGATCAGGCGGAACTTCAGAGGATCAATCTTGTGGATCCCGATTCTCTGGATCCCTGCTTTTTCCATCCCTTAGGCAATCCTCAGCCTAAGGACTGCCTTGAGAAGGTGCTGAAGCTCATCAACTATGATGAAGCAGTTAAGGAGATGGAGGCTACCAAGAACGACAGATACAGAATCGGTGTAGGCGTTTCCACAGGCGTACATGGCAACAACTGCTTTGGTGCACACAGAGATGTAACCACACTGATGATTAAGATGAATGAGGATGGAACTGCGATCCTCTACACCGGATCTCACGATATGGGATGTGACACAGTAGGTACCCAGGTAGCAATCGTGTCAGAGGTACTTGGAATTCCCACTAACAAGATCGATGTAGTGGCAGCGGACTCCGACGTTTGTCTGTGGCACCTGGGTGACTTCTCCAGCAGAGGTACTTTTGTAGTTGGAATGGCGGCAAAGAATACCGCAGAGAAGATGAAGAAGCTCCTTCAGGAGCAGGCTTCAGAATTGCTCGAAGTGCCGGCAGAGGAGATCGATCTCTACGACGACAGAGCATGGTGGGAGAAGGATGAATCAAAGAACGTATCAATTGCGGACGTAATGCTTCACTGCCAGAGAGATCATGCTAGAGAGCTCTGCGTAAATGACTCCCAGCTTGCAGACAGGGGTCCTACATCCTATGGTGTTCATGCTGCCAAGGTAAAAGTTGACATGGAGACCGGTGAAGTGGAAGTGCTGGATTACGCAGCTGTACATGATGCAGGGCACATCATCAATCCAATGGGTATTGAGGGACAGCTCCAGGGAGGAATCCACATGGGTCTTGGCTATGCCCTTACAGAAGAATTCAAGTACGATGAGAAGGGAAACCCTCAGACTACAAACCTCAGAAAGTTCCATATTCTGAAGGCTTCAGAGATGCCGAGACTTCATCTTGGCTTTGCAGACAGTGAGGGAGAGCCCGGAGGTCCATACGGTGCTAAATCCATGGGTGAGAGCCCGGTAGTACCCGTTGCTCCTACTATCGTAAATGCAATCGTAAATGCCATCGGTGCGGAGATCAATTCGATCCCGGCAACACCGGATAAAGTACTTGCAGCTATCAAAAGCAAAAGCAAATAGGGAGGATTACAGCTATGGTAAAAATTCTTGGTATTAACGGAAGCCCCAGATCAAAATCCTGTTCTGCGGCGTTAAAGGCAGCTCTTGCAGCAGCAGAAGCTACCGGAGATGTGGAAGTTGAACTTGTTGAGCTCAGAGGCAAGAAAATCAATCCCTGCATGCACTGCAACAAGTGCCTGAGAGATGATTCTGACAGATGTACAGTATTCCATGATGATATGGATGAGATATACGATAAGGTATTCAACGCAGATGCGTTCCTCATCATGTGCCCTGTTTATGACATGAATATTACACCTCAGCTGGCTCAGTTCATGAGCCGTTTCCGCTCATCCTGGAAGAAGAGTGCGGCAGATCCCTATTTCTTCACCCGCAAGATTGGTGCGGCTATGTCCGTTGGCGGAACCAGAAACGGTGGACAGGAAGGCGTTATTCACTGTATTCACAACTGGTACTCCACTCACGGCATTAACATCTGTACCGGCGGTGGCTCAACCTATGCCGGAGCATCATTCTGGAATCCCGGCGACGGTTCCGGAACAATGGATGACGAATTTGGCATGAACAACGCGGTACAGTTAGGCAAAAAGATCGCTGTTATGGCTAAAGTCCTTAAGAGCGGCGATTGGGACGAAGAAGCCCTTAAGTAATATTTGCAGTTAATGGAATGGAGATAATATGGCAGACAACAGATTTCCTTATGACGAACCCGTAAATGGGGTAGTTTGCAAGACAACACCTGTGTTCGATGCTGCACTTAAGGTAACCGGACAGATGAAGTATGTGGATGATTTTTATCTTCCCAACATGCTTTATGCCAAGTTCCTGGGAAGCCCTTATCCTCATGCAAACATTATTTCAATCGATACATCTGAGGCGGAGGCTCTTCCCGGAGTCGCTGCGGTAGTGACCTATAAAGATGCTCCCGATGTCGTTTATAACGGCAACGGCGAGGACAGAAATGAGTTCCCCTCAGAGAGAGTTTTTGACCGCCGATTGAGATTCATCGGGGATAAAGTGGCTGCGGTTGCAGCTGAGACTGCAGAAATTGCAGAGGAAGCATTAAAGCTCATCAAGGTGGAATATGAGCAGCTTCCTTTCTATCTTGACCCCGAAGAAGCTATGGCTGAAGGAGCCTTTAAGATCCATGAGAACGGCAATATTCCCATGGAAGTCAATCTTGGAATCGGAGACGTGGATGAGGCTTTTAAGGAGGCTTATAAGATCTATGAGCGGACTTACAAGCTCCCTGCGGTTTATCATGCGCAGCTGGAGCCCCACGGATGTGTGGCGGAGTATGGATATGACGGAAAGCTTACAATAACAACACCCACTCAGGATGCATTCGGAATGAGAGAGAACCTTCACCGGATCTTTGGCATTCCTATGAATAAGCTAAGAGTAGTTAATCCCGGTATCGGCGGAGCCTTCGGCTCAAAGATCGACCTCATTGTAGAACCTATGGCGGCAATGCTTGCCATGAAGACTTATCGTCCGGTAAAAATGATCTTTAGCAGAAGAGAGGATATGGTTTCCGGCCGTACTCGTCACGGAATGAAGGTTACCAATAAGATCGGTATCGACAAGGAAGGTCACGTTATTGCTCTGGATGTGAAGGCAATCAGCAACGCCGGAGCTCACACTACCTGTACCATGAGTGTTATGTGGGCAATGGGCGGAAAGATCTTCCGAAACCTGAAATGTCAGAACATCCGGTTCAAGGGTATTCCTGTATACACAAATACCCTCCCTGCGGCAGCTATGAGAGGTTTCGGCTCTCCTCAGGCTTTCTTTGGGGAACAGGTAATGTTCAACCTTATTGCTAAAGACCTTGGAATGACACTTCCTGAATTCCAGCTCCTCAACCTGGTAGATCCCTACAGCGTCGACGCTTGCAGCGGAGACTGCAACGGTAATGTAAGGGTTAAGGACTGTCTCCGCAAAGCGATGGAGCTTATGGACTACGATGCAGCCATCAAAGAACAGGAAGAGAGCAAGAAATCGGGTTCCAGATATCGTATCGGTGTCGGCATTGGCGTGGGCAACCACGGAAGCAGCCTTTATGGCATCATGCCGGACACAACTGCGGCGAGCATCAAGGTAAACGAGGATGCAACCTGTACTCTTATGACCGGTGTCAGTGACATGGGCAACGGTGCGGTTACCACCAGTATGATGGTGGTTGCAGAGACTCTTGGAATCAAGCTGGAGAATATAACCCCGGTATATGCAGACACAGAGACTACCATGTACGATGTGGGTCTTTACGCCAGCCGTGGTACCTATCTGGGTGCAAGTGCGGCACTTAAGGCAGCAAAGAAGGTCAGAGATATCCTTTCAGAGCAGGCCGGACTTCTGCTTGAGATTCCCGGAAGTGCCTTTACTTTCGGCAATGAGAGAGTAGTGAGTGTGGATGATCCCACTAAGTCTGCCTCAATTCAGGAGGTTGTGGATTACTCAAGAAACAAATCGTACAAGGAAGTTGCGGCTTCAGAGACTTTCTCATCTATCGATGGACCTATGTGCTACGGTGTACATATGGTCAAAGTGGAAGTTGACATGGAAACCGGAAGGGTACGTCCTCTCAAGTATGTATCCGTTCACGACGTAGGCAAAGCTATCAACCCCGGTAACCTTGAAGGTCAGCAGCACGGCGGTATGCAGATGGGTCTTGGCTATGCTCTTACGGAGGAAGTAAGACATAACGAGAAGGGTCAGGTTATGGATACGAACCTTAACAAGTACCACATTTTCAAGGCTACAGAGATGCCGGAGCTCATTACTTCCACAGTGGAAGAGATAGAGAGCTCAGGCCCCTTCGGTGCCAAGAGTATCGGCGAGAACGCGGTAGTTCCTTCTGCTCCTGCAGTAGCTAATGCTGTGGTCAATGCCATCGATAAAGAGATCGATCAGATTCCTCTCACTCCGGAGAGAATTCTCAAATATATCAACGCATAGATTTCGATGCCCCCATGGAAGCATGGGGGCATTTTTCTTTTGTATAATCCCAACAATATTGTGTAATATTTTCATAAAAATCTGACAAAAATCAACCGAGACGGATTACTCTGAGGTCAGTATAGCAGTTATTCTGGCTGGCTCTATCAGCGATAATGGCTGGAATGCCGCTGGTTACAATGCCTTCAAGGAGATCGCCGACAAGTATGGATGTTAGTTTGCTTACACCGAGAATGAAGCTGTGTCAGACGTTGAAGAATTCGTTGCGGGCTGTGGGGACGGATCAATAACTTACTAGAATAATCACATATATACCGTAGCCTTTGCTCATGTTCCGGGAGGCCTGTCTAAGACAGTAACCTCCCGGCATTGACAGCCGTTGAAGTACTATTCATTGAATGAACAGCCTGTCTGTCACATGCCATTTGTTGAAAATAAAATTAATTTTGGGAAAACTCCACAAACTGACAAATTAACTTCGTGAGAATTTTACAAAAATGAGCAATTATACAAATGAAAGCTTGATTTTTCCGGTATTTGCTTGTAAGATTTGACTAAGCTGAAAAACGTTTTAGTCTCGTTGCTGTGTATGTGAGAAATAGACAACGATGCGAAAGATCTGGATAAGGAGTTGGCAACTTGTTCTTTTTGCTGACTCGTTTTTTTGTGTAAAATTCGGTATTAAGACCTAAGGGTTTTGATATGATAAAGACACCCGTTAATTTGAGTGAACTTAAGGAGGAAAATAATTATGAAAAAGTTACTCGCGGTTCTTTTAGCGCTGGCTATGGTACTCAGCCTTGCAGCATGCGGAAGCAAATCAGAAGACAAAGCTGATGGCGGTTCAGACGCAGGAACAGAATCAACAGAGACAAATTACGCTGATTACAGCATCGCAGTTGTATTAGCAGGATCTATCAGTGATAACGGTTGGAACGCAGCAGGTTACAATGCGTGCAAAGCTATCGCTGACAAGTACGGATGCCAGCTCGCTTATACAGAGAACGCAGCTACATCAGACGTTGAAGAATATCTTCGCGGATATGCAGACCAGGGATTCAAGATGATCGTTGCTCACGGCAGCCAGTACATCGACTATGTACATAACGTAGCACCTTCATATCCTGATTCCAAGTTCGTCATTTCCTACGCTGATGAAGATTGCTCACAGTCACCTAACGTTGCATGTGTAGGTAACGTAGACGGTGGTTTCCTTACAGGTTACATCGCTGGTACATTTACAACCGCGAACAAGGTTGCTTTCCTTGGCGGCGAAGAGAACCCTTCAATCTCAGCTATCGTTGACAGATTCGAAGCAGGCGCTAAGTATGCTAACCCTGATTGTGAAGTTATCACAGGTTACATCGGAACACTTACAGATGCTGATAAGGCTAAGGAAGTAGCTAAGAACGTTATCGGCCAGGGTGTAGACGTTATCTCAGCTTCAGCTAACGCAGCTGGTCTTGGTGTTATCCAGGCAGCTCAGGAAGCAGGAATCCTTGATATCGGTTTCAACTCAGATCAGTACGACAATGCTCCTGATACAGTAGTTGTATCTGTACTTCGTAACTTCTCACTTATGTTCGAGAACGTATTCCTTGAGATCGCTAACGGAACATTTGAGGCTACAGTTTACAAGTATGGTATTGGCACAGGTAACATCATCTCTGATTGGCATGGATGGGATGAGAAGTATCCTGATCAGTGCAAGGCTGTTGAAGAATTCGTAGCAGGTTGTGCAGACGGTTCTATCGTATACGAATAAATCGAAGGATTAAACAATCTAAGTCTTTGATCAGAGTAATGGAGGCTATCTATTTTATAGGTAGCCTCTTCTAATAAAAACCATTCAGGCTTAAGATTGTGGTGATCTCTTATTCAGGCAGGAATGGAAAACAGGGAGTAGTACATAATGTTAGATATTGATAAAAGCAGAATTAAAGGCATGCTGGCGACCACGGCCAAGCAGCTTATCATAGCAGCTGTCTCAGTGATTCTTGCTTTTGCGGTAAGTATGATCATGATAGCGGCAATGGATGTGGATCCGGTAATGGCTATTTCAGTTCTTCTGAAAGGTGCCCTCGGAACTCCCAATGCTATCGCAGAGACGTTGGTTAAGACCAGCCCTCTAATCTTTACCGGTTTAAGCTATGCGCTGGCCAGCCGATGTGGATTGACTAATATCGGTATGGAAGGTCAGCTTTACATCGGTGCACTTTGTGCCACAGCTGCAGGTGTTTATATTAAGGGTCTTCCCTCGGTGCTTCATATTGTGGTTACCCTGACTTTCGCCTTTATCGGTGCGGGTCTTTGGGGTGGCATCGCAGGATTACTCAAAGTTAAGTTTGGCGCAAGTGAGATCATTACAACTGTAATGCTCAACACAATTGCCACCAACTTTATCGCTTACATGGTAACCGGACCTATGGTTGAGCCTCCCGGACTCAACGCTCAGACAAGCCCGATTCTCGACAGTGCGAGACTCCCCAAGATCATTGAGGGGACAAGAGCACATCTCGGTTTTGTTCTTGGAATTGGATTCATTATTCTTTTCTACATTTTCCTGTGGAAGAGTAAGAAGGGTTATGAAGTGCGCGTTTCCGGTCTCAACAATCAGGCAGCTATCTATTCCGGTGTTAACACAAAGAGAAATATTCTTATCGTTATGTTCCTTGCCGGAGGTATTGCCGGTCTTGCAGGAGCTAATGAGATGATGGGTATTCAGGGAAGACTTGTTCCCAACGTTTCCCCCGGCTACGGTTTCGATGGTATTGCAGTTGCCCTCATCGGTGCAAACTCACCTTTAGGCGTTTTCCTTGGAGCATTCCTCTTCGGAATCATTCGTGCAGGTGGAAATGCAATGCAGATGATGACCGGTGTTCCTACTGCTATCATTAAGGTTATGCAGGCTATCGTTATTCTCGCGGTAGTTGCCAGCAACATCCTCAATGAGGTTGACCTTAAGTCTGTTTTCAAAAAGAAAAAAGCAGGAAAGGAGGCATAGGTCATGGCATTTGTTAATCAGTTAAGTACTTATATTTCCACAGATTTCAGAACCTGTGTCCCTATTCTTTTTGCAGCTTTGGGACTCCTTATTATGAGCCGAAGCGGTCTTACAAACATCGGTGCAGAAGGTACCATGCTTATGGCTTCTCTGGCAGCGGTTGCAGGTTCATATTATTCCGGCAATGTATGGGTAGGTTTTATCTGTGCAATGGCAACCGGAGCTTTGATTGGACTTATTTTTGCGGTCCTCACTGTTTCTTTGAGATCTTTTCAGATCGTAGTAGGTGCAGCATTTAATTCACTGGGCTCAGGTCTAAAAGTTGTTCT
>JAQYAH010000021.1 GCA_029227635.1 Clostridiales bacterium
TCTCCGGTTCTTCTTGCTTCCGGTTTCTTGACGCCATTCTTCGGGCTGTCATTATCCAAAACCGACTTATTTGCTACACCGGCAACCGATTCTCCGCTTTCAAACTGCAGGGAACGACGCTGAGCACTTCTCTTATGATCCTTTATGGAGCCTCCGCTCCTTCTTGTAGCCATTCTATTGTTTGTTCTGTTCTGTTCGTTATCCATAAGCGACCTCAAAACATCATATGAACTTAAGAATTTAAAATATACCAAAGATATTATATACGTTTTACACATTTAATACCATGTATATTTGAGAATTATCACAAAAATGATTAATTTCACTGCGCAGCCGAGACCTGGTTTATATTTTTTTTAGGAAAATTTGTAAGATGTTTATTTTATTTACATTGGAGTTTAATATTCATCTGATACAATAATACCAGATAGATAAGTAACTATCCTCTCTCCCTTAAAGCAAAGAAGAAAAGAGCATGTGATAATGAGAAATCATTGGCACATGCTCTTTTGTCATTATGTTTTTATCAAATAAGATTCTTTGTAGTCTCCCTCAACATGGTGTAAAACAAGTCCTGACAGGAGTATTGTCAAACCCAACCAACTCAATGTCATCAGGCATGGACAAATTCTTGCTGATGCAGCTTGCACTATGTAATCATTGAACACAAATATAACATCATTGCTAAATAATCTCTCACAGGCTTCTCCCACAATTTCATAGCTAGAATAATCGCCATACTCCAATCTGTATTCTGCATCCGGGTGTATTCCATTTCAAGTTCATCGGTAAGGTATGCATCACTCATACAGTGCATATCCGATATGCCATCTCGCATCATTAGCATAAAACCGCCGGCAGCCAAAGGCCACCGACGGGTCATCTGCTTGTAATATTAACTTATCTTCTGGATCTTCTCTTGCGCTCAAGCTCAAGCTTCACTTTGATTATGATTGCAATTATAATGATCACCCAGGCAAGGATTCCACCTATGATAAGAGGCATCTTAGACGGTCCTTCCGACTCCTCCGAGTCTTCTTCCTCACCCTTATCGCTGGTATCGATCTTGGTTACCTCCTTCTTGGGTTCGAGCTTGGTATCCTTATCTTCGTCTTTATCCTTATCTTCGTCTTTATCCTTATCCTCATCGGTTTTGGTGTCTGAAGTTGTCGGCTTAGCCGAAACTGCAGGTCTCAACACTGATGAGCTTGAAGGATTCGCCACCTGAGGTCTTGAAGGTTTAGGGGCAACTCCGCTGCCGGGATTAGGAGTCGGTTTCGGGGTCGGAGTCACACTTCCGCCGCTTGAACCGCTGCCACTTCCGGATCCGCTTCCACTTCCACTGCCGCTGCCGGAACCGCCGGTATTTCCGCCGGTGTTATCTCCATCTCCGGGGTTGTCTCCCCCGCTACTTTCGCTCTTGTAAGTAATTCCAAGCTTCTCCGGGGTATAAGTCTTATCCCCTGAATTCACGCTGGTTCCGATACTCCCCTCTCCGGGTTCGGTTCCCGGAACAACTGACGCCTTGATAATACAACCGGCACTGTCTAAGGTGTACCCCTTGATAGTTAAAGTGATAGTCTTGCCGTCTTCTGAGACAGTTACGTCTGTCACTTCCTTAATACCCTCAATCTTATGGAGATCCGCAGCTGAAAACTTATAGTCTCCCTCCAAAGTAAAACTAACCTTGGCTTCAGCGTTCTCATCAGCTTTACCGGAAATATCAGTTCTGATGAAGATGTCGGTCTTATCTGTTCCGGAAAGTTCCAGGGAACTTCCAAGGGTATCTTCACTCGTTCCTACCGAAGTCTTAAAGGAAGGCTCGGTAACATCGGGTTTGGGATCTAATTCACCGGAGTTTCCACCTTCAGGGTCGGTATCGCTTCCGCCGGTGTTACCTCCCTCAGGGTCGGTATCGCTTCCACCTGATGCACCCCCCTCTTTCGGTTCTACCGAATTAGATTTCACGGTTATTACCAAATCACAAAGGGATTCCTTGTTGTCACCATATTTGACCTCACTCTGGATACTTCCACCGGTTGTACCGGATCCCGCAGCCACGACCGCGCTTAATACACACTTGCCGTTGTTCCCGCTTATTCCTTCAAAAGTATACGTCAGCTTCTTGCCGCCTTCTGAGATCTCGGGAGCAGAGGTATCTGAAACACCTTCTTTAGAGTTCACTGAAGCAGAAGCAAAAGTGAGATCTCCCTGAAGGGTATAACTTACCTCCCTGGAAGCTGAAGAGTTGCTCTCCCCTGTCACTTCCATTCCAAGATAAATTGTTGAATTGCCGGCTCCGGGAAGTTCCACCGATGCCCCCATGCTATCCGGGGCAAGACCCACCGATGCTTTATAAGCAGTACCGGCGGCCCAGGCAAACATTGTTCCAAATCCGGTTGCTGAAACCAGAAGTGCTGCAGCAGCAAATACTGCGATCAAACTTCTGGCATTACGCTTGATCTTCATTATCTTAGACCTCTCCCTGTAATTATTTATTGAATAATAGATAGATTACTCCCAATTCTATAGACAATTATAGATTACCGGTAAAGGCTCTTCAATTGAAGTAATGTGAAGATTTCCTTAATATTTCCTTTTAGTTTTCTGACGACTGATAGAGGGTGAGCCCTACTTTGAACTCTCCTCCCATGAGCCCCAGCATGAAAAATTCGTACTTTGAAAAGTCAAATTCATCCAAAAGCACTGTCTCATCCTCAGGGGTCACAAGGACTACCTTGTTGTGAAGAAAAGTATTGATCCCTTTGTCCATGAGTTCCCTTCCGGCCTTTGAGGCTACTTTTGCATAGTACATACTGTACTTCTCTCCCGGCCAGAAAAAGATTTTGCCTGGATTTAGGAATATAGTCACTTCATCAACAGTGTTCTCCACAGTGCAGTCGAAAGTCACGTTAATGCCTTGCTTCATGCGGTTTTTCTCTCCGTTTTGGGGAAAACAGAAAAACTCCGTGGTGACTGTCCGACTTTCGGGATCGGAGATGGTGTCCTTGCTTCTCCAGAAGGCGATTTTCTCTCCTCCCAGTTCTTTTTCAAAGCAAAATCCGCTGTTCAGGATGTCCAAAATCTCAAAATCGGTGGCTTTCTCTATATAGCTTTTAAATCTGTCTGCAAAAATCATTGGGTTTCCTTTTAAAAATCAAATTTATCTCTGAAGTAGTCCACGAGAGAATCGATGGGTATTCTTACCTGCTCCATGGTGTCTCTGTCCCGGACGGTCACACAGTTATCTTCTTTGGAATCGAAGTCGTAGGTTACGCAGAACGGGGTTCCAATCTCGTCCTGGCGGCGGTATCTTTTTCCGATATTACCTCTGTCATCGTACTCACAGTTCCAGTAGTGGGCGAGTTTGGAATATACTTCTGTTGCCTCCTCCGAGAGCTTTTTGGAGAGAGGAAGCACTCCGATCTTAACGGGAGCAAGGGCGGGGTGGAAATGGAGGACGGTTCTCACGTCACCTTCAGCAATTTCTTCCTCATCGTATGCATTACAGAGAAAAGCGAGAACTACTCGATCTGCGCCGAGGGAAGGTTCAATAACATAAGGAATGTATTTTTCCTTGATCTCGTCGTCAAAATAGGACATGTCCTCTCCAGAGATATTCTGATGGCAGGTGAGGTCATAGTCGGTTCTGTCTGCGATTCCCCAGAGCTCGCCCCAACCGAAGGGGAAGCGGAATTCCACATCGGTGGTAGCTTTGGAATAGAAGCAAAGCTCCTCGGGATCGTGGTCTCTGAAACGGATCACATCTCCTCCAAGTCCCAGGCTCTCAAGCCAGTTGAGACAGAACTTTTTCCAGTAATCGAACCACTCCAGGTCAGTACCAGGTTTGCAGAAAAACTCCAGTTCCATCTGTTCAAACTCTCTTGTTCTGAAGGTGAAGTTGCCGGGTGTGATCTCGTTTCGGAAGGATTTGCCTATCTGGCCAATTCCGAAAGGTACTTTCTTTCTCGAGGTTCTCTGCACGTTTTTGAAGTTTACAAAAATTCCCTGAGCGGTCTCCGGGCGAAGGTATACGGTGTTCTTCGCGTCCTCAGTTACACCCTGGAAGGTCTTGAACATAAGGTTAAACTGACGAATATCAGTCCAGTTGTGCTTGCCGCAGGTGGGGCAGCAAATGTTCTCCTTCTCAATGAAGTCTGCCATCTCCTTCTCATCCCAGGCATCGAGAGGTTTTGCAGGTTCCTCTCCCTTTTGAGCATAATGAGCCTCAATAAGCTGATCCGCTCTGAAACGCTCGTGGCACTCTTTGCAATCCATGAGGGGATCGGAAAAGCCTCCAAGATGACCGGAGGCAATCCAGGTCTGAGGGTTCATGAGGATAGCACAGTCAAGGCCTACATTGTAGGGACTCTCCTGGATAAATTTCTGCCACCAGGCTTTTTTTACATTATTCTTAAGTTCAACACCGAGATTGCCATAATCCCAGGTATTGGCAAGCCCGCCATAGATCTCAGATCCGGGGTAGATAAAGCCACGAGATTTGGCAAGGGCAACGATCTTATCCATTGATTTTTCCATAATTATTTCCTTTCGATTCATGATCCCAGGGATCAGTTTTTCATAACAGTTTCAAGCATCTCCATGGACTTCATGTTCCTGTCCAGATGCTTATTCAGGTAGCTTCCCACGTATTTTTCAAGAGTGCAAAGGATCTCATCGCTGACGGTAAAAGTGTAGAGCTTCCTGATCTCGGTAAAGGTTATAAACCCCAGGGTGTATTTCACCGTATCGCTTAGATCGTCTCTTTCATAATCAGGGTACTCCCCGTTGATCACCAGCGTCTTCCACTCGTAGATAACCTTGACGAGCCTTCTCTTCAGACTTGGAGTCGTCAGGGCCTTGAGACTCTGGTACAAAAGTCCAAGCATCAGCTTTTCGTCATTATACTCTCTGGTATAGTACTCGGCAAGTTCCAGAAAATAGTAGCCGTAGAGGGCCCCCTCCAGATCCGTGTAAAGGTCGGGAAAGCTGTTTTTGATCTCCGCCCCGGTGATGGTGACGGAGTTCCTGCTCTCGTAGAAAAAGAAATCTCCGAAGGCAAAAGGCATCGTCGCCGCCCGAAGGGGGCTGTTCGGCCTCATGGCCCCTCTTGCAAAAGCCGAGAGCTTTCCATGTTCTTTTGTAAGAAGGACTACTCGCCGCTCTCTCTCCCCAATGGGGGCAGAGAGGAGTACGATTCCGGTCGTCTTTTGAAGTTCCACACTTCCTCCTAGATTTCAGTCTTATCGTAGCCAAAATTGCGAACCAGATAGTCGCTCTCTCTCCAGTCTTTTTTGACTTTGACCCAGATCTGAAGATTTACCTTCTCTTTGAGGAGATTCTCGATCTCGTATCGGGCCGCGCTTCCGATCTTCTTCAGCATCTGACCTTGTTTGCCAATAATGATTCCCTTGTGGGAATCCCTCTCGCAGATGATGGTAGCATCGATGTTGACCAGAGGGTATTTTCCTCTGCGCTCCTCCATCTTGTCCACAGTGACGGCGATTCCGTGAGGAATCTCATCGCTTAAACACCTAAGAGCTTTCTCTCTTATCATTTCCGCCACGATCTGACGTTCGGGCTGATCTGTGATCATATCCGAGGCAAAATACATAGGTCCCTCTGGGAGATACTTGAAGATCACCGATAACAGCTCGTCGGTGTTGGTTCCCTTAAGAGCACTCACAGGAACGATCTCCGCGAAATCCAGAAGCTTTCTATACTTGTCGATGATCTTTATGAGCTCATCTCTTGACACCATGTCGATCTTATTGATAACCAGGATCACAGGGATACCCACACCATTAAGGCGCTCTGCCATATCCTTATCCCCCTGGCCGACAAAAGTGGAGGCCTCTACAAGCCAGAGGATCACATCCACATCCCTCATGCCAAGGCTTGCGGCTCTTACCATGTATTCTCCCAATTTGTTTTTGGCTTTGTGCATTCCCGGGGTATCCACAAAAACGATCTGCCCCTCCTCCCCGGTGTACACGGTTCGGATCTGATTTCTTGTAGTCTGTGGTTTATTTGAGGTGATGGCGATTTTCTGACCGATCATCTCGTTCATCAATGTGGATTTGCCCACATTGGAGCGTCCCACCAGCGAGACAAAACCTGATTTCTTATTTGATTCCATAATTTCCCCTATAACAGTGATTCAATACTATCAAACATGTCTGCGGCGTTTCTGATCTTCTCCTCGCCGCCGATCACACAGAGGTGTCCCTTGGAAAGAAGTTCTTCCACTATATCAGCCAGAGCTCTTATATCCTCCGGCTGGGCGTCCAGAACCTGAGCTCTCTCTTTTGCCACTTCCTCGTAGGTGATGCCGGTGAGTTTTGCGAGAAGCGCCCTGGCTCCCAGCTGCTCCGGAGGAAGAGGCGTATCCATGCCGCTCACAGTACCGATGACGTATTTTGTCATCTCCCGCTCGTCGGCGGTAAAGCTTCTCAGGTATCCGGGAACACTCTCATAGACCTCGTTGGTCCCCTTAAGGTGAGGATCTCTGTAGGATACCATGTATGCGCTGCCTTCCTTGGAAAAGCCGCTCATACAGCCATAGGCACCGCCTCTGACTCTCAGATTCTCCCAGAGATACCCGTAATTTAATATGGTCTTCAGGATATTCAGGGCTCCGTGATAGCTGCTTATGCGTCCGGTCCTTGCCACATACTGCACTTTGGAGGCACTGGTAAAGCCCTCGTTCAGACTCTTAATCTCGTCTGTACCGGTGCGGACAAGCTCCTCCTCACAGGCTTTTAAGACTTCAACCCCGTCTATATCCACCCTGAAACCTCTTAGCTTCTCCACAAAGCTGCTGATTCCCGCTTTTTGACGTTCCAGCTCCTCTGCTGCTCCCGTAAAGCTGAACATGAGATTATCCGGGGTGAAAATGACAGACATCAGGTAATTGAGGGCGTTAACAAGTTCATTCTGCCTCTCCTCGTAATTCCGCTCAATGTCACTTACCACCCGATAAAAGGCAATTCCCTGAGTATACTCCTTGATGAGGGAAGCTCCGCCGTCATAGGCACTGCCCCTCAATACCGCAGAAGTGTGCCCCGCACTCATGAACTTCATCTGAAGTCTCGAAATGCCCTGAGAGAGAATTTCCCGGATTCGCTCGGGACTGTTAAGTATCGAATCAAAAGCGATCTCCGAGGCAAGATCAAAGAAATCCTCTGTGTTGTCATAAAAAGTCTTGCCCTTGATCTTCACATAAGAATCATATCTGGCCACCTTGCCTGCCTCGTACACCGGGTAGGTCTCCATGGTAATGCCTATTCCTCCGGTTCTTAGGTTAACCTCGTGAACCAGCTCGTCGTAGGTGTGCTCCTTAGTATCCACCATTCCAAGGGTTCCAAGCAGGATACCCAGGTAAGGCAAAAGCGAAAGCGGAAGCTCCGGAATCTTAAACAGGATCTGATCATAGGCAATACCTGTGGTCTCGTAATCCTGGTGAAGCAGCTTCACTTTGTCAACCTCATACTCAGCACACTCAAAAGATCTTGGCTCTCTCTTGATATCCGAGCGCTCAAGCATGGGGATCTTCCTCAGATCCTCCTCCGTATCCTTCTCGCTCTGGTACTCTCTAAGTGCCCTGGTGTTTGCCACCAGCTCATCGATCTCCTCCCGGGAAAAGGACGCTTTGAGCTTTGCCAGTTTCTCTGCTAGTGCCTTGTCTTTTGCGGCCGCAAGGCCTTTTTCCGGCTTTAAGGTTACTACAGAACCAAACTCATTCGTAAGAAAAGCCTGGGAAAGCAGCTCCTCGAAGTATCCGGTATCCACCTGTTCTTTGAGCCAGGCGTAATCCCCCAATATCTTCAAGGTGTCAAAAACCGCCTCATCATCATAAAGCCAGGTGGAGAGCACTGAAAGTCCGTACATTATTCCCTTGGGGAACCTGCCGAAATCTGCCTCTCTCATGGCAAACTCCTCGTGATTAATTCCCGCAAGTAAGGCTTTTCGGCTTATTCCCTTATCCACCAACTCCCTTATGGTATTCTCGATAACCTCTCTGAAGCGTTTTTTGTCTTCGGCTTTGGCGTTTTTGGAAGTAATGCTGAAATAGGGCTGCATCACATCGGACTCAAAGTATCCGCTGATGTCCTTGCCGATTCCCGCCTCCAAAAGTGCCTTCTCAATAGGAGATCCCGGCGCAGAAAGAACCGCGTAGTCCAGAATGTCAAAAGCCAGCATTTTCCGAATATCTCCGGTATTGCCTATAACTTTCTGGTAGGCGAGATATGTGTTCTCCTCCAAAGGCTCCTCCTCAGAGATGGGATAACTTAAGGTAATATCCCGCATAGCCTTAAAAGCCTTCTGTTCCTCAATATGGCTGTCCACCTGAATCCGGTCAAATGCAGACAGGTAGTTCTCATCAATGAATCTAAGCTTCTCCTCCATATCCATATCTCCGTAGAGGAATATGTAGGAATTAGAAGGGTGATAGTATCTTCTGTGAAAATCCAGAAAAGCCTCGTAGGTGAGCTCAGGAATCACTTCCGGATCTCCTCCCGACTCAACTCCATAGGAGGTGTCCGGGAAAAGAGAGTTCATGATCTCCCGCTCCAATATTCCGTCAGGGGAGGAAAAGGCACCCTTCATCTCGTTATAAACCACACCGTTGTAGCAAAGCTCTTCCTCCGGGGCATTCAACTCATAGCTCCATCCCTCCTGGCGGAAGATCTTCTCCTGCTTATATATATTCGGATAAAAGACTGCATCCAGATAAATGTGCATCAGATTCTGGAAATCCTTATCGTTACAGCTTGCTACCGGATAAACTGTCTTATCGGGATAGGTCATGGCATTGAGGAAGGTGTTTAGGGAACCCTTCACCAGCTCAACAAAAGGATCCTTCACCGGGAAGTTCTTCGATCCGCAAAGAACCGAGTGCTCCAGAATATGCGCCACTCCCGTGGAGTCCGTGGGGGGAGTCCTAAAAGCAATAGAAAAAGTCTTGTTCTCGTCCTCCGTCTCAATAAGGGCAATTCTCGCGCCGCTCTTCACATGGGTGAGCACTGTACCGAACCCCTTGATATCTTTAAGTTCTTCCTGCTTAACAAGCTCATAAGCCGTCAATCTGTCTAAGTTCATTGGCTTCCTCCAAAAAAATCTATCATTTCTATTCTATCCTATTTGTGTCTTTTTTCCAAGTATACTTGCTTTTGCAATGAGGCATGCTTCACAGATAATAACAAAGTAGTATCTATTAGCTCATCCCACTATAAAATTAGGACCAAGGGTATAATGTACAGTATCCCCTGGTCCTTACTAATTGATCTAAATCTTTTCACAGCCTCTTATAATACACTTTCAATGAAGATCACATTGTCTGACTCCCGAAGGGCGGCTGTCATCTCCTCCGTAGTTTCAAAATCCTTGCTGTCAGAGTCAAAGATCACACAGATATTGCCTCCCTTGGCACAATTGTCCGCAAGGATATTAAGGGAGCGCACGGTGATATTGTTCTGCTTGGCACACCTAAGCATGTTTCCAAGGGCATTTTCTCCGTTCAGTTCCACATAGTAGGTGGTCTTGGCGTATTTCTCCTCCATGATCTTATCCACCTTCTGAAGCACTATGAGAACAAAAGTAACCAATACCCCGGCGGCAACTGCCCCCTCATAAAAACCGACACCGGTGGCAAGTCCGCAGCAAGCTGCTGCCCAGAGGTTGGCAGCTGTGGTAACGCCCTTGACCCGGTTGTTGTGTCCTATTACCATGATGGTTCCAGCTCCCAAAAAGCCTATGCCACTGATTACCTGGGCACCCATTCTCACCGGATCCGAAGCATTAAAAGTCTGGAAAACATACTGGTTCGTCATCATTACCAGTGCCGCTCCGAAGCACACTAGCATATGAGTTCGAAGACCGGCTGGTCTCTGCTTCTTCTCTCTTTCTATTCCCAGAAGCGCGCCTATGACCAATGCCATGATGCTTCTCAAGATGACTGACTCCACAGTGATATCAATAAAGTTCATATCCGTCCCTCTCCAAGAATAAGATACGATTATTCTACTTTACCACAGTCTGGTTTGTCGAGAAAAAACATCAGAAATAACACCGGGCACGTTCTGAGATTATTGCGGTCACCAATGTCCGGGCCCTGCCATGGTCTTGACTCATCGCAATCATGACCACCCGTCCAACGGGTGGTTTGCTCG
>JAQYAH010000022.1 GCA_029227635.1 Clostridiales bacterium
TCCTCGAATTCGGACCACTCAGTATTTACATAATCGTTGGCGAGTTCAAGCATATCGCCGATATCCTTCTCGTCGGCACCGTCAAATACGGGAGTTGCCACATTGATGCCCAGTGCCTGAGCAGCAAGGCTTAAGTGGATCTCAAGCACCTGTCCGATATTCATTCGGGAAGGTACGCCAAGAGGGTTAAGTACGATATCAAGGGGTCTTCCGTTGGGAAGATAAGGCATATCTTCAACAGGAAGTACCCGGGCAACGACACCCTTGTTACCGTGACGTCCGGCCATCTTATCACCTACGGAGATTTTTCTCTTCTGGGCGATATAGATTCTTACAGACTCGTTTACTCCGGGAGGCAGTTCGTCACCGTTGGCTCTTGTGAATACCTTGGCATCAACAACGATACCATAAGCACCATGAGGAACTTTCAGGGAAGTATCTCTAACTTCTCTTGCCTTCTCACCGAAAATTGCACGAAGGAGTCTCTCCTCTGCGGTAAGCTCTGTCTCTCCCTTGGGAGTAACCTTACCTACCAGGATGTCACCGGCACGAACCTCTGCGCCGATTCGGATGATTCCATTCTCGTCAAGGTCCTTGAGAGCATCTTCGCTGACACCGGGGATATCTCTTGTGATCTCTTCGGGTCCGAGCTTGGTGTCTCTTGCCTCTGCTTCATATTCTTCAAGGTGCAGGGAAGTGTAAACATCTTCCTGAACCAGTCTTTCACTCAAAAGAACCGCATCCTCGTAGTTATAACCTTCCCAGGTCATGAAACCGATAAGAGGGTTCTTGCCCAGTGCCATCTCGCCGTTGCTGGTTGAAGGACCGTCAGCAATCACATCGCCGGCCTTAACCCTGTCACCCTTGAAAACGATAGGTCTCTGGTTGTAGCAGTTGCTCTGGTTGCTGCGCATGAACTTGGTAAGATGATATTCATCCTTCTCACCATCGTCTGTCTTGATGCAGATGTAGTCTGCCTCTGAGCGCTCGATAACACCGTCTCTTCTGGCAACTACACATACGCCTGAGTCTACTGCTGCTTTTGCTTCAATACCGGTTCCCACAACAGGAGCCTCGGTAGTGAGAAGAGGTACCGCCTGACGCTGCATGTTTGATCCCATGAGGGCACGGTTAGCATCGTCGTTCTCAAGGAAGGGAATAAGTGCTGTAGCAACTGAGAATACCATCTTAGGTGATACATCCATGTAATCAAACATGGTCTTCTCATACTCCTGAGTCTCTTCACGGTAACGACCGGAAACATTCTTGTGAATGAAATGTCCTTCTTCGTCCAGAGGCTCATTCGCCTGTGCTACATGATAGTTATCTTCCTCGTCTGCTGTCATATAAACAACTTCGTCGGTTACCTTGGGGTTCTTGGGGTCAGTCTTATCGATCTTGCGATAAGGTGCCTCAACAAATCCATATTCATTAATTCTTGCATAAGTAGCAAGAGAGTTAATCAGACCGATGTTAGGACCTTCCGGAGTCTCAATGGGACACATTCTTCCATAGTGAGAGTAGTGTACATCTCGAACCTCGAATCCGGCACGGTCTCTTGAAAGACCACCGGGGCCAAGGGCAGAAAGACGTCTCTTGTGAGTAAGCTCACTAAGAGGATTGTTCTGGTCCATGAACTGAGACAGCTGTGATGATCCGAAGAACTCCTTCACCGCTGCGGTTACCGGCTTGATGTTGATAAGAGACTGAGGTGTGATAGTCTCAATATCCTGAGTTGTCATGCGCTCACGAACAACTCTCTCAAGACGTGCAAGACCGATACGGTACTGGTTCTGCAAAAGTTCTCCCACCGCACGAATTCTACGGTTGCCGAGATGGTCAATGTCGTCCTTGGTTCCATAGCCATACTCAAGGTGCATATTGTAGCTGATGGACGCAAAAATATCTTCCTTGGTGATGTGTCTGGGAATAAGCTCTGAAACACTGGCAGAAATTGCTTCCCTTAGTGCCTCTGCATCCTCTCCGCACTCTTCCATGAGCTGCATGAGAGCAGGGTAGTATACCTGCTCTGTGATTCCCAGCTCAGCGGGATCACAGTCAATAAAGTGCTCCAGATCTACCATCTGGTTTGAGAGTACCTTGATGACCTTCTCATCATCGTTGTACATGAGGATGGTGCCGATACCTGTGTTCTGGATTGCAACAGCCTTCTCCTTGGAGATCACTTCGCCGGCCTCGGCGATGATCTCACCGGTCTCCATGTCAACAACATCCTGTGCGATTCTATGTCCAGTAATACGGTTACGCAAAGCAAGCTTTTTATTAAATTTATAACGACCAACCTTGGCAAGATTATATCTTCTTGAGTCAAAGAACATTGCAGTGATGAGGCTCTCTGCACTTTCTACTGCCAAGGGCTCACCCGGACGGATCTTCTTGTAGAGTTCCAGAAGACCGCTCTGGTAATCTGTAGATGTATCTTTGCTGAAGCTGGCAAGAATCTTGGGCTCTTCGCCGAACAGATCAATGATCTCCTCGTTGGATCCGACACCCAGTGCGCGAACAAGCACAGTGATGGGAACCTTACGAGTTCTGTCTACTCTTACGTAGAAGATGTCATTGGAATCTGTCTCGTACTCAAGCCAGGCACCTCTGTTGGGGATCACTGTACACTTGTACAGTTCCTTACCATATTTATCATGATCGATCTCATAATAGATGCCTGGTGAACGCACGAGCTGGCTGACGATAACACGCTCAGCACCGTTGATAACGAAAGTACCTGTTTCGGTCATGAGGGGAAGATCTCCCATAAAAATCTCATGCTCGTTGATCTCGTCGCTCTCTTTATTATAAAGACGTACCTTAACCTTCATGGGAGCAGCATAAGTAGCATCTCTCTCCTTACACTCCTCGATGGAATACTTAACGTCATCTCTGCATAATGTAAAGTCAACGAATTCCAGACTGAGCTGTCCGCTGTAATCTGCGATAGGGGAAATGTCTTCAAATACCTCTTTGAGACCTTCGTCCAAGAACCACTGATAAGAGTCCTTCTGAACTTCGATCAGATTGGGCATCTCAAGAACTTCCTTCTGACGTGCAAATGTCATTCGGCTGCTTCGTCCTGTGTCGACAGGATGGATCCTGTTTCTCTCCATGTTTGCCTCACTCCTTAATCCTAAAAAAAGCTTTGCATTACCGCCTATTACCCACTATAAGCATATGATACCATAGTAATGTATCCTCTACTATATCACATAGGTTTTTGAGAGTCAATGAAAAGATTCATCTTACTATAACTTTTTTCAAAACACAAGGTCTTGTGGCAAAATTCGTCATTTCGACACAATTTTTTCTGTTTTCCGGTTGTTTTTCAAGAAAACAAGGCTCAAATAACTATTTTACACAAAAAAGAATTGTGAAATTTTTTGGCAGCCACCTATAGCAATCATCATAAGTGTCCGATGGGCATGTATTGAGATTGTATTCGGCCGCCAAAGCAAAAAACCCGGGCTAAAAAGCCCGGGTCTGTTCATTCTCTTATTATCAGGAGAACCGTTGTTACAGTCTGAACTATTTAAGTGTAACTGTAGCACCAACTTCTTCAAGCTTAGCCTTGATTTCCTCAGCCTCAGCCTTAGAAGCTTCCTCTTTGATGTTTTTGGGAGCGCTGTCAACGAGTTCCTTAGCTTCTTTAAGGCCAAGACCTGTGATCTCACGAACAACCTTGATAACCTTAACTTTGCTGTCGCCAACACCTGTGAGCTCTACGTTGAAGCTATCCTTCTCTTCTGCTGCGGGAGCATCGCCTGCAGGACCAGCTACAACAACACCTGCTGCTGCAGATACACCAAATTCTTCTTCACATGCCTTAACAAGATCGTTTAACTCAAGTACTGTGAGTTCTTTGATAGCTGCGATCATTTCTTCAATAGAAAGTTTTGCCATTTTTATTTTCCTCCATTAATTAGTAAAAATCAGATTGATCCTATGCCGGAACTCCGGCGGTAATTGTTAAAATTGGAATTAAGCTTCCTCTGCGGGAGCTGCTTCGCCATCTTTCTCTGCAATCTGCTTGATAACACGAGCGAAGTTTGCGATAGGTGACTGCATGCTGCCAAGTAAGCGAGAAAGTAATACTTCTCTTGAAGGGATTGCAGCGAGCTCGTTAACCTTCTCTGCTGAGTAGAAATCACCTTCAACTACACCGGCCTTAACCTCAAGAATCTTGTTGTCCTTAGAGAACTTGCAAATGATTCTTGCGGGAGCAGTAACGTCATCTGTTCCGATTGCAATAGCATTGGTTCCTTCAAGGAAGGGATCGAGCTCTGCATAAGCGGTTCCTTCGAAAGCACGTCTCATCATTGTGTTCTTGTACACTTTGTATGTAACGCCGGCTTCACGAAGCTGCTTACGGAGTGCTGTGTCCTGTTCTACAGTGATACCACGGTAGTTTACAAGCACTACAGATGAAGCGTTGCTAACTTCGTCAGCGATCTTCTGAACGATGGGCTGTTTTAATTCAACTTTAGCCATTAAACGGTTTCCTCCTTCTTTTATTTATAGGTCTGCCGTTTGATCAAGGTAAACTCGAAAAGGTTCGGGAACCTCTCGTCAAATCATAAGAAATGAAAATCTCCCCGGCCGCACGCAGTCAGGGAGATGAATAAATCCATAATCGTTTCTCCTCGGCGGGCGTACTGTTAAGCACTTATGCCTTGCGGCACCTGCTGTCTTCGGCAGTCACTATTCCATAATATATCACGGTCGGATCCGTGATGTCAATATCATCCGAAATTAGAGCTTAGCTGCGTTAAGTTTAACGCCGGGGCCCATTGTGGATGTAAGAGTTACGCTCTTAAGGAACTGACCCTTAACAGCAGCGGGTCTTGCCTTGATGATAGCTTCCATAAGTGCGCTGAAGTTCTCAGTGAGCTGTTCCTCTGAGAATGAAGCCTTACCAACGGGAACGTGGATGATATTTGTCTTGTCAAGACGGTACTCGATCTTACCGGCTTTGATTTCGTTTACAGCCTTTGTGAGATCCATTGTTACTGTACCGGCCTTGGGGTTAGGCATTAAGCCCTTAGGTCCGAGAACTCGGCCGAGACGTCCAACAACACCCATCATATCAGGTGTAGCAACTACAACGTCGAAATCAAGCCAACCTTCGTTCTGGATTCTGGGGATGAGCTCCTCGCCGCCAACATAATCAGCACCGGCTGCCTTAGCCTCTTCCATCTTGTTCTCTCTGCAGAAAACAAGGATACGAACTTTCTGACCTGGTCCGTGGGGAAGTACTACAGCACCACGAATCTGCTGATCAGCGTGACGTCCGTCACAACCTGTGCGGATGTGTGCTTCGATTGTCTCATCAAACTTAGCTGTCGCTGTCTGCTTTACAAGAGCGATAGCTTCTTCTTTGTCATAAAGCTTGCTGCGATCAACGAGCTTTGCAACTTCATTGTATTTCTTTCCGTGTTTCATTTTATTCCTCCTCGTGGTCTTATCGGGTTTCCCCTTCCACTATCCTGTTCCGAATTAGTTATCCTTTACAACAACACCCATGCTGCGGGCTGTACCTGCGATCATGCTCATAGCTGCCTCAAGGCTGCCTGCGTTAAGGTCGGGCATCTTGGTCTCAGCGATCTCTCTGATCTGGTCTGTTGTGATAGTAGCTACCTTGTTCTTGTTCGGAACTCCGGAACCTGACTTGATGTTGCAGGCCTTCTTGATAAGAACTGCTGCAGGCGGAGTCTTTGTGATGAATGTGAATGAACGGTCATTGTAAACTGTGATAACAACAGGGATGATAACGTCACCCTTATCTGCTGTAACTGCGTTGAACTGCTTTGTGAATTCAACGATGTTTACACCGTGCTGACCAAGAGCGGGACCAACCGGGGGAGCCGGTGTTGCCTTGCCAGCAGGAATCTGTAATTTGATAAATCCTGTTACTTTCTTTGCCATTTTAAGGCACCTCCTAATGTTGATACAACACTGAAAGTGTTGTGGTTAAGCGGGATGATTCCCTCCCACATAGTTATATATGCAATCTGCAAAAATGCAGCTTACATCTTTCTTACTTCGGAAAAACCGAGTTCAACAGGGGTCTCACGGCCAAAAAGTTCAACCATGATCGTAAGACTCTGCTTGTTCATATTGAGTGTCTGTACCACTCCGACAGTATCCTTCCAGGCTCCGGCAATTACAGAAACTGTGTCGCCTTCGGCAAAATCGATATTGACTGTCTCGCCACCGACTCCGAGAGGACGCATTTCCTCCTCGGTAAGGGGCACCGGTTTGCTTCCGGGACCTACGAAGCCGGTAACGCCTCTGGTATTTCTTACTACATACCAGGTGTCATCGTTCATGATCATGTGAAGCAGCACGTAACCAGGAAACATCTTCTTGGAAACCTGCTTTGCGACACCGTTCTTCATCTCAACAACATCCTGCATGGGAACTCTGACTTCAAGTATCTCATCTTCCAGATGTCTGTTCTCGATGGCCTTGTCGATATTTGCCTTAACCTTATTTTCATACCCGGAATAAGTATGCACTACATACCATTTTGCTTCAGCCATTCAGACACCTCACTTACTTGATAAGCAGTTCAATACCGCTTCTTACGAGTACATCTATCACTGTAATGATTGCTCCGAGTACAATGGATGCAATCACAACAGCACTTGTCCGTTTGGTCAGTGTTGTTCTGTCAGGCCAGATAATCTTCTTGAACTCTGCTTCAAGTCCCTTGAACCAGCTCTTCTTGTTTGCTTTCTCAGCTGAAGATTTATTCTCTGCCATTTTATTACCTCTCCGGATGACTATTTTGTTTCCTT
Source organism: Clostridiales bacterium (assembly GCA_029227635.1). Classification (GTDB taxonomy): domain Bacteria; phylum Bacillota; class Clostridia; order Lachnospirales; family Lachnospiraceae; genus SUG1684. The sequence goes on from JAQYAH010000022.1 coordinate 6,810, forward strand.
ATGTAATGTGTGCTTCTTGCAGAATCTGCAGTACTTCTTGGTTTCCATACGCTCAGGATGAGCCTTCTTGTCCTTCTTAGTGTTGTAGTTGCGCTGTTTGCACTCTGTGCATGCTAATGTGATTCTTACACGCATATTTGCCACCTCTTTCCGGGTTATTTAATCTTGTTTTCTAAAATTAGCGTAAAAAAAAAAGACCTGATTTCCTTTTTTGCCAACACAATATAGCATGAAACCAGGTCTTTCGTCAATAGTATTTTATTCTTTTCTTATTCTAATAGATAAAATTATTCGTAATCAGCTTCGATTCTGAATACTACCGGCTTTTCGGGATCAACACAGGTAACTCTGGTCACGTTCTCCTCACCGTCCCAGGGGTGACGTCCGCCAAGCTCAATTACTCTGAGCATGGGCCAGAGAGAATGGAAAGCCGCTGCACAGAAGTTTGCCGGACATCTCTCGAAAGGCACCTCGAATACCTGTCCTTCCTGATGGCAGTTGCAGGTGCGGCCTTTTTCGTCTGCCGGTACCTTTTCTACCACGATTCTCACTTTCTTGGGTTTGTTGTTCTTAAGGTTGATTGAGGGATTGTACTCTTTTGCCATCTCTGAACTCCTTCCTTATACTGGGTAAAAAATCCCGAAAAAGCCTGATAATGCGGGCATTTGGGGCAAAAACCAATTGATACTTTTTTAACTTTTATTATTTAAAAAAGTACGCGATTTGCTGTTGATTTTTTCGTCTTCCTACGTTTATTATCATATGAGCATCCGACAAGTAATTCAATCACTTTTATCATATAAGTAGTACTATTTCACATCTACGGAGGTATGGAAATGTTTGGAAAACTCATCAACCATTTAAAGAAAGATCCTAAAACTATTGTTTTCACTGAGGGTACAGACCCCAGAATCCTTGAGGCATCTTCCCGCCTTCTCGCAGGAACCTTCCTCAAGCCTGTGCTCCTTGGCAAGGAGGAAGAGATCTATGCAGCTGCGGAGGATTGCGGCTACAACATCCGCGGAGCGGAGATCATCGATCCTGCAAACTACGACAGAATGGACGAGATGGTAGAGCTTTTCTGTGAACTCAGAAAGAAGAAAGGCGTCACCCCCGAGCAGGCGAGAAAGATCCTCAGTTCTTCCAACTACTTCGGCACCATGCTTGTCAAGATGGGAGTTGCCGACTCTCTTCTCGGCGGAGCAACTTACTCTACTGCTGACACTGTTCGCCCCGCGCTTCAGCTCATCAAGACTAAGCCCGGCAACAGCATCGTAGGTTCTGTTTTCATCCTGGTTCGTCCCCGTGCAACCGGTGATGACGAAGTTATCGCCATGGCTGACTGTGCTATCAACATCGAGCCTTCCGCAGATGAGCTCGTAGAGATCGCCGGGGAAGCTGCTGAGTGTGCTGCTCTTTTCGGAATCGACCCCAAGGTTGCTTTCCTCAGCTACTCAACCCTGGGCTCCGGCAAGGGTCCTTCCGTTGACAAGATGGCGGAGGCAGCGAACAAAGCAAAGGCCAAGTATCCCAACCTTGCCATTGAAGGTGAGATTCAGTTCGACGCAGCAGTTTCACCTCGTGTAGCCCGCACCAAGTGCCCCGAGTCCCCTGTTGCAGGCAAGGCCAACACCTTCATTTTCCCGGACATCAACGCCGGAAACATCGGCTACAAGATCGCACAGCGTCTCGGCAACTTCGAGGCTTACGGTCCTGTGCTCACCGGCCTTAATGCCCCCATCAACGATCTTTCAAGAGGCTGCAACGCTATGGAAGTTTACTCCATGGCCATTATCACAGCCGCTCTTGCAAAATAACATCCACAGATCAGACCGCCTGTTTTTCAGGCGGTCTTCGTTTATTCCGAGGCGCCTATGCATTTTGAACTTCAGAACGTCACCCTCTCCTATGGTGACCGCTGCATACTGAACCACATAGATTTCCTGATCAAAGGCCGGGAAAAGCTTGCCCTTGTGGGTCCAAACGGTGCCGGAAAGACCTCCCTTCTTAGACTTATCGCCGGGGAGCTTTTGCCGGATGCCGACGACAAAAGGCACTCCCCCGGAATCATAACCTCCGGCAGCCTTCGAATAGGCTTTTACCGGCAGCAGCTTTTTTCCGATCCCGAGGAAAAAGTCAGGGACCTTTTAACCGGCGCCCCAGATGATTCCATTCCCGAGTACGAATATGACCGTATCCTCACCGGGCTGGGCTTCCAAAAAAGTGACAAGTTCCGAAGTGTAGGGAGTTTTTCCGGAGGAGAACAGGCGAAAATCGCCCTGATTCGGGTGCTTTTGCAAAAGCCGGACCTTCTTCTTTTGGACGAGCCCACCAACCACCTGGACATAAAAGCCCTCACCTGGCTGGAAGACTACCTAAAAAACTATGCGGGCGGGATCCTCGCAGTGAGCCACGACCGTTTCTTCCTTAATAAAATAGCAGATGGAGTCTGGGAGCTTCGGGAGGGGCGCCTGACCAAGTACCCGGGGAATTACAGCGACTATCGTCGGGAGAAGCAAAAGCGCCTCGCCCGTCAAAAAAAAGAATACGAGGCTCAGCAACAGGAGATCCGCCGGCTGAACGAGCTCATAGAAAAGTTTAAGCACAAGCCAAACAAAGCGGCTTTTGCCAGGTCCCGAAAAAAGATTCTTGAGCGGATGCCCCTCATTCCCGAACCGGAAAAGGACGATGTGGAGATCTTCACCGGGGATCTCATCCCAAAGGTTCCCATGAACAAGTGGATGTTGGATGCCGATAAACTCACAGTGGGGTATGACGCCCCCTTGCTCACCTTGAGCCTTCGCATCAAAAAAGGCCAGAAGATCGCTGTCATCGGTGACAACGGAGCCGGAAAAACGGCGTTTCTAAAGACCTGCGCCGGGCTGATTCCGCCTTTTGAGGGGAAATGCACTCTGGGAAGCCGGGCTGATATCGGATATTTTGATCAGCACACCGGAGAGCTTTCTTCCGAGGAGAGCGTTTTTGACTATTTCACCCGGCGTTTCCCCGATCTGGACAAGAAGACCGCCAGAAGTCGGCTGGCTCAGTTTCTTTTTTACGGAAAAGACCTAGGGAAAAGGGTAACCGACCTCTCCGGAGGAGAGAGAGCAAGGCTCAGACTTTTGGAACTTCTGACCTGCCGTCCCAACTTTCTCATGCTGGACGAGCCCACCAACCATCTGGACATAAACGCCCGGGAAACCTTGGAAACCGCACTTAAAAACTACGGAGGCACCCTGCTTTTTATCTCCCATGACAGATATTTCACCGAACAGGTAGCTGACGCTATTCTGGTTTTTGAGGGAGATCGGGCGCTTTACTATCCTTTCGGATATGAGCACTACCTCAAAAAGCAAAACCAGCTGGAGAGCTACGGAACCGAGAGTATGACCGCCATGGTTAACGCTGAGAACGAAGCGCTCCTTCAGGGGCTGAAACTGATTCCGAAGGCTTCAAGGATACAGTCGAGGGAGCTCTCTGAGGAAGAAGCTTTTGTCGACTGGCAAATCTCTCTCACCATGCCCGACTACGAAGAGGCTGCCCAAAAGCTCTCTCTTTTACAGGAGGAAATCGTATTTTTGAAAGACGAGATTCAGGAAATTGCCCTTGGAATCTGCTGGGATCCGGAGAATTATTCCACAGAGCTTCTTGAGAGAAAAAAAGAAAAACTCGGCCTTCTTATCTCACAGGCCGAAGAGGCGGAGGAGACCCTCACCGAGCTTTGCCTTACTTTGGATGAACTCACCATTTATTAAGTTTTGATTAATAACAAATACTTGGCTTTTAAGGGTTGAAATATAACTACATAAACATTACGATTAGAATCAACAATGTTGCGGGGTGGCACCCCTGATCTAATAACAAACGTTTCTATATAGTAATTGGAGGATAGGCACATGTTAACACGTAAACGACTGCTTGGAATTATAATGTGCTGCTTAATGCTGGCCACTGCCATTCCGGCATCAGCTTTTGCCGCAACAGGTGGCGATGATGAAATCCCTTCCGGCACATCCGTCGATCTTACCATCAACAAATATTGGGACGATGAGGATGATGTTCAGGGCCTAAGACCGAACAGCATTACATTGAAGCTGTACAGCTATTTCGGAAACAGCTTTGACGAGACCGCAGCAACCTTGCTTGGAACCAAAACACTCACCGCCGAGGACAACTGGCGCTGGAATGTTTCGGTTTCCCTTCAGGATCTGTTAAACGATGACGGATCCATGGCCAACCTCAAGATCACCGAGGACTCAGTAGATCACTACGAGGAAACCGCTCACAAGGATCCCGCTGTTGAATATGTTCCCTTCAGTGCCAACAGCAGCTGGAGCAGAATCACCCCCTGCAATGAACTGGCTCGCCCCGCTTCCGGGACTGCAATAGTTGTAAAGAAGGGCAACTCTTATGTATTCTGGACCCTTGATGAGTTGGATCAGCAGCAGCGCCAGGAGCTTTTCAAATCCGCTTCCATGAATATCAACGGTTTTGGCGGCGGCCAGATTACAAACGCAGTATTCATCAGCGGAACAAACGCCTCTGTACACGGAGTAAAAGTAACTTCAGACAAGATCATTTTTGATGATCCCAGCAGCTTCTCATTTTTTGCAATGGGCAGCTATACCAAAGATTCCTTATCTGTGACCAATGGTTCCATAACCAACTACTGCGAGGTGGAGACTGTCGAAGTATCCGTCACCAAGACCTGGGAGGACAATGATAACCAGGACCGTATCCGCCCGGACAGCATCACTGTTATTCTTCTTAAGAACGGTGATAAATATGACAGTGTGGAAGTCACCGAAGACAACGACTGGAGTTGGACTTTTAGTGACCTTCCCAAATATGAAAATGGTGATTTAGTGTCGTATACTATTAAAGAGGTTAACGTTTCTGGATATAAAACCGAAATCAACGGTTACAACATCACCAATTATCATGAACCCGAAACCAAAAATATCAGTGTCATCAAGAAGTGGGTCGATAACAATGATCAGGACGGCATTCGCCCTGAGGAGATTACAGTTCGTCTTCTCGCAAATGGCACACCTGCAGACACACTGACCCTCAGCGAAAAAACCGGCTGGAAAGGTGATTTTGTCAAAGTCCCTGTATACGACAACGGCGAAATGATTGTCTATACTGTTGACGAAGTAACATTAAACGGCTATACGAGCAGCGTCAATGAGACTGGTGATAATGAATTCACCATTACCAATACTCACGAGCCCAAGGTTATGGAGATTCCTGTAACCAAAGTTTGGGAAGACAACAATGACATTAAGGGAGTAAGACCTGACAGCATCGTGATAAGACTCCTTGCCAACGGCAACGTAGTTGAGGAGATGAAGCTCACGAATAATGATGACTGGAAGGGAAGCTTCACCGGTGTTCCGGTTTATTCGGAAGGCAAGATGGTGAAGTATTCTATTGAAGAAGTAGCCGTTAATGGTTACAAGACAAGCATCAGCGGTAATTCACAGGATGGTTTCAGGGTTACCAACACCAAGAAGCTGGTATCCTTGATTCCTGTAACAGGAGACAGCAACAACCTTCTCCTTTTTGTAGTGTTATTACTGGGTGGAATTCTTGTTATCGCAGGAGCCGTTATTTACCGCAGAAAGCATTCTAATTAATTAAGTTGTTTCGCACAATCTGAGCAAACAAAGACAACCCCCTGGAGGATCACAGCACCATAACCTCCTTCGGGTTGTTTTTGTTTGCACATTTATTTATAATTAGGATATCTGAAATTCAGGAGGTTTTGGTTTTATGGCAAACTGTCAATTCTGCGGTTCTGAGATTCCAAACGGAGCGAACAAATGTCCCAACTGCGGAGGCAGCGTTCCTTTTAACAATGGTTCCGAATACAGCTGCAATGATTACGATTATGAGTATGAAGATGCAAGGAAGAACAGATGGTACGGAGTTCTCTCCTATCTGGGAATTATGTTCCTCATCCCTTTCCTTTGCGCGAGAAATTCTGCTTTTGCCAAATATCACTGTAATCAGGGCATTATCCTTTACATCTTCAGCACAGTGCTCTCCCTTTTGTCCAATGTGGCGGTTTACGGCATGAGCAATCTAGTTTTGCCTGACGGACTGATAAACACCTACGATACTTTCACCATAGCTTTGAACCTGTTGATCTGGATCCTCAGGATCCTGGGCATTATTCATGCCCTGAGATATGAGAAGAAACCCCTTCCTGTCATCGGAGGCTTTAACCTGATCAAATAGTTTTCGGTTTCTTCATTATTACTTTAGAAATTTTATTATTCTTTTTGAGTCCCGCCACTACAAGTTCACAATTGGGATCTATACTGTAATCATCAGTTGAAGGAAACCAGCTAGCAGTTTCCTTCCCGTCTACAATAGAACTTATTGTATTCTACTTAATGAAGGCGGCAGCCGTGTTTGAATCCTCTTATACCGCTGCTGACTTCGACTAACAACAATCGGGACTCCCCGTTGAGATAAGAAGGGCAGCCGCATGAGCGACTGCCCTCATTTTTTCTCTTATTCGTCTTCCATCTCAAGGTAAGCTTTGGAGATCCGGCGATAATCGAAATCCCTTCGGATCTTCTCCACGGTGAAATCATCTCCTGATATTACTGCCCGGTAAATGTAACAGCCCTCCTGAGAGATCTCATCATTCTTTATCACTGCCCCTACCACGTAGTGTTCTTTTTCGAAGTCGAACTCGTCGACCACTGCCATTTCCACCTCAGAGCCATCTTTTGCTGTGATGGTAAATGTCACATATTCCTTTGTATCCATTCTCTGCACCTCCTGTCTAAATAATAACATATCCCTTTCAAGTTGCAATTATTATCCATCTGGCTTATGATTAAATTGTTGTTGCCGACTTTTGTCGGCAATTGCCCGTTAATACAGATACTCTTTTGTATCTGCTTTTTCATTTAAGGAGGAGAACATTATGAAAAAGCGTTTCCTTGCTGTTGTCCTTTGTCTAGCTTTGGTATTAAGCCTTATGGCAGGCTGCTCAAAGAAGGATGGCAGCAGTGCTTCTTCTGATGAGAGTGAAGCACTCACAGCCGAAACTATCAAGATCGGCGTTATTTACAATGGTGATGAGAACGACGGTTACAATGCGTCTCACATCAACGGTATACGTGAGATGAAGAACAGTCTCGGTCTCAGCGACGACCAGGTTATCGAGAAGACCAACATTCCCGAGACCGAGGAGACCTATGACGCAGCAGTTGATCTTGCTGAGTCAGGCTGCAACGTTATCTTCTCAACCAGCTTTGGCCACGAAGACTTCCTTCTTCAGGCTGCTGCAGAATATCCTGACATTCAGTTCTGTGCAGTTTCAGGCTATCAGGCTGCTTCTGACGAGCTTGAGAACACTTACAACCTCTATACAAGAATCAGCGAAGCCCGCTATGTTTCCGGTGTGGTTGCCGGACTTAAAATCAAGGAAATGATAGATGCTGGTGAACTTTCTCCCGAAGATGTCAAATTTGGTTATGTAGGTGCTTTCCCTTACGCAGAAGTTATTTCCGGCTTCACCGCTTTTTATCTTGGTGCCAAGAGTATCGTTGGGGACTGTGAGATGGAAGTTATCTACACCAATAGCTGGGGAGATCCTTCTCTGGAATCTGAGACCGCTGCTGCTCTCATATCCGACGGCTGCATCCTTCTCAGCCAGCAGGCTAACACCACCGGTGCTCCTTCAACCTGTGAGGACAAGGGTGTTCTCTGTGTAGGTTACAACATCGACATGCGTTCTGTTGCTCCTAACACTGCTCTCACTTCCCCTACCAACTACTGGGGCATTGGATATACCGCTTTTATCCAGAACATTCTTGACGGCAAGACCAACGATCAGGATCAGTCCTTCGGACTCGCTGAGAGTGCTGTAGGCATCACCGAGCTTGGTGATTCCTGCGCTGACGGTACCGCTCAGGCAGTTGCCAATACCATCCAGGGAATCACCGATGGTTCCATCAAGATCTTCGACGAGGAGAGCTTCACCGTTGGCGGCAAGACCATGGCAGAGCTTAACTACACTGTAGGGGACAAGGATTACTCCGACTATTTCATTGACGGCGGCTTCAGAGAGGGTGTCATTTCCTCAACTCCCGCTTTCGATATCATAATCGACGGAATCACGATCCTTTAATTAAAACTGATACTAAAAGGCGAGGCACCGATCAGTTCGGCAGCCTCGCCTTTTCTCATTGCATTATTCTTTTTTTATTCGTCTGTTCTGGGAAGTTCCTCAAAAGATTCCAGAAAAGCGATCACATCCGGATCCTCCAGGGACAGATCAAAGATACAGATCTCTATGGATCCGTCTCCGTCCAGGCGGTCCGCATAAAGTGTGGAGCTCATTATATCTGTGTTCCAGGGAAATTCTTCAACTCTCCAGGTATATGCCCCGATGGTCTTCTCTCCCTTGTCCTTATGCTCTCCGGGAACATTGGCTTCCCAGTAATCAAGTGAGCTCTGAATCTCTTCTTCTGCACTTCTGACATTCTCGTAGCACTTAATGATTCCGTTATCTCCCTTGTTGAAAACTCCATCCGAGCTTCCCTCCTTAAAGGATTCCGGTATCACCGCTTTGAAAAACTCATAATCAGTCTTCTCCGCGGTCTGTTCAGTGTTCTCTCCCTCTTTCTGATCCTCCTTGGTATCGGCTTTGTTCTTGCCGCCTCCGCAGGCAGTTAGGGAAAAAATCATAAGCACTGCAAGTACTGCCGCAAAAATGCTTCTATGTACTCTCTTCATTTCAAACACCTTATTCCGAAACATATTTCTCAACGTTCACAGATTCGGCATATTCCTTCTCAACTTCCATCATGCGCTTGAAGTGAGGAGCCTCACAGTGAGCCCCTATAGCTTCATCGCTCTCCCAGGCTTCCAGAAGGACCAGTTCATTGGGGTCTTTCTCTGACAGATAGAAGTCATACTGGATATTGCCGGCATCCTTCTCTGACGCTGACTGAAGGCCCTCTCCCTTGATCTTGCCAAGGAATTCTTCTCTGAGTCCTTCTCTTAACTGGTATTTTACTACAAGTCTGATCATTTTCAACACTCCTTTTTACAAGGTTCCCTTAGTGGACCAAACGCCCTGAATGCGGCCATCCATGGCAGTCGCCATATCAAGAGCCTTTCCAAAAGCCTTGAAGCTAGACTCCGCAACATGGTGATTGTTGCGGCCGCTGATCTTCTTGATGTGAAGATTCATGCTTGCGGAATAGCTGATAGCATAGAAGAAATCGTAGATCATCTCAGACTGCATGTCACCGATAAGGGGAGCTGAGAACTCTGCATCGTAAGCGAGATAGGGACGACCGGAAAGGTCGATGGCACAGAGGACCAGAGCCTCATCCATGGGAAGCATTGCACTGCCATAGCGCTTGATGCCCTTTTTGTCGCCTACTGCCTGAGCGATTGCGGTTCCGAGAACGATGCCCACATCCTCGATAGTGTGGTGTGAGTCCACATAGAGATCTCCCTTGCAGGTCACCTCAAGGTCAAAAAGGCCATGACGGGCAAAGCCGTCCAACATATGGTCGAAGAAACCAATTCCGGTGTCGGCAAGACACTTGCCTGTTCCATCAAGGTTGATCTTTAATTTGATGTCTGTTTCCTTTGTTTTTCTTGAAATTTCTGCAATTCTGGGTTCCATGCTGTCTCCTTTCATATATAAGATCTATTTAGCTTCGTCTTTCTTGCGTCCAATGTTGGCAATGAGGGTGAAGATACATCCCATAGCCACTGCTGCCACCATACAGATGATGGTCTGCACCGCCTTATCGTTGGATACGAAAGGTGCAGTTACACAAGGCACATAAGCGGTACACTTAACGTTGAAGAAGCCTACCATAAGTCCTGAGAGAGAAGCCGCTGCGATTACTGCTGCGAATACTTTCTTGCTTGCGAACATGAAAGGATAAGCCGCCTCGACAAAAGTACCAAAGGCCAGGTTGATAAAGATATTGGGAATCGCAACGGTTCTCTCGCCCTCGTTGGAAGGTTTGATGATAGCTGCCAGCTGAACGCCTGCACATACCATTACCAGTGACATAAGGTCTATAGCGCCGAGGAATGAGAAGCCCTGAGACTCCATCTCCAGAAGCACGATAGGAAGGATCGCTGCGTGATATACACCACCCATGATAGCGAACCAGATAGCAAAACCTGCAATAAGGCCGGCAAGGATAGGATTGTAAGCAAGTGCCCAGTCGATAGCTCCCTTGATGGAATTACCGATAACAAGAGCAACGGGAGCGATTGCATACATACCGAGAAGTCCGGCGACAAGTCCTCCGATACCACCTGCCGCAATGTTTGTTGTAGTTCCGGGAACCTTGTGCCTGAAGCAGAAGGTGGAAATATAGTAAACGAGAACACCGGCAACGATACCTGCGATGAGTCCGCCTACAAGACCGCCTCCGGAAGCCATGGATCCGGCAACGATACCTGCAATCAGACCTACTTCGTCCATTCCTGAGATCTGCTTAGCAGCTACAGCCGCAACGATGATCGGAAGGATTCCTACCAGAGTATTGAACACTTCCTCAAGACCGCCAAGACCGGGAATTTTAGAAAGGGCAAGGCAAAGAGCCATTGCAATGAAGCCGGGCATTGATGCCATCATGATGCCTCGGAAGTTGATTCTCTTCCATACGCTGCCCTGCTGCACCTGACTGCTTCCGGTGTTTCCGATAACAGGGGTGAACTTAATATTCCACTCTTTTGAAAAAGCAGAGATCGCGGAGATGGCTCTGGTTCTGTTGGTAGTTCCGGTAGTTCCGGATGCCGCAATTACTCTGCAGCCTGCTGCCTGTGTGTCCGCCATGGATGTTCCGCCGGTTCCGCAAACGGGAATACCCGCCTTAGCTGCCGCCTGGATAGCTTCCTTGTTAGCACCCTTGGGATCACAGCTCATGAGCATCATTCCGTTGATCTCTCCGGACTCGATCTTTGCTGCGAGCTCCTCATCATATTTCTTAGCCTTGTCGTTAATTGAAGCAAGAGTTTCCTCATCGCTTACTGCGAGACTTCCGTCAGCACCTAATGTGTAGAGACGGGCGGGCGCATCTTCCTTAACAGTGTCCATAGACTGAGATGTTCCGATAAACTGAATGTAACCAACTTCGATTCCGGCAGATTCAGCCTGGTTGAAGATCTCCTTCATCATCTTCTGGGGATCATTTCCACCCTGATTGTATAAATTACCGCCTGAACTGCCTACGACTGCTATTTTCTTCATACTATACCCTCCGTGAAAAAGCTGTCTGTGTCGCTGAGATTTAATTATACTATACTTTAACACTTTAACTCAATGAATAATAATACATTTTTTATAAAACATGATAATACGGACATATGTTTTCATAAGTACCGTCTTTTTTACGAAAACCGCCGGGAATAGTGCCCAGCCCGCAAAAGCCCAGTCTCTCATAAAGGTGCCTTGCATGAATATTCGACTCCACCACTGCATTAAACTGCAGGATCCGGTAGCCCAGTTCCCGGGCCCTTTTAAGACAGTCCATAACCAGCTTCTCACCGATGTGAAGTCCCCTCAGATCTCCTTTTACGGCATAGCTTGCATTGCAGATGTGCCCGCATCGTCCAACGTTGTTGGGATGCAGTATGTAGAGTCCCAGAATCTCTCCGGAATCCTCGTCTTTTGCCACTGCCGTCAGGGTCTGGCCGGCAAAAAACTCCGCTCCCGTCTTTTCATCCAAAAGCTCCTCCTGGGGAAAAGCAATACCTTCTTCTACCACCTCATTCCAGATTAAAAGCATAGCCCTAAGATCTTTTTCTTCATATTTTCTTACAGAAACCTTCATGTTCTAACTTCTTTCGTCATGTTATACTGGTATCATCTTTTGCAAGGAGAATACCATGAGTCTTTTTTCCAGAGAAATCACCGGCACCGACTATGAAGTCTACTGCGCCCGATACCTGAACTCCCACGGTTACAGAAATGCCCGGGTCACCAAAGCCAGCCGGGACATGGGAGTAGATGTCATTGCCCGGCGCAGAGGCAAGACCTATGCGGTGCAGTGCAAATACTACTCCGGCAAGGTGGGCAACTATGCCGTTCAGGAGGTTTTTGCCGGAAAGTCCTACTACGAGTGTGACAGGGCCATAGTCATGACCAACTCTACCTTCACCCCGGCAGCCAAAGCACTGGCTGAAAACACCGACGTGATCCTAATGGAGAATATTCATTACCGTAACCTTCCTTTTGCAAGGACTCCCCTGGGGCGCTTTGTCATCACCTGCGTCCTCATATTTCTGTGTGTGGGCTGTCTCTTTAGCTTTACCGGCACCTTCCCTTTGGAAAAAGCCCTTTTCCTGGACGGAATCATCACAGGCTCCGCCGCAGTGTTCATTCTTATTTATAATATAGCCAAAAGCCTCCTCTTTCGGATCCGGGATTCTCGTCCGGCAAATACTGAACCGGAAGAGGTCTCCGAGGAGGACTCTTCTCTGTAATAGTTTTACCACTCGTGGCGGTATCTGGTGTCCTGCCACTTGCCCCCGTGGACCCGGTGAAGCTCTTCTGTCAGCATATCCCACCGGAGCACATCATTACTGTCGGGGTAGAATTCAATGAACCTTCCATCCACAAAAGTGTAGAACCGGGAAATATCGGTACACATTCCAAAGGTAGGCAAATTCTCCGGTCTGATGTGGAAGGAATAGCGTTTTCCTTCCAGCACTCCCTCGAAATGAAGACCCTCGTGGTCCAGCCTCAGTTCTCCTTCTCCGCTGATTATGGAGGTATCATCCCCCTTAAGATAGTGGTCTTCGGGGAGAACTCCCAATTTCACATGACCTTCACAGAAGAAATCCGGTTTGGACACGTCGAACCGGGCTTTTTTTCGTTCCAGAAGCGTCCAGTCGGTGACAAGCTTTGGACATACCGAATCCCCCACCGGACTCAGATTATACTTCTCATCGATCTGAATGGTGTTGCCGCAGGCAGTGCATCTCATGCGGTTCCCGGTGGTCTCATGGCGGTACATGGCCGCACATCTGGGACAAAGATAGAGGAGATTCTCCAGATTTCTGGCCATCTGAGCCTTGCCGTCAAAAATCACCTGCTCCTCAGCGTTCCATATGTAGTCGTCATGAGCCAAAAGCCGGTTCATACGATCTTCGATCTCCTCAGGGGTGAGTTCCTTAAGTTCCCCAACGGTAAACATCTGATCCACCACCACCTTGATCTTGCCCTTTCGCTTATCCAGACAGTATTTTGTAAAAGTCAGATATCCTCCGGAAATTTTTGAATAGTACACCGGAACCCCCAGCTTTTTAAGGAGCTTTCCACTTCCGGGAATTACCGGCTGAGCCATTCCGGTAATGGAGCTCATCCCCTCCGGCATTATGCAGATATTTCCTCCACTTTTGATGATCCGGTTGACAGACTTGATACAATAGGCATCCGGTACGAAGTTTTTCTTGGGGATTGCCTGCATGATCTTCAAAAGATAGTTGACGGGACTTCTGAAAAACTCGTTGTAGCCCACCACGTAATTAAGCCGCTTGGGATACACCGCCGGAGCAGTAAAAAGATAGTCATTCCGGGAGGCATGATTTGCGATAAGGACTATGCTCCCCGGCTCCTTTGCCGGATCTTTTATAAACTCGAACTCTGTGTTCACCGATCTGTTCAGAATCTTTACCACCTGCATAAGGATCTTGTACAGCACCGGGTTAGGTTGCTTGATCCGTCTGGCGTATAATTTACGGTCGTTATTGCTGCTCATAGGCGTCTCCGTTTCTTTTTTCTTTTGTAATAATCTTACCAAACCTCTCAT
>JAQYAH010000023.1 GCA_029227635.1 Clostridiales bacterium
GATTTTCCGGCAGGAACTGTGGGATTGGGAATGTTGGGGATGGTAAGCATCCAGTCGTTGAGTGCTTTTTCCGCCTCGGCTACTTTTTCATCCAGTCCCTTGATTTTTGCAGAAAGCTTCTTCATCTCCTCGAAGATGGGAGCAACGTCCTCCCCGGCTTTTTTCATGGCAGGGATCTGCTTTGACACCTTGTTCTGCTCTGCCTTTAAGGCTTCCACCTCTGAGAGGAGGGTTCTTCTGTCTTCGTCAAGCTTTTTGAACTGTGAGAGGTCAAAATCTTCATTTCTGTTGGCAAGCGCAGCTTCAACCTCTTCAAAATTGCTGCGCAGAAGCTTAATATCAATCATTTCTTTTTCCTAACCTTCCATGTAATTGTTTGAGTTGATTGCCATCTCCAGGGATTCCGCTTCCTCCTCGGACAAGGGCATGTAGGACTGCCCCTTCACGATCTCCTTCAAGTAGGTGTAGCATCCCTCCTGGGAGTGCATTGAATTCAGAATGAATCCGGTATCGTTGGTATCAAGGAGAGTGAGTACAAAGCTGAGCTTGCCTCCCATTTCCTGAAAAGCATCATATCTCACAATTCCCATTTTCTGGAACTGGGTCCGCTGTTTGCCTCTCAGCTTTGAGATGGCTCCGGCCTGCTTGTTGATAGTCTGAATAACGGAATCGATCTCCTCGAACCGCTCCGCAAAAGCCTCCTCCAGTGTCGCACCGTCCATACCTTTCATGAATGAGCGGTACTGAACGGCAAGCCGTCGGATCTGGGTGTTGGCGGTTATAAGCATTACGAATAAAACTACAATTAGGACTACCAGAACCACAATAAGGTAAAAGGGGTCAAAAGGCAGTCTTCCAAGAATTGAACTATCCATATTTTCTCCTAACTTAACTTCATTATTGACTGGTATATTCTGTCCAGCTCATCCGGAGAATAGAATTCGATCTCGATCTTTCCTTTTCCTCCGGCCTTCTCCACAAGTTTCACCTTGGTTCCCATGGCCTGCTTCATCTGTTCTTCCATTCGCTGGTAAAAGACTTTGTTGGGGGACTCGGCTTTTTGCGGCTTAACTTTTTGGTCTTTTTCCTGGTTTACAAGTTTTTCTACTTCCCGGACACTGAGCTTTTTGTCTGCAATCATCTGGGCCAGGGCATACTGCCGTTCTTTATCCTCCACTGCCAGAAGCGCTCTTGCGTGGCCGCTTGAGATTTCTTTGGCAACCAGGAGTTCCTGTACTCTTTTATCCAGTTTGAGAAGTCTCATACTGTTTGTGATAGCGCTTCGGCTCTTGAAAACCTTGTCCGCTACTTCTTCCTGCTTGAGTTTGTAATCGCTGATAAGTCTCTGGTAGGCCAGAGCTTCCTCTATAGGATCCAGATCTTCACGCTGGATGTTCTCAATGAGGGCGATTTCCAGGACCTGCTGATCATTGTACTCTTTTACAATGATTGGAACCTTCTTGAGACCTGCAATCTTTGATGCTCTCCATCTTCTCTCACCGGCGATGATCTCATAGTAGTCGTCCTTTTGCTGAACAATGAGAGGCTGGAGTACTCCGTACTGCTTGATGGAATCCGCCAGCTCTTTCAGGCTGTCCTCCTCAAATTTTCTGCGGGGCTGCTCTCTGTTTGGTTCAACCTTATTGATATTGACCTCAACTACCCCTTCCTTGAGATTAGCGCTTACGGGCTTCGCTTTCGAAGGGACCGTTTTCACACCGGAAGCGGGAATTAAGGTGTCCAGACCTTTTCCCAGGCCTTTTTTCATTGCTGCCATATTTATTCTCCTTGAATTACTTCTTCTGCAAGAGCATCATAACTCTCTGCCCCCACTGACTTAGGAGCATAGAGATGAATTGGCATTCCGTAGCTGGGAGCCTCCGCCAGCCGGACGTTTCGAGGAATCACTGTATCATAGATATGCTGGTCAAGATTCTCTCTAACATTGTCTGCCACCTGTTGGGAGAGACTGGTTCTCTTGTCGAACATAGTGAAAAGCACTCCTTCAATCTCCAAGTCCGGGTGGAGTCTCTCTCTCACTAGCTGAATCGTATACATTAGCTGAGTAAGCCCTTCCAATGCGTAGTATTCACACTGGATGGGAATGAGAACAGAATCTGCCGTGGTCATGCCGTTAAGGGTTAGAACATTGAGGGAGGGAGGTGAGTCAATGATTATGTAATCATAGTATTCTCGGATCTCATCGATCTTTTCTCTTAAAAGAAATTCTTTTCCCTCTATTCCTGCCAGTTCCAGCTCCGCTGCGGAGAGATCTACACTGGAAGGAATCACATCCAGATTTTTTATAATACCCTTATGAAGGCAGTCGTAAACTGTACTTTCTCCAAGCATGAGATCATAAACCGTGTTATCTGTCTCATCCCGATCAATTCCGAGACCACTGCTTAAGTTCCCCTGGGGATCCATATCTACCGCAAGGACCAGTTTTCCTTTTGCTGCGAGGCAGGCTGCAAGGTTTATCGCGGTGGTTGTTTTGCCCACGCCGCCTTTCTGGTTTGAAATTACAATTGCTTTGCTCAAGACGATCCTCCTTCTGTAAAAGTACTTTGATAGTATATCACTTTTTCATAGTCGATTCTAGCGATGTTTCACGTGAAACATTCAATTCATATAAAATTAAGGTTTTTAACACTTTAGCAATTACTGAAAAATAGATTCGTACCTCAACCAAAAGAAGTATGGCCAAAGTTCCACCCTTATAGAAGCTTACTCGTAACCTATACAAAAAGCAGATGTTTCACGTGAAACATCTGCCAAAAGACTACAGTATTGGTTTTTTTCCGGGAAGTCCCTCTCTTCGAGGGTACTTACTCTTAAGTATACCAGTTTTCTGAAAACTAAGAATACTTCTGAAGCCAAGATCACACTCTGAAATCTCAAATGTCACCTGATCTTTAGCAACTAGATTGAGCTCTCTCTGTGCTTTTCCTGATGCCGCCAACTCCTCCTCAAAGGCAGGTCCTTTGTATGCAAAAAAGCTGCCACCCATCTTAAGCAGGGGTGAAGAGTATTCTAACAGAATCGGCAGTGAAGCCACGGCTCTTGTGGTAACTGCATTAAACTGCTCGCGATATTTTGGATCTCTTCCAATTGTCTCAGCTCTGCCGTGAGCAGTTGTGCAGTTAGTAAGTTCCAATTCTTTTATCACTTCATTTAGGAAGCGGATTCTCTTTTCAAGGGCATCGGCCAGAAAGAATTCACACTTCGGAAGCATAATTGCCAGTGGAATTCCGGGAAATCCGGCGCCGGTGCCCACATCTCCGATCTTGTCTCCGTTTTTGAACCGGAAATACTTAGTCAGGATGACAGAGTCCAAAAAGTGCTTTACCACCACATCTTTCATCTCAGTAATTCCGGTAAGATTCATTCTCTGATTCCAATCCACCAGAAGGAGATAATACTTATAAAATTGTCGTATCTTAATCTCATCAACAGGAAGATCTTCTTTTGAAAAGATTTCCTCCAGATACTCTTTAAACTCCTTATAGTTGTCCATATTACCTCTTAGTGCTCTTTATCTCGCTCGGAACCGTATTTCTTCATGAAAATAATAAGTACCGAGATGTCTGCCGGGGTTACTCCGGAAATTCTTGAAGCCTGCCCAATATTTGCCGGACGGAATTTCTCAAGTTTCTGCCGGGCTTCCAGGCGAAGGTTAGTGATTTCGTTATAATTGATCTCCTCCGGGATGCGCTTCGACTCTAGTTTTCTAAAGTCTTCTACCTGCTTCTTTTGTCGCTCAATATAGCCGGCGTACTTTAATGAGATTTCCACTTCCTCGACCACATCCTCCGGAAGGGCTTTTCTCTCCGGATCAAGATCCGCTAAAAGATCATAGCTCAAATCCTGCCGGGTCAGAAGCTCCGAGAGAAAAACTCCGGTTTTAAGAAGGGGAGAGTTGTGTGCCTCCAAGAATTCCTGAGTCTTCTTGTTTGGAGTGATCTTCACCTCTTTGAGTCGGGCGATCTCCGTCTCCATGAGGCGTCTTTTTTCTAAAAGCTTGTTGTGACGCTCCTCGTCAATGAGTCCCACCTCATATCCCATGTCCGTTAATCTTAAATCCGCATTGTCCTGGCGCAAAAGCAGTCTATATTCAGCCCTGGAGGTCATCATCCTGTAAGGCTCTCTGTTATCCTTTGTAACCAGATCGTCAATGAGAACTCCGATGTAGGCGGTGGAGCGATCAAGAATCAGGGGCTCTTTACCCTTTAGTGAGAGAGCAGCGTTGATTCCCGCCACAAGTCCCTGGGCCGCCGCCTCTTCGTATCCGGAGCTGCCATTGATCTGTCCGGCGCAGAAGAGTCCTTTTACTGTCTTGGCCTCAAGACTTGGCCTTAACCATCTGGCATCGATGCAATCATACTCGATGGCGTAGGCATTTCTCACTATATGGGCATTTTCAAGACCAGGAACGCTTCGATACATCTCGATCTGCACATCTTCCGGCAGGGAACTGGACATACCTCCGATGTACATCTCATCCGTATCCTCCCCCTCCGGCTCGATAAATACCTGATGTCTGGTCTTGTCCGGGAATTTAACGATCTTATCCTCGATAGACGGGCAGTACCTGGGGCCTGTACCCTCGATCATTCCGGAAAAGAGCGGAGATCTGTGCAGATTATCTCTTATTAATGTGTGAGTTCTCTCATTAGTATAGGTCAGCCAGCAAAGTCCCTGTTCCCGCTGAATCGCGGCCTTGTCCGTGGTAAAAGAGAAAGGTTCCACCGGGGTGTCGCCGTATTGTTCTTCCATCTTTGAAAAGTCAATGGATCCTTTGGAAATCCGGGCCGGTGTTCCAGTCTTGAATCTCCTGAGGGGTGCCCCCAGTGATATGAGGGATTCCGAGAGGTGATTTGCCGCCATTAATCCGTTTGGTCCGGTCTCAAGGCTGACTTCCCCGTAAACACAGCGGGACTTCAAATACGTTCCGGCACAGATTATGACACTTTTCACGTGGTAGGTCATTCCTGAGATGGAGCGACATCCGATAATCTTACCGTCTTTTGTCAAAAGGTCTGTGATCTCCGTCTGAACAATGCTCAGGTTCTCCTGCTCCTGAAGGGTTCGGCGCATGAGAGCGGCATACTTTTCCTTGTCCGCCTGGGCTCTCAAAGATCTGACCGCAGGTCCTTTAGATCGATTTAACACCTTGGACTGGATAAAAGATCTGTCGATCACTTTTCCCATCTCCCCGCCCAGGGCATCGATCTCCTTAACCAAATGTCCTTTTGAGGTCCCTCCGATGCTGGGATTACAGGGCATCATGGCAATACTGGCCATGCTCACGGTGAACATTACAGTTTTAAATCCAAGTCTCGCCGAGGCCAGCGCGGCCTCACAGCCGGCATGTCCTCCGCCGATGACTGCAATCTCGTATTCTCTATTTTCCAGTGCAGAATTTACTGAAGATTTCATTGATAAGGTCCTCCCCGGCAGTCTCTCCGGTCAGTTTACCTAAGGTTTCATAAGCCGCCATGAGATCAATGGTAAAAAAGTCCTCCGGCATGCCCATATCTATGCTCTGTACCACCTGACAAAGGCTTTCCTTCGCCTCCTTGAGCAAAAGGATGTGTCT
>JAQYAH010000024.1 GCA_029227635.1 Clostridiales bacterium
TACGGCGCCTATAACAACAGCAATCGTTGCCCACTTCTCTTTTCTGTGAACCACGAAGACCTGGTTCACTATCATTCCGTTGGCCGCCGCAAAGAAAAAATCAACTATTAGTATCTTTAAGGGAAGAACTGCCGGAATATACTCCACTCCGGAGAGAAATACCAAAATATTTTTGCTGAGAAGGAATACTCCGAACATGGTGGGTACTGCAAAAAGAATTGCCGCCTTCACTGCAAAATAATTCAGATCCTCGGCTTTTTTCTCGTCATGTCCCATATGGTAAGCTACTCTTGAGAGCATTATCTCTCTGAAAGCCGTTACAATTGAAGTAAGAACTGTGAGAATCTTGATGGCTGCGGCATAATAACCTACTTCTGTATCGTCCCCGGTTATATATCCCAGCATGCTTCTGTCCATGGTGAGATAGATGGTGCTGGCAATGGTCATGGCAAAAAAGTAAGCCATGGGCCTTATATGGCGAAGCAGCCCTTTGTGGAATCTCAATCTCCAGTGAACATATCTTCGGGAGCGCATAAAGTTGAAAAGATTGGCTCCCACACTGGAAAGGATGAGAATGAATACATAGATAAGGTAGTCTGATCGCTTTCTTACCAGAGTCACCAAGAGTACTATGGAGATTACCTGCACGATGAAGGATCTGATGGTGATATATCGATACTCCTCGTAGATATTAAATACCCATTCCACACCAACAGCAGTAAGAATGATAGATGAGGATATTATAGTCATCAGCATCCTGTAGCCGCTGAATTTCGGAAGGAGCAGAAAAATTGCAAAGAGCACATAGGCCACTATCACGGAAACGAAATTGATGGTGAGCATGTCACAGGCATGAGCCTCAAACTTCTCTCTATCATCCCGTATTCGAGCTCCTTCTCTAATGGCATAAGCCGCCACTCCGAAAGCTCCGATCAGGGTGAAATAGGTGACATTGGCCTGAGCATAGTCAATTCTTCCAAGGTATGCCGCGCCCAACACTCTGGTGGTGTAGGGAAAGGTAATGAGAGGAAAAACCACCTTCATCATTGCCTTCAGCATGTTAAATATAAAGTTTTGTCCCAGAGATTTGTTTTCTTTCATTTAGTTTCTTTTTGTTAACTTTCTGCTGACTGTATAGAGAATCAGGAGAAGGTGGTGATGCTTTTCAACAAAAAGTCTATAGGTGATTCCGGTCTTCGTCTTCATGTGTTCCGCAATGATAGTGGTGATACCCCATAGCTTTTTGAATGCAGGAAGTTCCGAAAATTCATCCAATAATTTGATCTTCTCCTTATATGAGAGTTCACAGTTCTTATCTGTGAGCAGGAGCATGAGTTCGTGTATATGAGTGTCAATAAGGTGTT
The DNA here is from genome assembly GCA_029227635.1 of Clostridiales bacterium. Taxonomy (GTDB): domain Bacteria; phylum Bacillota; class Clostridia; order Lachnospirales; family Lachnospiraceae; genus SUG1684. Next base: position 1,365 of record JAQYAH010000024.1, read on the forward strand.
CTGCCCACCTGAGACCACACTTCTCCCGGAAATTGAACTTATCGGAAATGAGGTCCTCCATCTGAATCAATTCCTTTATCGCAAAGAATCTGTTCATGGAAAATTTTCGGCTGGTGCTGTGGGCCTCTCGCTGAATCCAGCGGTAATACACATTTGGATTGATGGCTACTCTCATCGTTGACCCAAGCACCCGAAAATTGAAAAGGGTATCCTCGTAACCGAATTTCAGCCGTTCATCAAACCTAATCTCATTTTCATCCAAAAAAGATTTTCGATAAAGGCCGGTCCAAACTCCACCGGAGAGTTTACAGATAGAAAAGTAATTTTCCGCAAAATTTGTCTCATCAAAAACTTCAGGGCCCTCATCCGGAGTTATCACATAGGATCTGAGCAAAGTTGAATTCTCAGAATATATGACGTGCTCTCTCAGAAACCTGACCATGTCTGAACCGGTCTCCTCAATCAATTTGACATTATCAGTGATAAGTCCAGGAAGGAATTCATCATCATTGTCACAAAAGCCAATGTATTTGCCCTTTGCCATGTCGATTCCTGCATTTCTTGCACTGCAGATTCCTCCATTCTCTTTATGGAGAACTTTTACCCGGGGATCCTTATCCCTGTATCCATCGCAGATAACACCACTTTTGTCTTTAGAGCCGTCATCCACCAAAATGAGTTCAAAGTTCTCATAATCCTGATCCAGCACTGTGTCCAAAGCGTGAGCCAGGTACTTTTCTGAATTGTAGACCGGCATTATTATACTGACCAGAGGTTTCGACTCTCCCATTCTAATCCACCCCCATAATCTGGAAGTTTTCTTTTGCCTCAATAAGCCCCTTGAAAGTGTAAAAATCCATCGGGGTCGTAATCTTAATATTATCGGGCTTACCATATACGGGATGAAGAGTCATTCCTGCAGCCCCCATCATGGTTGCCGAGTCTGTCATATTATCTATGCCCATACTTCTGCACTTCTCGTGTTCACCGAGGATATCCTTGTATCTGAAGGTCTGAGGTGCCCGGGCAAGCGCACACCTGTCCCTTGGAATATTCTCTTTCAACTCTCCGTCTTCACCCATTACCACTACTGTCTCATATGCTTTTACTACCGTTATAGCATTGCCGAATTTTTCAGCTTCAGCAATATTGTCAGAGATCAGCTCTTCATCAATGAGAGGTCTCACCCCGTCATGAATGAGCACCAGGGAATCCTCCGGGATTTCTCCCTCCATGGCTTTAAGCCCGTTATAGATAGATTCCTGGCCGGTGCTTCCTCCGGGGGATATCCACCTTACCTTTGTTATGTCATTCTTCTTGATGATTTTTTGAAGATAATCGATCCACCCTTCCACACAGACCACGGAAATGCCGTCTATGTCCGGATGATTCTGAAAATGTTCCAATGTGTATATGATTATTTCCTTACCGTGAAGCTTCAAAAACTGTTTCGGGCAGGTTTTGGAATTCATTCTTGTTCCGGTTCCACCTGCAAAGATCACTGCGTAATTCAATTTGTTTTCTCCTCAAAAATACTCTCAAGTTTGTCTACCGCTGCTTCCCAGGTGAAGCGACTGTACACCCGCTTCCTGGTGAGTTCCACGGCTTTTGCTCTTCTGTCGGGATCTGAAAGGATCTGTTCGAAGGCATTATAAAGTGTCTCCTCGTCATTATTCTCAATGACAGTGCCGTAAGCATCGTCGGGCAAGAGTTCCCTTGCACCACCCCTGGCAGTAGTTATTATATAATTATCCCAAACTGCCGCTTCAAGAAGTGAGGTGGAAAAGCCTTCCGAAAAACTGGGCAGGCAGAATATGTCTGTTTCTGACAAAAGAGCTGCAACCTGTTTATATTCCAACCGTCCCAGGGGAATAATATAGCTGCTTTTTTGCTCTCTTATCTCTTCCTCCAGGTCACCATCTCCCGCAATAAAAAGAACTATTTCCGGATACTTCTCATGAAGCCGATTCATAACATGTACCAGCTGAAGAATACCTTTCTCTTTGATAAGTCTTCCGGTAAACGCGATTGCCACTGCCCCCGGCTTCACATTGTTTTTATACCTGAAACTTTCAGACTCTCCCTGGGCAAGTTTCTGAAATGCCGTTGGATCGATAGAGTTGTAGATTACACCTTTGGATTCGATACCAAAATGCATCAGCCACTCATTGCACGCCATAGAGACTCCGTAAAATTCTTTACAAAAGCAACGATCCACCCTTGTAAGACAATGTTCAAATATCTGCCCAATCTTGTCCCAGACAGGATTGTGAATTGTAAGGTGGCTCGTTCCGTGTTCCACTGTGATGCAGGGAATGCAATTAATTTTGGCAAATGCCATTCCAAAAAGAGAATGAAGATAAAATCTAGTGTTCACCATTACATAATCGACATTAAGCCTTTTTAGTTTTTTCCACAAGGTAAAGAACTTCACCCCCGGAAGCAAAACCGGATATCGCCCCTCAAGAAGATTAAGACAAGGTACCCTCAGTACTTTAATCCCCTCAGAATTCTCAAACAGAGGAAGATCTCCAGTCTTTGAAGTAACCACAATTACCTTATGCCCTCTACGGATCAACGTCGAGGCAATATTATATGTGTATCTCTCCACTCCTCCCATATGAGGCAGGTATTGTGCAGAAAATATCGCAAATGTGCTCATTCCCAGTCTCCGAATAAATGTATAATTGGCTAGTCTCTGACACAAAAAATGCCCCTGAGTAAAGGGGCATTATGTTTTAGCAGGATCAATAAATTCCCTTATCTGTCAGCTCTTTGATCTTGGCGATTACATTCTCTTTGTCTTCAGCATATGTAACCCCAAACCACTTGTCTGATGTTTCAAGCACCCTTACCCGGGCAGCTCCTTTTTTGACCATATTACCGATCACCTGAGGCAGAAGGTATTCCTTCTTTACGTCCTCGTCCTTCAGTTCAGATAAGAAGGCTCTGAAACCTTTCTCAAGGACCTCAAGAAACTCGGGATATAATCCCCACATATTCATAGAAACAGGGGAGTTAATATCTATCGGTCGGACATTGTCCTTGTCAGCTCTGGACTCAGCCCCATTCTCTGTCTTATAGATCTCATAGGTTTCTTCAACTTCCTGAAGGTAACCTTCATCATCAACTTTACATACTCCTCTTGTCACGCTTCCAAAATCACTGAGGGTATTTCTAAGGTAATAGCCCGCCATACAAAACTGCATCACCTCGCTGTTGTCGTGATCTTCCACCAGGAAATCGTGAACCTTCTCAAAGCACTCCTGACCATAGTAATCATCTGCATTGATGACTATAAAAGGTTCATTGACCACTTCTTTGATTGAAAGGACAGCCTGACCGGTGCCCCAGGGTTTCGCTCTGTCTGCCAGGAGATGGCTAAACTCCTGGGGTATATCGGAGATCTCCTGAAAAGCATATTCAACCTCCACAGACTCCGCTACTCTATCCCCGATCAGCTTTCTGAAATCATCATAGAGATCTTTACGAGTAATGAATACCACCTTGTTGAACCCGGCTCTCACTGCATCTTTGATGGAATAATCCATGATAAGTTCGCCCTCTGGTCCCACAGGAGTAAGCTGCTTAACACCTTTGCCAAACCGGCTTCCAACGCCGGCTGCCATAATAACTAACGCAGTCTTCTTATTATCGGGCATTTTATTCTCCTAAACCTTCTTCGATCGTCTTAACAATGTACTCTAACGCTTCCACTTCGTCTTCGCCGTCACATACTAACTCGATCTCATCACCGCTCTTAACACAGGCGCCAAGTACACTGAGTATACTCTTAGCGTTGGCACTCACTTCATTAAAATTGAAGTTCACGTGGCACTTAAACCTTAAAGCTGCCTCGCAGAGTGTACCTGCCGGACGAAGATGGAGACCCGTAGCATTTTTTACCGTGACTGTTTGACTAACCATTTCGTGTTACCCTCTTTCAATAACTATTTACTGTCTCTTACCATTTTGATTCTGATTCTTTTGTTTTCGGATAGCATAACTCCATCGGGAACCTTAACTTCGAGGCTTACCTCATAAGTACTTGCCGATTTCACCGACGAGAGATCTATCTCCACTTTTATATCCGAAGACCTCAGGTTCTCTAATTCTTCCTCAGAGCCCTTAAAAACCAGTGGCACCTCGGTTATTCCCATATAATTCACCTGATATCCGACAGGCGCATTGTTGACCACAATTGAACCTACAGGATAGTTGATAGTTCTGGTTCCGGTCTTCTCTATGACCGCCGTTACCAGGATCTTATTCAGATCTTTATCTGCAGCGATACCCTCAGGCAAATAGTCTTCCAGATCTACCACCATTTCAACAGTAGAAGAAGAACCGGAAATATCTATATCATCGATCAGGATCTCCGTGATATTCTCAAATGCCTCCTGTTTGCCGGTAAATGAAGCCTTGGCTGGCTCAGTTGTAACCGATGAGAGGTGATAACCTTCCCTGGGAGTTCCCACAGTTCTAACATTAATGGGAAGCTCAACAGTTTCCATAACGTGAGCAGTTATATAGACTCCGGCGTCTCCAATGTTAGTAGTGAGTGCACTTTCATCCACCATATGTTTATCCGCATCATAAAAATGCAGGGTGCCTTTAAGCTCCGCATCCTCGGAGAGTCCTGACGCACTTGCGGTAACCATAGCCGAATCGATTGTATTAATGACCGACTCCGGACCGCTAACCGTTACATAATCCGGAGACACTGTCATATACTCCAGGAAATATCCGTCTCTGAGCGCACCGGTAAGCTCTGCAGTTATTGGCAGTTTAATACTCTCAATGTCCTCAATGTTAATCTGTACATTCTTAGGAAAAGTCTCAGCTGACTTGTATTTACCTTCAAATGCAGGAATAGTCACCGTAAGGGGTATCACCGAGTTTAACTGCAGATTAAGAATATCTGCACTGACCTGGATATCCGACTTGCTTATCCGATTGACAACGGATCTGGGAGCCACAACAGTAACATCTACATATCCTGTGTCATTAACCAGCTGATACATCTTGCCGTCATTTGTGATAATAGACTCGTTCAGAACCTGAACTTCAACTCCTGAAAAAGTCTTAGTCTCAACCGGATCCTCCGTATTAATAATGACGAGCCACGCAATAAAGGCTAAACAAAGAGACAAGATCTTAAGTCCGAAGTTATTAACAATTCTATCTCTCATCATCTTAACTCCGTCCCTTTAATTTAAATTTCAGTTTGCGTTTATCTGTCTCTTTGGTCTGAAGCTCCTTAAGTCTCTCCTTCAGTTCAAGATCCGTAAGATTAACATCCAGCTTGCCATCCATGGCGACAGAAATGTGTCCCGTCTCCTCTGACACAATAATAGCCATGGCATCACTTATCTCTGTGATGCCGACTCCGGCACGATGCCTGGTTCCCAGATTCTTACTTAGGGATCGGTTGTCTGAAAGGGGCAGATAACAGGTAGCCGCAACGATGCGGTTCCCCCTTAGAATGACTGCACCGTCATGAAGGGGAGTATTATGTTCAAATATGTTAATAAGAAGCTGTGAAGAAATGAGAGACTCCATCATAATTCCGGTTCTCTCTGCTTCTGCAAGTTTCGTCTTGCGCTCAATAACAATCAGCGCACCGGTCTTTGCCGCCGCCATCTCATGACAGGCTCTGGAAATCTCATTGACTATCTTGTCGCTGAATTGTCCCATGGTGGACTTAGTCATGTCGATTTGAAGGAAAGATGCAAAAATATCTTTCTCTCCCAACTTCTCCAAGGCACGCCGAATCTCCGGTTGAAAAACGATAACTGCCGAGATTGCCAATATACTTACAAGCCTCTGTACCAGCCACAACACCGCAGTCATCTGTGTAATTGCCGCCACAATGACAAAAGCAACGATGACGATCAGACCTTTGAGAAGCATCCAGGCCTTGGTATCTTTAATCCACTTCAACAGCATGTAGATTGCATATGCAAATACCAGGATCTCAATTATGTCAATAACAGTAATTCTGGGCAGAGAAAGACGCTCGCTGAATCTTCTGATCAACACATACAGATATTCCATATCTCTCTCCTTTCCTGAATTACTAAATGTCTTAACTGTTACGAGTTACTCTTCTTCGCCTCTTTGATCTTCTTTCCAATGACGGAACTTCTTAACCTGTTTATCCTCCATACTGACAGATACTTTGGGAACTGCCTTAACATAGTAATAATACTCATCATCCTCATACTGAACTCGTTTCGTTCTGGAATAATCCACCATAAAAACGAAGAAATTAAGTATGACTGCGATAATAAGAGAAAGGGCAGATCCGAGGATCAGCATTCCGTAGTTGATATCAACATTCATCACCGCACCGCCGATGGCAAATCCGGCAAAATTAATAACAAGCCCAACACCGATAGCAATGAGCCAAGCATAGTCCACGGACAATCTACGAATCGCATAAACAAGGATAATTACCACCGAAAAAATGATTATTGTGATATACATTTCCTTATTTTTAATCACAGCGAGCACGAAATTCTTAACGCTTTCCAGCATGGATTCATCCGGATTCTTCCCAAAAGTACCCGCATAGGTGACTATCGCTCCGATCAGATAGTATACGAACACTCCGCAGGCGGAGGCAAATACTACCAAGGGAGTGCAGCTAAGCCCAAGTACAAGGGGCAGAGCATATGGGATCTTCAGTCCGAAAAGAATAGGTACCAGAAGAAGTACTACCGCATATCTAGGTGATACACTGAGATAAAACGCGTACATTATTACGAGAAACGCCGCTGTGACTCCCATGATCACCAGGGAAAGCTTATAAAGATTAGCAATCATCAGGATTCCCGCAACGAACACAGTGATGTTCACCGGAAGAAGCATACAGATCAATGACATTCCGGCAAGGATAACCGGGTTAGAAATGATACTGAAGTAACCTATTGTATTAGAAATACCATAGAATGCCGCGAAAGCCAGAATCAGCTGAATCGCTTTATTAATGAATAGTGAATAGTTACCGTACAATTGTCTTAAACGTTCTCTTACTTCAAGCAGGGTTCTCATCGTTCAGTATCCTCCCAATCTACGAGTGTACGTGATAAGGACATGTCCTTATTCTCCTGTCTGTACATCCGGTCAAGTCTTCTGAGTTTGGCGTAATACTCTCTTACATCATTCACAGCTCTCTTGTGCTTAATGGAAAAGACAACCGCAATGATTATTCCATATACCACCACCAGAATCAAAAGCAGGATCGCTGCCACTTTGCCCAAATGAATAAGCTTGTCTACTGTCAGCCCATCCAAAAGCTCATTAAAATTCACTATCCCGTACAGCATGAGAAGGAGACAGTATCCGATAACCACCCAGATAAAATTGGAAAGCATCTTGAAACCGATGTAATCCATTTTGAAATAGCCGGCAATCTTAAGCTTCTCTTTGCCCTCTTCTGATTCAAAAACAGCCATATCAGTCATCAGCCTGATTCGGTCTTCATTAAGCATGACATACCCCTTTATCAAAAGATTATAAAAAGCTAATATAGTATACCATAGTACCCCGGTGTTTTCAAGTTTGCCTATATATGGTATAATTCTCGTCAGTATGACTATAGAGAGGACACAAATGAAACACTATCTCCGACCCAGAAAACTAATACTCGCAACCGTTCTGTCACTGCTTTTGGCCGTGGCAGTTTCTGCTATTTCAATAATTACTATCCCACACCGGCAAGTGAAGGCAATAGAATCTGAAATGTATTCGGTTATTGATGACATTTCTATAGATTCTTATGACTGTGAAATTGATTATGACCACTGTGTCATCCAGACCGGAGAAGACCCTCACATTATAATCGATGGCTTTGAAACTGAAATATGCAAGATTCGTTTTAGTTTTAAAGATCCTTTGGAGGAAGGCTGTATAGTCCGTCTTTACTATCGCCCTACAGACGGAGACTGGAGCGAATCCAGAAATATTAATGTCTACGATATTAGTGAGGATCGTAAAACCCTCACCTTCTACCTTTATTCAGGAATAAGTTATGATAAGTTTCGTCTGGATATAAACTTCAGTTATCGGTTGTCTGATATCAGTGTGAGCAATTCGCCGGATTCTTTTGTCTCTGTATCGGTTATTGACCAGCTAAAAGATGGCGATTATTCCTACCTGAATCCTCTGCAGATGGCAATCGCTTTTTTAGTTTTTGAGTTACAGTCAGTTCTGATCATCATTAACAGGGATAGGCTTCTTAATACTATTAGAAGGTTCAGAGATTTCGTTTTTGAAGACCGCAGGAAGCTGATTCTCGCACTGCTTTTTCTCATTGGGAGCACTGCCCTGTCCCTTGTTGTAAGCTTCTTCTACAATCGCCACATTCAGGGCATCTACTGCATCCGAACTGCAATTCCCTTTGTGCTTGGACCTGTGGCTATAACAGCAATACTGTTTTACGGAAAGAAAGCACTCGCTCATGCTTCTTCCCTGTTTTTTATTGTTTCCATGTGCATTGGACTTTCTTTTATCGCCATCACCCCCAATGTCACCCTGACCAGCTGGGATGATGAAATACATTATCGGCATGCCCTTCAGGTCTCCTACTGTGGTGAATACTATTATACCGAAGCGGATGCTGCTCAGATCGACAGAACCATAAACTACTCTACCGATTTGGAGAACTCTCTTCTCACTGAAGAGCTTCTGAATGATGAATATGACAACGGTTGGACCGGTAGTAATTCATATTTCTCAATCCAACGTTTTATCTGTTACCTTCCGATGGGAGCCGGCATTTGGCTCGGCAGAGTTCTTGGCATGTCCTTTTCCCATATATTTATGTTTGGAAGGATAACCAATCTGTTGGTCTACTGCCTTATGATTTCAGCAGTTCTCGGCATTACCAAAAGATTCCGGCTGATGATTAGCCTTTTTGCCATGATACCCACACTATTATTTATGGCCTGCAACTATTCCTACGATCCCATTTGTGTGTCCGGAATTACCCTTGCTTTTGCAATATTCTTCCGCACCTATCAGGATTCGGACTACAAGCTCACCAAAGGACGGGCTCTTATGATGTTGGGTGCCGCCGCATTTGGGTGCCTTCCAAAGCAGATCTACTTTCCGGTTTTTGTCCTTTTACTTTTTGTTCCAAAGGACAGCTTTGAAAGCAGATCCGATCGCAGATTTTTCTACGGAATCATCATTCTTGGAGTATTAGTGATAATTGCCAGCTTCATGGCTCCTTTTATCCTCTCCGGAGGAAATAACAAAACCGATCTTCGGGGCGGATCCGACGTGTCTGCACCGGGACAGATAGCGTACATTTTCAGTCATCCCGTTCAGTACACAAAAACCTTACTTACATTCCTGTTTGGGTCATACTTCAATCCGAGAGAGATTGTGATAGATGCGGTGAAGAACTTTTATTTCATCTCTTTCTACTTTAACCGGACATTCAAGGGGGCTTACATTTTCCTTCTCCCCTGTTTGTATGCTTTTCTTTTCGACAGACCGGGGGAAGATCTTGCCATCACATGCAAAAAGAAGCCCGGTTCATTATTGAAGTTCCTCACGATCTTAATATTCTTTGGAACCTGCGTACTTATGGCAACTGCTCTTTATGTCTCCTTTACTCCGGTGGGAAATCCCACTATTGAAGGTTGTCAGAAGAGATATCTGCTGCCCCTGCTGCCACCGCTTCTGATGTTCCTTTCGCCGGGTCTATGCCTTAAAAAGCGCAACTACGATCAGATTGCAAGTGGTATAATCATATTTGTAACACTGCTCTGGTTTCTAAATATTCTGTTGCTTATGAGATATTAGAGGTTTTTATGAATAATCAATATGATGAAGCTACCCTGAAACGAGTCCAAAAGGTTCAGGCCAAAATTCTGAAAGATGTACTGGAACTATGTGAGAGACATAGTATTGACACTTTTGTGCTTTTTGGAAGTGCGATTGGTGTTGTGCGCCACCAGGGCTTTATTCCCTGGGACGATGATATTGACATTGGAATGTTCCGGGAAGACTTCGAACGTTTCAAAGAGATTGCTCCAAAAGAGCTTGGGGAAAAATATGAATTGATGAACTGTGAGACAAATGAACACTTTGCATGCACAGTAAACCACTTTCAGAAAAAAGACACCACTTTTATTTCCAATGATATCAAAAATGCAAAATATCACTCCGGAATCACGATTGATATTTTTGTATTTGATCATCTTGCCGATGGCAAGTGGCAGCGAATATATCAATGTATAATGACATGGTTCCTTGGACGACTTCTTTTTCTCAGTGGAGATGGTGTACCCTTTATTCCATATAAAGGGATTAAGCATGATATTGCTTTTGCCATCTGTCGCCTCGTACACTATGGACTCAAGCTTTTCAGAATCACACCACGGAAGATATATAAGGCTTTCTCAAAAATTGCAAGGAAATACAATGACAAAGAAACCACCCTTTATGCCACATTTGAAACACCCACTCCCTGGTTGAATGCAATGAGAAAAAGTGATGTATATCCCTTGAAGAAAATGCCTTTTGATGATTTTGAAGTATATATTCCCAAAAACACAGATTGGCTGCTTAGAAGAATTTTTGGGGACTATATGCAGATACCTCCCAAGGAGAAACGGATAAATCACAGACCTTTTAAAATCGAATTCGGAGATGACGATTAGTCATCTCTGAATTTTTACTTATCTACTCTGCTAACTAGATAATTGCATACATATTCTGTTGCATTACCTTGCTCATAACTGCCTAGTTCTTTATAGTAAGCTTCAAGATCTACCCTATACTTGTCTGCATCGAATGACCTTATTGTTTTTATAAGTTCTTCGTTATTCTCACTGACCGGAAAAGGTAATGTGTGAATATCTACATAGAGACCTCTGTTTTTTTCATAATAGTCAAGATCCGTCGCATAGACCAGACAAGGACGTCCGGTTAGACCAAAATCCCACATTGATGAAGAATAGTCTGTAATGAGAACGTCTGAGATGTAGAGAATCTGCTGCATATCCTCCAGGGATGTAGCATCAATGTATTCTGTAGACTTTTCCAGAGTATTCATAACGAAATAATGCATGCGGTAAAGGACTGTCCACTCTCCTCCAAAACGCTGAGATAAGGCTTCTTTGACACTCTTACAGTCAAAAACATACTCTCCTGCATCCTTTGCCTCTCGATAAGTAGGAGCATAGAGCAACACTTTATTTCCTTCAGGAATGCCTAGTTTCTCCCTTACCTTCCTCTCAAAATCCTTGTTTCCCGTTTTGAACAGAATATCATTTCTGGGCATGCCACAGGAAAGTACTTCTCCGGTACTGTGAAAACTATCTCTCAATGTTGTCTGAGTAAATGTGTCGGAGCTGGAAATATAGATACAGTCATTCTTTCTCGCTATCTCTCCTCTAAGTTGTTTTCCCTTTGTCTCCTTCTCATAGGCCGCACCTACCCTTTTCAAATTTCCTCCGCCATGCCAAGTATTGATGTATACCTGTTTCTTTGTGATAGGATACCAGGAAGGAATCTCGCTATTTGTAATAATGAACCTGGAGGTGAGAAGAATGTGAAGGAATTCAATTGAATTATACTTCACCAGTTTAATTCCCTTCTCTGCTAGAGCACGGTATTTGTCAGGATCGACAAAAGCCCATGCTATTTCAAAATCCGGATAATTCTTCCGAAGATAATCTGAAATAAAAACAGGATTACAGGAATATTTTGTTCCGAAAAAGCTGAAAAACAGCACCCGCTTTTTATGAAATTTCCCAACCCTAAAAACCCTGAGAAGGATTCTAAGAATCATTGCCAGATAGGTTTTAATAGTATCAATCATTTTATTCCCCCTGAATTCTAAAACTAACACGTATATACTACCATCATTACCCTTCCCCGTCACGGCTTTTATTCTTCTCCACCGCCTGGTGGCTTTTTACCTTTTATCTGTGTTATACTGTTTCGGTAAAAAAAGACTGAGAGGTTCAAAATGAAGACAACAGTTGTTATCCCCAATTATAACGGTTTGAAATTCCTTGAAGATTGCATGGAGTCCCTGAGGGCTCAGACCTTCCGGGATTTTGAGATACTCATCATAGACAATGCCTCCTCCGATGGTTCCGTGGAGTTTTTGCGAAGCAATTATCCGGAAGCCAGACTGATCGTCAATGAAACTAATCTTGGCTTTTCCGGAGCTGTCAATATTGGAATCAGGGAGTCTCACAGCCCTTATGTGCTGCTTTTAAACAATGATGTAAAGGCTGATCCGGGTTTTGTGGGAGAACTTACCGCTGCTATTGAGAGATCTCCGAAGATCTTTTCCGTGGCATCTCGTATGATGCAAATGTATCACCCGGATAAGCTGGACAGTGCCGGTGATTATTACAATCTTCTGGGCTGGGCAGTAAATCGCGGAGTAGATGAGTCTCCGGAGAGATATATGTCTCCCTGCCAGACTTTTACCGCCTGCGCAGGTGCCGCAATATATCGCAAAAGTGTTTTCGAAAAAATCGGATATTTTGACGAAATGCATTTTGCCTATCTGGAGGATATCGATGTAGGCTACAGAGCAAGGATTTATGGTTACAAGAACCTGTACTGCCCCAGTGCCGTGGTTTATCATGTGGGAAGCGGCACTTCCGGCTCCAAGTATAATTCTTTCAAAGTTAAGCTCTCTGCCCGTAACAATATATACCTGAATTACAAGAATCAGACCGATTTCCAACTGTTTGTCAACTTCCCGGCTCTTGCCCTTGGGACTTTTGTAAAATACCTTTTCTTTGTAAAGAAGGGCTTTGCCAACGATTACCTGGAAGGAATCAGAGAAGGGCTTAATACAAGATATCAGTGCCGCCGAGTGCCTTATGAGAACAAGAACTTCTTCAACTACGTAGACATTGAACTAAAGCTGATTTCAAACACTTTCCGTTATGTCTATGACTGGATTAAGAGACATGTATAATGTATGGCATCGAATCTTAATTAGATTAGGAGAAAACATATGACTATACGTTGGGGAGATTTAAGCAAATACAGGAATCAGCTCTATGGAGTTTTGATCATTTGGATAGTCGTTTTTCACTATTATGAAGCTTTCTCCGATAAGCTAAACTTGAATTGGCTTATTTCATTGATTTTTGCTCACGGAAATACCGGTGTAGATATTTTCCTGTTTCTTAGCGCTATCTCACTCCATTTTTCAATGAAGCGCTATGAAAAGCTTGATATAAATAGTGTTTTGAACTTCTGGACAAGAAGACTTTCTAAAATTGTAAAAGTATACTTTTTTTTCTGTATTCCCTCTCTTATTCTAAGAGATTTGCTTGTCTTTAAAGATACAGGTAAGTTTTTCAGACAGTTGTTCTTTATTGATGATAATGTTAGCTCTTTCTGGTTTTTGATTGCTATAAGTTTATGCTATTTGATGTATCCATTCCTTGAACAACTGCTAAGAGATAATAAACGATTTGTCATAGTTGCAATAATCATTGCATATATTGCAGTATTGTTTGTACTGAGAACTTTCGAGTATTCTGCTTTTGGAAGATATGAAATCCTCCTGACACGGATTCCTGTTTTTATGGTTGGCACTTTATTTTCAGATAAAGTAATGAACGACGAGGTTATCAGCCTAAAGGAATTGAGTTTCCTTATAACTCTTATCCTGCTCAGATCACCTGTTATGTTTGCACTTTCAGGGTTTTCGGTATTGGATAAATATGAAATAATTTTCTTACGACTGTTTATGGGTGCTGTCGGAATCGGTATTGCACTCCTCATTGTTGTATTCATTAGAATCTACGAGGGTTCTATTGTGGATCGATTTGTTTCAAAGATTGGGACAATAACTCTAGAAACCTATGTATTTCACATTACATTCAGAGTTGTTTTACTCCATGGACTTATGTTTTTCGGAATAGTTTTTGATCACTATCGCTACATACTACTCTACGGCATAATATTTATTCCACTTTCATTGGTCGGTGGATATATTCTGTCGCTCATCCTAAGCCAGGTCAGTTTTAAGAGGCTTAAATCTTAATCATAACGCTTTTTGATATTAAAGCCGCCCGAAGAATCGGGCGGCCGGAAAACATTGATTCTATTCATTCACTGATATTGCTATTTCTTTGCTTTTATTTTAAGCACAACCGGAACCAGCGTATTGATTATATACAGTCTCAAAACCGGGAATGGCTTCATAAGAAAGTTGAAAACATTCCAGAAGCAGAAATACAGCCTCCATCCTGTTTCCATTCCCTTACCTTTCCAAGGTGTCTTATCCAAGTATTCCAAATACTCATCCCGAAATCGATGTCTGCTTCCCTCTCTCCAGGGCCTGTCTTCCCCAAGGAAATGAATGATGCAAGGATCTTTTTTTATATTATGAACATCCTTAGGCCCGGGAACCAAGTAGTCACAATTTTTTGTCAGCAGACGATATCTGTAGAGATCGTAAGTATTGTGATAATTGTATGTAAATGGAAGAGTATAGATTTTTCCCTTCTGACTTCCGTTGATCGCATCCTGATCATTAGCAAACAGTTTTCCGTCGTGTGCCTGATAATAATCGATTATCTCTTTTCCTGTTTCGTTTGCTTTCCAGTTATCCAAATCGATCAGAAGAACACCTGCATTGTAGTAGGGAATTCCACTCAATCCCATCTCTGCTTTTCTTTTTAAGCTGCAGGTAGGTTCCATACAAGCACCGATTGAACAGGTTCCCATGTCGGTATGCCACAATTCCTGCAGGTTTTTTCTTACCATGGTGTCTCCGTCCAGGTATAGTATTCTATGTAGATTCTTCGGCAGGAGCTTATCCAGGAGCAGCCTTGCAAGTACAATAGGGTTCCAGCCGGAGGTGTCAAAAGAAAAATCAAAATACTTTGAAATGTCTTCCAACTCGATGAATTCAATTGTGCGTTCATGTTCAGAGTCGGATAGAGAACGTACATATTCCGTCAGCCTTTTTTCTTCTTCCTCCAGAACCTTAAGTGACATTATGTAAAAGTGTATTTCGTCCATCCCTTTGTTGTTTTCACATACAGAGGTTATGGCTGCAGCGGCCTGGGGAACATATGCGTTATTTATCGTGTACAAAATATTCATCTTTTATAAACGCTCCATTTCCGGGAACTCCAATTTTGAAGGCGCGTGAGTATGCCTTTTATCTTCAGGCGGCAGTATCATATAATCTTTATATGCAATTCTCAGATAGAGATCATATTTCTCCGGAACGATCATCTCTGTGTTCTCAAAAGGCACAGTTGTTGGAATAAAGAGATCTTCATACTTGTATTGCAGTCCGATCATTCCGTCCTTTCGAACCCAACACCAACAAAGATCTGTCACGAAATTTTCTGCCTCCTCGGCGGGGGTTAGCATAGCAAGATTAAGATACTTGCGATATAGATGCTCTGTGGTGATATGGAACAATTTCAGGAACCCATGAATCAGTCCACAGCCGATATATGCAAGCTTAGCTTTTTTCTTAGAAAGGTTAGGCGGCAGCTTAGGCTTCTTATACTCTGCCAGAGAGCAAAGGCGCAAAAGGCAATAAGCATGAAAAGCCAGTTTATCTCTCTTCTTTTTGTCCTGAGGCCAATAATCCATGGGAAATATATCGATAAAGATTCCGCTGTGGTAAGTGCGATACTCATCTGTAGCTTCGATAAACGTGGAATCCTTCCGGGCGAGTTTAGCAAAAGCCATAACATAGCCTTTGGTAGTTCTTGGCTCAAGAAATTCATACTTATCTCCAAGTTCATTTGGTGCAACCCGGACAAGTGTTTCATAATCCTTTCTCGGCATGAGAAAATCCATGTCATCGTCCCAAGGGATAAATCCTTTATGACGGATTGCTCCCAGTGTTGTTCCAAACCCGGATACAAAGCATAAATTATACTTTTTACAAATCTCAGTGAATTTATGATATAGATCTAACTCAACTTCTCTTAATCTTTTCAATTGCTCGTTTGTATAATCCATCGCTATCTCTGCATTTTGCTTTTTATATCTGTGCTGCTGATCCCCTGGGTATAAGGGAAAAACTCCATGTTGGATCCGCGTTTTTTTAATTCTTCGTGTACGTCATTCCAATGCCCAACATGATCATCCCCGGAAAAATGGCAATCATAGTGAAGCTGCTCCCATGCCTTGATCTTGTCGGTATTTGAAAAATCCACCGGGATAACTTCGTCTACAACTTTAAGTCCTCTGATTACTTCTGCCCTGTCTTCGTAGGAGATCACCGGTTTTTTGCCTTTGTAAAACTCCACCAGCTCATCCGTCAACACACCTACGATAAGGTATTCACACCGCTCCTTGCACCTCGTGAACAATTTCAGATGACCTGAGTGGAAAAGATCATATACTCCGGGAACATATCCGATGCGGTACTTTTTTGACTGAACAGCGCTACGGTACATGTTTCGCCGGATCATTCTGTAGTCCGGAGTTGCAAGCCGGATCAGCCAGTCATTTTGATCCATGTTTCTGACTTCTTTGATAAACTGATCTTCTTCCTTTTCAAATACTTCCAGCATAATATCTGTGATCTGATATCTCCGGTACAGCATATTTTCGGAGATATTTGCTCTCGCTTTCGGAGACGAGGCAAAAAAGTACTTTATCGTCCGAAACATTGCAAACTCCAAAGAAGCATCATCACTGACAAACTCCTGATCATAAAAAACAAAGTCATCATTAATACCGTCACCGGTAAAGAAAGCGTTGCAAGGTGCCAGGTCTAAAAAAACCCTTCCTCTTTTATCATTAGTTTCATAGGATTTTTTTATGTTTTCAAAAATCATATCAAACACTTTTATAAATCGGTTCACGTCTGTCTCCGACAATTTTTCTAATACCGACGAGAGTCCCTCTGAGTCGACAAACGGCATACAAAGATATTCTCCCCCGTCGTCCTTCTTCAATTCCAAGTCTACAACGGGAACACCTTTTCTGATAAGCTCTTTTGTCTGCTGATACAAACGTTTTATACTCGCACTGCCTTCTTTCCAGATCGGACGTTTATGAACTGTTTTGTCCGAGTGGATCGTGGTTGCCATTGCCCGATCTCTTCCCCGATCTGTAGTCACCACTGCATATTGAATATCTGACAGGGAATCGCCCTTTGAGATTTCGACCAGAAAATAATTCGACATGAAGGGCAGGGCTCCATCGTCAACCATTTCTGCGAATATACGATGCTCAACTCCCATAATGGAAGGATCTTCGTAGTTATAATCCACCAGCCTCTCAGCTGCATTAATGCCTTTCTGATAATCATCGGAAAAGATCATCTGGGGCATTCTTCCATCCGGTACCGGGTAATAGAACTTATAATTCAAGCACCCTGCTTGCTTAAAAACGTTGCATAGCTCTTTTCTGCTGTAGGACTTTCCCTGGGATTTGCCTTCTCCCAGAAAATAACCGTTTATTCCGTCAAAAGGAAGACCTGTGTGCTTATCTCCGGCTCCACAGAAATACTTTAATCCGTAACGGTTTTCTGCCCCCAGAAGCAGTCTTCCTCCGGGTTTTAAACATTCCATGCATTTTCTGACATAAGATACCGGATCATCTGCATACTCGATCCCTTCAAGGCTTACGACATAATCAAATCGTTTTGACCGGACTGCATCAAAATCCGAAAAATCAACGGAATATACCGATGAACATCTTCTCTCAAAGAGATTCTTTAATGACTCCCCATTTACTGATAATTCAAGAAGTTCAGAGTCTTTAAGAAACTCGTACCAATTCAGAATAGATTCTCTTAAAATGCTTTCTTTTTCCTGCTTGTTCATGAATACTCTCTTTTACTTTGCGTATACCGGAAGCTTTCGAAGCCTTGCCTCCATCAACCTCCGCAAATCAATATCTCTGCGTCCTCCCCAAAGAACATCGTCTATCAATACCCCTTCATATATCTCTCGATCTTTAACTGAGCAGTGCCTCAAAAACGCTTCAAACGGCAGCACCGCACTGTGAAAACGAAATGCAGTCTGCTGTTCGTAGTCAGAAAAGAATTCAAGGTATTCCTCTACGAATTCAATTGCTCCCTGCTGCATCTTTCGGACATTTTCTTCATATCCAAAAGACATTCCTTCGTCAAAAACAGGCTTTTGATTCTCGTCATAACCTATACAGGAAGACCCTGGTTCGAGATAAGCATATTCTCTGAGTGTCGCCTCCATGTAGGGATTGAAATCCAAAAATGTCCGGATTTTGAGCCCCGATACAGCTTCAGTTTGAAACTGCCGGCTTCCATCTCCATGAAAATAATAGACAGGGAATGTATCTTTCAATACATAACTCATGGCCGCCACAATTCTTCCGCTATAACCAAGGTCGAAAACTGCCGTTCCCGGACCTGGAATCTTATTTACTGCCTTTTTGAAATACCTGCTGATATTTTCCAGGGCTTTTTTGTGCTTATCTCCATCGTAGGTCAATCGAATGAAATCCCTGATAAAAACCCGGAAGCTTTCACGATCGAACTTCATGTCTCTCTGATATTTGTCCAGTAAGGTCTGCTTTCTGTCCTCCCTGGTACAAAAATTTAACAGTAATAGTAATTTCTCCGGATTCTGATAGGAAACATCTACCGGCAGGTCAAAGAGATCCGCTGGATTTCTGATCATGGCAGGGAGAAGGGCAAGCCTTGATGTGTATAGATACTCAGGTTTGGGCAGTTCCGGATGGTATTTCCGATATCGTTTGTAGATCTCCATGGGAAGATAACCGTCTCTTGACAGAAAAACGATCCCCTCCGCCTTATCACGCTCCAGATTATCTGCGACCCATTTTACTAATGCCAGAACTTCAGGTCCCAGTGCTGCATAACCTACAAAATAGGGATCTGCGTTATAATCGGATTTCTCATCATAACTCCGGAACGGATCGTCAAAGTACTTATTTGCTGCCATTTTTCGAAAAACAGACATTCCCGGTTCGCAGGAAGCTTTCTCCCAATCGGTCAGATCTCTGCAGATCATCTCCGGATGATTTGCACATCCATACCTGCTGTATGTTTCCCAGGTTCCGGGTAAATGCACTGCTTTAAGTCCACATTTTAGTGCCATCTCATAATCCGAACTTTTGTTATCCCCAATGTGAAGGATCTCTCCCGGATCGACTCCCATGTGCTCTATCACTTTATGATACAGATTACCGGTAGTTTTCCTAAATCTACAATCTGAGGATACAAATATTTCGTCCCAGTGATGATACCCGTTCAGACTAAGGATCCTTAATATCTGCTCTTTACTCAGATACATATCCGAGACAAGAATCACCTTTTTCCCGGAATCCAAGGCTTTACTGTAAAGCTTTTTTCCGCATTTACGGGTATGACAGAGCTTCTCTTCTATGCGGCATTCTTCCTGCATCAGCCTGGCTGCAATATCTTCCGGTACAAAAAACTCATGGCTGATCACATCATAGATCTCGTTAAGAGTGATGTCCTCTGCCTCAATCTCTTTCCTGATTATTCTTCTTCTCAGAACTGCTTCGGCCTGTTCACGGATTTTTGCAAAACTGATTTGACTCTCTGTGCTCTCCCAGAAGATTTTATTTAAAAGCTCAAATTTATGCCTCTCTGAAATAACCGGCCTCAGCACCAGGGTATCAAACAGATCAAAACTTATCACTTTCGTGTCCGGTGCAATAATTGCTTCTATAATACCCTGTAATCTGTCATTACTCATGATGTCTTCCCACATTTAAAACTTTACACTGGTACAATTATTAAAGCCGTTGTCATAAAGCATTTTCCCATATTTATCATTTTGATAATGGGAAAAAGCCATCAAAACCAGGCTGCTTTTATCCTGCAATTTTTCCGGGGAACAGATCGGAAAACCGCAAAAAGTCTTTCTTCTGGTCTCTTCAGCGATTACCCCTTTTATCTCAACATCGAGGGCCGCCACAAGTTCGATCACACGATGTGCATACTGTCCGGTTCCGCAAATATAGACTTTTCCTTCTGACTCAAGCATATTGCAAAATTGCTCCCCAAAGATCCGGTACGCTCTGTCTCTTGTAGAGGTGGTTTCTTTTAGAACCTCCATCAAACGCTTTGTGGTCTCATCCACATACCCACCATCAATACAGTAGGGATGCTCTTCAGATTCAATATAAAGCATTCTGATACGTCCCAGGACATCCCTCTTCCACTTGTTCAATGCGCGGACAAGTTCCTGATTGTCCGGATACCTGCTTACCACCTCGTCGTAGCAGTCAAAATACTTCTGCCAGCTTTTCAGATACCCTTCCATCCGTTCAGTATCGAACCCTCTTGTTACTGTTGAATGAGCTCTGAATCGTCTGTAAGCAAACTGCTTATGCAAAAACCGCACATTTCCGGCCTTCAACAACATCTCCAGAATAAAACCGATATCTTCATGCTTAATATTCTCCACAAACCTGATTCTTTCCCGGTTCAAAAACTCCCTTCGGAAAATAAATGTGGGAACACTTGGAGAAATAACATCCTTCTCAACACACACAATAAATGCGTCAGGCCCGGAGTATTTGCCTTCCGTTTCGCGATACGTAAACAGGCATTCTTTTGCCTTACTTTCAAATTCCGGACTTTCGGCAAACTGGATGTTTTCAAATGCTGCCACATCCAGTTTATCTGACTCACATAGAGGGATCAGCTCCTTAAAGATGTCAGGTTTAATCTTATCATCTGCATCCAACATATAGATGTATTTGCCTTTTGCCGCATTTAAACCCTTATTTCTGGCGACAGATTGTCCGCAGTTCTTTTCGTTCTCAATGCAAACGATTCTGGGATCCATGGTTTGGTACTCTTTTACGATCTCAAAAGATTCGTCCGTGGATCCATCATTTATACAAATGATCTCAATATCTGTAAAAGGCTGGGCAACAACACTGTCCAGGCATTCTCCAATGTACGAGGCAACATCGTACACCGGAATAATGACCGAGATCATTGGACTTTTGCTAACAGCCAGCATTCTGATTTTGTTTTTAAGATTCGCCGCAATTTTCTTTTTGTAAAAATTTATTGCCTCTATCAGATCTTTTTGTTGCTTGAACTGTAATGACGTCTCTGTAGTATGCTGAAGGATACGGAGACATCCCTCAATACTTTTCCAGGTCATTTCCCCGGTCATGATTGAGTTATTTCTGAATCTGCGGATGAAATACGGATTGTTAATGACTCTCATCCGCTTTGCGTTCATCAACACATCAAAAGCGAACGTTTCATCTTCATGGAGCATCCCGTCTATGAATATGAGGCCGTTTGTCTCCAGGAAGCATCGATTATAAAAATATCTTGGCTGGGAAGGCATCCAATCCCATATCTCCATCCATTGAACAAACAACTTTTTTCCGTCCAGCACCTCGGGATAATCGCCCTTAAACTCAGATGGATTCGTTGAAAACTTTTCTTCTAACTCTTTTGTCTCATAGATAAACCGGGCGCCAAAAACTACCGCATCGAGCTCGTCTTCTTTTGAGATCAGATACAATTTTTCCAGAGTATCCGGCTCGATCATGTCATCTGAATCCAGAAAATATATGTACTCCCCTCTTGCCTTTGAGAGCCCCTCATTTCTTGATTTTGCCAGCCCTTCGTTGCGATCATTTGAAAATATGCTTATTCTTTTATCTTTCCCGGCAAGTTTTTCTATAATCTGTATTGAGTTGTCACTTCCCCTGTCATCTATACATATGATCTCAATGTCGGAAAGTGTCTGTTCCTGTACGCTTCTTATACACTCCTCGACATAGGATTCGACATTATATACGGGGATAATAACCGATACTTTCATCACGATCCTCAAATTCTGTCTTTTAAATAATTATCAGCAAATGATCTGTCAAAAGAGTCTTTTTTCTCATCCGGTATTCCGGAAAGCAGAGTATCCAGCTGTTGAAGTGTAAAGCCTCTTTTCATAAATGTTTTGGCATAGGTTGGTGTGACACGATACTTAGCAGCCAACACATATTCTGGAGAACTACCCCAGGGGTTCTTCTCTCTGATGGGTCTGATCAGTCGATTGCTAATCTCTTCCAAACGATCAACACCATATTGACATCCAAAGGTGTCATTCAAGTATTCTGCAATCATCTCTATGGGAAGATTACCTGCTCCTTTTCCCATTCCGGACAATGAGCCGTCAATGATCAATGATCTTGTCCGGGCTAAGCTTTCCGAGCCGAAAAGCATAGATAATATGGCTTTAATATTTGAAAAAGATTTGTTCAAATTGTTGTGGGTATGTATTCCCAGTTTGATTTCCGGATCTAGCACACTGTCAGCAAAAGATATCCTGCGACACATTTCTTCTTCATTCATTACTCCAAAGCTGTCCACAACATAAATACCTGACAGACCTTTTAATTCCCCCTGTGTTCTCTCAATTAATTCTCCGAATTCTTTATCTGTGTACCTGGTCGTAACCATGGGCTGAAAAAAAAGCTTATAACCTTTTTCAAGTACCTGCTGTCCCAGGGGAATCGCCCGCGTTGCATCTTTTTTGTGAAAGCATATACGAATCCCATCAATCACATTACTCTGTCCACTGCTGAGATCCGGTAATTGTCCTACATCGAATTTCCCATAATCTATCATTACCACACGAACTGTATCCTTGGTTCTCCCATTAGGAAAACTGTTTGTCAATGTCTCAAAATCGGCATACATTGAACGATCTTCAGTACTTCCTTTTAAGGCGTCAATATATCCCAATTCCACATACTCTATCCCTGCCTCTTCAACTGCGGATACAAGATCGTTCATGCCTTCTCTGCCAAAGCGGAAGTCATTGATCCAGCCTCCATCCCGCAGTGTACAATCCAGCAAACTAATGTTTCTCATGACTCTACTACCTTTTTCTTACCAGTGATCTTATTAACGGTATTGCGTTTTTGAATTCTCTCCCGTTCATGTAAATGACCAGGTACATAATACCGGAAACAAGCCCACAGGCTCCTCCCTTAACAATTAAACCAATCCAACCCTCTAATCCTATTACAGAAACTAAGCAATATGTTATTCCTGCCACTAAGCTTGTCACCACTGCATATTTTACATTCACTATCAGATAATCAAAAAACGCATCTTTTGTGAAATAGTATTTGAACAGTACAACTGCACCGCCCAAAAAATTAAACACAAAATAAGAGATCAAAGTAGCGATGATAATTCCGTAAATTCCCATGAATCTAATCAAAACATAATTCAACGCCAAATTTGAAAGGGCCTCTGCGACAGATAGATACCGAGACTGCCACCAGATACCAATTGACTCCGCATACAGGGTACGAATATCTCCCATTTTAAGAACATAAAAATATACCGAAAACAAAACGACGATTCCGAAGGGAAACATCATCTCTGTACCTACCCAAATTTTCATAAATGGCTGATACAGACACAACAATGCAGTCATGCACCATCCCGAAAGAGTCATAAAAAGGAAATTGATGGTCTTCATGTCTTTCAGGTTCTTCTCTACCGACTCTGTTGCGATGCTGTTCCCGACTCCTCCGGCCATTGAGGTCTTAACCACAGCCAGAACCATAACCACAGAATCCATGATGTAGTAATAATTACCATACAATGCCGTCAGTTGTAACCCTAAAAAGGCCGATATAAACATGGCGTCAAAAGCATTTCTCGACAGTGTGGCGATCTTTCTCACCATAAGCCCTATAACCTGTTTTCTGATTTCCCGATACTCAGATTCCTCTAACAAACCTTCTTCTTTGTAATGTGGATAGTATTTTCTGCTCTGATATGCACAAAGGAAATTATAGGCAATTGTCGAAACAGGTATTGTAAGTGCATATAAATAAAAATTCCGGGCCAGACATACACTGATTATCTGAAGCATATACATCAGAAGCTGGGTGATTATATGCATCTTTCCCAACAGATCATCTCTCTGATATGCTGTGATCAAAGCTTTCTGATTCGGAAACAGGAAGAAGTTTATACTGGCGTTTGTCAGAAAAATCAGATATAACGCATAAATGTTGGTATCTTCCGGAACATTTCCGCTTATGAGGGATGGCAAAAAGAACATAATGAGCAGGCCGGCAGCAGTCACCAGACACCCCATAACCCGATATACTCTTGTGTAAAAACGCAATAGCGCATTTATCTTCTTTACGTCATTCTCCGCGATGGGCTTGTACATACTGTAAATGATCGCAGTTCCGAACCCCAGCTCCACCAAATTCAGCATCTGAATAATTGAGTAAAACAAACTTGTAAGACCCAGGTATTCCACTGCCATTAAATTGATGATCATTGTACGGACAACAAACGGAAGCAGAATTCCTATGACCTTATCTATTTCACCAAAAATAATATTTCTTTTTGTATTTATTGTTCGTTCAAGCTTCAATTTCATATATTAACTCAGTATTTGCCCCATGATAATCAACTATAGTATATAGGACTTGACCCCCAAAAATCCAGTGCTTGACCGAACTATGCTCCTATAATCATCATAAATGCCCGGACTGTTCAGCCCGGGCAAATCTAATACATAACCTTATTCGATAAAATCTTCCTGATTTTTGTCCACTAAATCTTCCCCTCGATTCCTCTCATTCTCATCGATGGCGATTCGCTGAACCAACTCCATAAGTTTAGTCTCCAATTGAGAGAGTCTCATAGACATGGAAAATAGTTTCACTATGAGAAGAAAAATTACCAAAAGGTAGATGAAATTGGCGGTGGACATTGTGCCTACGATTCCCGAAATAAAGCTGGCTGCTTTAGGGAACACACTGAACACTACCAGCAGCATGGCAAACAGCACCCAGAACATGGAATCCTCGATACGTGCCTTTGAAAGCCTTACCCTTCTGATAATGACAAACAGCACCAGAACCGACATAATGATCAAAACTGTTCGAAGCATCACTGTCATCTGTAATCACCTCTACTTCCTATGGCCTCTGTATTTCTTATCTCTCTTTCTGAAATTCTGAATCAGCAGAATTGAAAAAAGCATCTTGGTCATATATTTCGCAGCATTAAAGGGATTTAAGTAACTCTCTCCCGCAATCCTCTCATCCATTTGAACCTGGACTTCAGAGATCTTGGCCCCCTGCTTGAGCAAGTAGGAAACTGTATCCGGCTCAGGTCCATAATTTAGACCCATAGCAAACTCCTCTATCATCCTTCGGCTGAACATCCGCATTCCTGAAGTAGGATCATTGATCTTGACTCCAGTGGTAATTCTTATGGCCAGAGCAATCAGATTGCTTCCCAGCATTCTCATGCTGTGAGGTTTCTTCTCCTCCACAAACCTGGATCCAATGACAATGTCATAGCCCTTGCTCATGCGCTCCTTCATTGGCTGGATATATTCCGGACG
Organism: Clostridiales bacterium; assembly: GCA_029227635.1. GTDB lineage: Bacteria > Bacillota > Clostridia > Lachnospirales > Lachnospiraceae > SUG1684. Next base: position 26,735 of record JAQYAH010000024.1, read on the forward strand.
ATGCTGGCCGTCCCCGTCAAACTGAATTGCGTAGGAATAACCCTTACGCCAGGCATATTTAAGTCCTGCCTGGAATCCCCCTGCAAGTCCAAGATTAACCGGCAGATCCAACATATTGTAACCCTTGTTTCGACAGATCTCAGCGGTCCTGTCCTTTGATCCGTCGTTAATTACGACATAATCATACTGAGGGAAATTGTTCCTGAGATTCTCAACAACACGCTCGATATTCGCCTCTTCATTGTAGGCCGGTATTACTACCAGTACATCGGACATTTCTTATCCTCCGTTAAATAATAATTCTGTCTGTCAGCAGATGCACAGTTCTTTAATTTTACAATAACTGTAGCGTATTTGCAACTTTGCCCTGCCCTCAAAGGATACTTCCACTGTCAGACCCGACAGAAACAGTAACAGAATAAATTTTGGACACTCCCTTCTTTTTCAGGGCAAGTGCACAGGAATTTATAGTACTTCCTGTAGTATAAATGTCATCAACTAATAGGACTTTTTTGTACCTTCCTGCCTCCTCTTCCGCAAAAAAGGATCTCCTCAGATTATCAAAACGTTCATGTCTTCCCAGATTCTTCTGAGCCACTGTGGATCTGATTCTGAACAGAAGTTTGTTGGAAAAAGGTATCCCAAGTTCCTCAGAAAGCAGTCTTGCCAGAACTTCTGCCTGGTTATATCCTCGTTTTTTGGTTCTGTCCTTGTAGGAAGGCACCGGAAGGATAACTTCCGGATTCCAATCCCGAATCTTTTTTCCGGCTCTTGCAGCTATCTCCTTGGCAAAAAACTCCCCGTACTCTCTGTGATTCACATATTTATACTCAAAGATCACCTGGCTCATAAGATCATTATGGTAGAAAACTCCATAATTCTCCTCATACTCCGGAGATAGTTTTCGGCAGTTACCGCAAAGTATTCCAAATGGATCAGCCATTTTGCGGCTGCAGCTGCAGCACCTGGCTCCGGTTATGACCGGCAGTTCATAACGGCATTGCCTGTGTATCATCCCTTCCGTGACACCAACGACCTCATGACAGACCGGACATCTCCCCGGATACAGAATTTTCTTAATATCAAACGACAATAGATTTCCTGACGCTCAGTATCCCCATTTAAAGAATCAGAAAGTTTCCCCGCTTTCTCTGATCCACCCGGCCAAATTCGTATATCTCTTTACCTCTCTGGTATTATTTACCATATCATTTATGACCTGCTCACTTCCCAAAAGTACCACACAGCTCTTTGCCCTGGTCACCGCTGTATAGAGAAGATTTCGGTTCATCAACAAAGGAGAGCCTGACAGCAGAGGCATCAACACCGCCGGGTACTCACTTCCCTGGGACTTGTGAACTGTAATGGCATAAGCCAGCTCAACCTCCTCCATCAGGGGGTAAGAATATATAACTTCCCTGTTATCATCAAAAACTATAGTAATCTCCTGAGAATAAGAATCAATATCCCTTATAACTCCGATATCTCCATTAAAAATTCCTAATCCCTCATCTACTTCAATGCCATTTTTACCCCGGATCTTCCAAACCAACTGATAGTCGTTCTTGATCTGCATGACCTTATCCCCCTCTCGGTAGAGGATTCCGTTTATTTCCTTTTCAGCTTTATCGGGAGAAGGTGGATTGACGTGTTCCTGAAGGATTCGGTTGAGCCTTTCAACCCCCAGTGGACCTTTTCTCATTGGTGTTAGGACCTGCACTTCCCAGGGTGATACCCCCAGATACTTCACCATCTTCTGGTTGATCAAAGTAATGAGATTGCTGATTATGAGATTCACGTCGTTTCGTCTCAGGAAAAAGAAATCTCTGCTGTCATTGTCAAGCACCGGTGGTTCGCCGTGGTTGATCCGATGGGCGTTGACAATAATATCGCTCATTGCTGCCTGTCTGAACACCTTAGTAAGCATAACCACATTGAAGTTATGGGAGGCAATAATATCCCTTAGCACACTTCCCGGCCCCACTGAGGGCAACTGGTTCATGTCTCCCACAAGAATGAGCCTTGTCCCAACACTGAGGGCCATAAGCAGTGAGTGCATTAGAAAAATATCAACCATGGAGAGTTCATCAATTATCACCACGTCCTGAGTCAATGGATCATTCTGATTCTTTAAAAAAGACACCCTCCTACCATTTTCCAAATCTCCGGCATTCACCTCCAAAAGCCGGTGAATAGTTGAAGCCTCTCGTCCCGTGGCCTCTGACATTCTTCTTGCCGCACGTCCGGTGGGCGCTGCCAGAGCGATGTCCATTCCCTCTTCCTCAAAATACTCAATAAGCGTGTGAATGGTTGTTGTCTTACCGGTACCCGGACCTCCGGTGATAACCATCAGGCCGTTCTTAATGGCAGAAAGCACTGCTGTCTTCTGCATGTCGTCAAGATCGATCTTATTTCTTGTCTCTATCCTTCGAATTCGATAGAGTACCTCATCCTCATTAACTTTATAGTTCACGTTACGCTCATTAAGCATGAGGGCAGTGTGATATTCCACATTGTAAATATTCTGAAGATAAATGGCATTTATCGCCTTACCACTATCCTCGAGCTTTCGAATCACTATCTTTCGATCCAGCGCCAGATCCGGTATTAAGCCGGCGATGATCTCCCGATCCACCCCAAGGATCTCCTGGGCTCTGCCCACCAGCATCTCCTCCGGAAGGAACACATGTCCTTCTCCTTGAGCCTGACTCAGTATATAAAGAAGGCCGCTTCGAATCCTGAAATCCGAATCGACCTGAATTCCAACTCTGGATGCAATCTCATCAGCAATCCTGAATCCGACACCCTCAATATCGTCCGCCATTCTGTAGGGATTCTCCCGAATCACCTTGTAAAGCTCCTGATCATAATACTCATAGATCTTAGCTGCCAGATTCATTGAGATACCGTACTCCTGAAGAAAAAGCATTGCCCTGCGCATGTCTCTCTTCTCTTCCATCTGGATGGAGATATCCATAGCTTTTCGTTCGCTTATTCCCTTAACCTCTGCAAGCCGTTCCGGTTCCTCCTCGATTATCCTGAAAGTGTCATCCCCAAACTTTCTGACGATCTGTGCTGCAAGTTTAGGGCCGATTCCCTTAATGGAACCGGAACCCAAATATCTTTCCATCGCTGCCGCATCCTCAGGAACTTTCACTGTAACTGTCCTGAGTTTCATCTGAACACCGTAAACCGGATGATCAATAAGCTCTCCGGTAACCTCCAGGAACTCACCCTCGCTTATGTTTCCGGCATTGCCTACACAGGTCATCTCCTCGTAATCATCCAAGGCCAGTGAAAAAACAGTATATCCATTATCTGCATTTCTAAACACTATGTGTTCCACATATCCGGATATTGTCTCCAACTATTCTTTACCTCCGAGGCAAAATCAGAGGAATCTACCCTCCATAACACTGTCATACTCTCCGGTTCCGATAACCGCACAGGATAACGGATCACCGGCTGTTATGGTTCTGATTCCTGTCTTCTCTTCAATAAGGCGGTCAAAACCTGTAATCAGGGCAGAGCCGCCGGTGAGGATAATACCTCTGCTCAAAATGTCCGCTGCCAGCTCAGGAGGGGTCTGTTCCAAAACTCCGATGATTGCCTCTATGATCTTGTCAGCTGAACTCTTAAAGGCCTCCCTCACTTCGTCGGAATTGATTTCTTTGGTTGCCGGCATTCCGGTAATCATATTCCGCCCTTTGACCTGAGCGGTCTTATAAGGTGCGCTTCTATGTAAGTTGCCTATCTTGATCTTAATCTCCTCGGCTGTTGAAAGCCCAACAAGCATGTTGTGCTGATTCCGAAAGTATCTCACAAGCTCATGATCCAAAACATTACCTGCTACCTTGATTGAGTTCTTAACAACCGTTCCCCCCAGGGATATTACCGCAATATCACAGGTACCGCCGCCAATATCAACTATGAAATTTCCGCAGGCTCTTGAAATATCGATTCCTGCTCCTATTGCCGCCGCAACGGGTTCCTCGATCAACACTACGTCTCTGGCACCGGCAGCAAGAGTAGCCTCCTCAACCGCCTTCTTCTCCACCTCTGTGACACCGCTGGGCACACAAACTGTAGCCCTGGGCTTGATGAAGGAATACCTTCCCTGTGATTTCTTTATAAAATGGCGAAGCATCTTCTCGGTAATAGTATAATCGGAAATCGCTCCATCCCTCAAAGGATTAACGGCAACGAGATTGCCCGGTGTACGCCCTATCATAAGATCGGCATCATCACCTATGGCCTTAACTTCGTTGGTATCTCTGTCCAGAGCAACTACCGTTGGTTCATTCAAAACCACTCCACGACCTTTAATATAAATGAGAACACTGGATGTACCCAGATCGATTCCAATATCTGCTGCCATGATTCCAGTTCTCCTTTCTGAATGTCTATCTAAAATATTATACCGTCTATTGACATGCTTGACCAGTGTATTTGTTATTAAGAATCTTCTTCAAGTATGCTCCGGTATAAGAGTCCGGACATTCTGCTACCTCCTCCGGTGTACCTTCTGCTACCACGGTTCCCCCGAGATTTCCACCCTCGGGACCCATATCTATAATGTAATCCGCAGTTTTTATCACATCGAGATTGTGCTCAATGACCACTACAGTGTTTCCGCTGTCCGTAAGTCGCTGAAGTATCTCCACCAGTTTGTGTACATCTGCAAAATGCAGACCTGTGGTGGGCTCATCCAGCACATAAACAGTCCGTCCGGTACTCTTACGGCTGAGCTCTGTTGCCAGCTTAATTCTCTGTGCCTCTCCTCCTGACAGCTGAGTTGAAGGCTGGCCGAGACGAATATAGGATAATCCAACATCGTAGAGGGTCTGCAGCTTGTTCTTGATTGAAGGTATAGCCTTAAAGAATTCCAGAGCCTCCTCAACAGTCATATTCAGCACATCATAAATGCTTTTGCCTTTATATTTAACCTCAAGGGTCTCTCTGTTGTAACGCTTTCCGTGACACACTTCGCAGGGCACATAGACATCCGGCAAAAAGTGCATTTCAATCTTTATGATACCGTCTCCGGCGCAGGCCTCACAGCGCCCCCCTTTGACGTTAAAACTAAAGCGCCCCTTGCTATATCCCCTTACCTTAGCATCCGAAGTAGACGCAAACAGTGCCCTAATCATGTCAAACACCCCGGTATAGGTAGCGGGATTAGATCTTGGGGTTCTTCCAATGGGTGACTGATCGATGGCAATCACCTTGTCCGCCTGGGATATACCTTCCACTCCGTCACATTTGCCAGGGATGATACGGGCCCGATTCAGAGTTCTGGCTAAAGTTTTGTAAAATATCTCATTGGTAAGTGAGCTTTTGCCGGAGCCGGAAACACCGGTGACACAGGTCATTACTCCCACAGGGATACTCACATCCACATTCTTCAGATTATTCTCTCTTGCACCAAGGACTTTAAACCACCCCTTTGGCGCTCGCCTTATCTCCGGCACTGGAATCACCTTTCGGCCTGCGAGATAATCTCCGGTTATGGATTCCCGGCAATTCATGATTTCCTCAGCTGTTCCTACAGCTACAACTTCTCCACCGTGTTCTCCGGCTCCGGGACCAATATCAACAATATAATCCGCCTCGAACATAGTCTCTTCGTCATGCTCTACTACTATCAGAGAATTACCCAAATCTCTTAAGTGCCTGAGAGTTTTGAGAAGCTTTCCGTTATCTCTCTGGTGAAGTCCAATACTTGGCTCATCCAGAATATATACCACTCCTGTAAGCCCAGAACCAATCTGTGTTGCAAGTCTGATTCTCTGAGCCTCACCTCCTGAGAGGGTACCGGTTCCTCTGGATAAAGAAAGATAACCCAGTCCCACATCCACCAAAAACTTGATTCGAGCATTGATCTCCTTGAGAATCTGCGCCCCTATCAGCCTTTGCTGGGATGTAAGTTCAAGTTCTCCCATAAAAGCTTCCAGTTTATCTACAGACATGGCCGTTACCTGTGAGATATTCTTACCTCCCACTGTCACCGCCAAAGCACCCGGCTTAAGCCTCTCTCCGTGACAAGCTTCGCAGGGGGCAATTCTCATGAAGGACTCATATTCCTGTTTGGAGTAGTCGGAATTTGTTTCTCTGTACCTCTGCCTGCAGTTTTTGATTACTCCCTCAAACGCAATATGATAATTGCCCTCACCTCTTGAGCTGGTGTAGTGAAAATCAACTTCCTCTCCATCAGTACCATGCATAATGATATATCTCGCCTTATCTGAAAGCTCCTCATAGGGAGTATCCAGGTCAAAACCATATTTCTCGCCTAATGCCTTCAGGATAGAACCGGAAAAACTCTTGGGATCCCCGGCAGACTGCCATCCCATGATTGCAATTGCCCCTTTTCGGATGCTGAGGGACCTGTCTGGCACAATCAGATCCTCATCAAACTCCATGGTATACCCAAGACCATAACACTCCGGACAGGCTCCGAAGGGATTGTTGAAAGAAAAGCTTCTGGGCTCGATCTCGTCAATACTGATTCCGCAATCCGGACAGGCAAAATTCTGGCTGAAAGTCATCTTCTCACCGTCAACCACTTCAACTTCCATTATTCCGTCTGAGAGCTTCATTACATTCTCAATGGAATCGGTGAGTCGACCTTCAATACCAGGTCTCAATGAGATTCTGTCTACAACAATACTGATGTTGTGCTTGAGGTTCTTCTCCAGGGAGATCTCCTCGGAGAGATCATAAAGACTTCCGTCGATCATTACCCTTACGAAACCACTCTTAGCCGCATTCTCCAGCACCTTGGCGTGAGTTCCCTTGCGCCCTCTTACCACCGGAGCCAGAAGGGAAAGCCTGGTCCTCTCGGGAAGAGACATGAGCTTATCCACTATCTGATCCACTGTCTGTCTTGATATCACTCGTCCACATTTGGGACAATGAGGAATTCCGATTCGGGCGTAGAGAAGTCGGAAATAGTCATATATCTCTGTCACGGTTCCCACTGTAGATCTGGGATTTCGGTTGGTAGACTTCTGATCTATAGAAATTGCCGGAGACAGACCGTCAATCCTCTCCACATTCGGTTTCTCCATCTGACCCAGGAACTGACGGGCATAGGAGGACAAAGATTCCATGTATCTTCTCTGACCCTCTGCATAGATAGTGTCAAAGGCCAGAGATGATTTACCTGAGCCCGAAAGTCCGGTTATTACAACCAGTTCGTTTCTGGGAATATCTACATCTATATTCTTTAAGTTATGTTCACATGCTCCTTTGATCTTTATGAACTTCTGTGACTTGTCCACATGCATGTATTATAATCCTCCGGTTACTTCAAGGAGATGCTTCTTAAGCTCCAGCATCTCGTCTCTCAATATTGCCGCATTCTCGAAATCCAGTTCCGCTGCGGCTTTGCGCATCTTCTTCTCTACCTTGGAGAGCAGCTCTTCCAGTTCTTTCTGACTCATAGACTCCGGATCCTTCTCCAGGTTCACCCGGCTCTTCGCCACTTCCTTACTTATAGCTATTAGATCCCGCACCGCTTTCTTGATGGTTGTCGGCGTGATTCCGTGTTCCTTATTATAGGCCTCCTGGAGCTTCCTTCGACGGGCTGTTTCATCTATAGCTATCCTCATGGAGTCGGTTATTGTATCTGCATACATCACCACTCTGCCCTCACTGTTTCTGGCAGCACGGCCTATAGTCTGAATAAGGGAAGATGCCGAACGCAGAAAACCTTCTTTGTCCGCATCCAGAATGGCAACAAGTGAGATCTCAGGAATATCAAGTCCCTCCCTTAAGAGGTTGATTCCCACCAGAACGTCAAAGACATCAAGACGCATGTCCCTTATTATCTCGCTTCGTTCCAAGGTGTCTATGTCCGAATGGAGATACTTGACTCTGATTCCCGCTTCTCTGAGATACTCTGTAAGATCCTCCGCCATCCTCTTCGTGAGAGTCGTAACCAGAACTTTCCCCCCTTTGGAGGTCTCGGCGTTGATCTGCGAAATCAGATCATCGACCTGCCCCATAGTCTTACGAACCTCGATTTCGGGGTCAAGAAGACCTGTGGGTCTGATCACCTGCTCTGCACGCAAAAGCTCATGGTCAGCTTCATATTGAGCCGGTGTGGCAGAGACAAATAGTATCTGATCGATCTTGGATTCAAACTCTTCAAAAGAAAGAGGTCGATTATCCTTGGCTGAAGGAAGCCTGAAACCATAATCCACCAGCGTAGACTTCCGGGATTGGTCTCCGTTGTACATACTACCGATCTGAGGGATAGTCTTGTGAGACTCATCGATTATTATCAGGAAGTCGTCTGGAAAATAATCCATAAGTGTGTGGGGAGTCTGTCCGGCCTCAAGACCTGTCAGATGTCTGGAGTAGTTCTCTATACCTGAACAAAATCCGGTCTCCCTCATCATCTCTATATCAAAATTGGTTCGCTCCTCGATCCTCTGAGCCTCCAGAAGTTTCTCCTCTTTCTTGAAAAAGGTGACTCTCTCCTCAAGCTCTTCTTCGATTCTCTCAATTGCCCTATTCATGGCATCGGGCTGGACAACATAGTGAGAAGCCGGAAAAACCGCCAGATGACCGATCTCACATCGAGGTTTCATGGTAACTACATCAAGCTCAATGATTCTGTCGATCTCGTCCCCGAAAAACTCCACCCTGTAAGCCGTGTTCTCCGCATAAGCCGGAAAGATTTCCACCACATCGCCGTGAACTCTGAAAGTACCTCGGTGAAAATCCATTTCATTTCTTGTGTACTGGATATCCACAAGTTTCCGTATCACCTCATCTCTGTCCTTGATCATGCCCGGTCGGAGTGAAATGACCATGCTCTTGTAGTCAATAGGGCTTCCAAGTCCGTAAATACAGGAGACAGAAGACACAATTATCACATCATTGCGCTCTGAAAGTGCAGCGGTTGCCGAATGACGAAGCTTATCGATCTCATCATTGATAGCTGAATCCTTGGCAATATAAGTATCTGAGGAAGGTACATAGGCCTCCGGCTGATAATAATCATAGTAGGACACAAAGTATTCCACCGCATTCTCGGGGAAGAACTCCTTGAATTCCCCGTAAAGCTGGGCGGCCAAAGTCTTATTGTGGGCTATTATCAGGGTTGGTTTATTCAGACGGGCAATCACATTAGCCATTGTGAAAGTCTTGCCGGATCCCGTCACTCCAAGGAGAGTTTCACACTGATTTCCCTCCCTGAACCCCTCAACAAGAGTTTCAATCGCCTGAGGCTGATCTCCGGTTGGTTGATATTCGGAGTGTAATATGAATTTATCCATAATCTTCCTCCTATAATTGCTGTCTTTGTCCAGTATACCATCTGAAAAAGAAAAAGCACAGAGCAAAAAGAACATTTGTTCTGTACTTTTAATTAAAATCCTATAAAGTTGACTATCGCTGCTCCGTGATATAATCGATCAATCTCATGTAGGCCTCAGCCATCCCTACTTCAGCTCCCCAGCCAAGAGAACGGAGCTTCTCAGAAGAAAGCCTCAGGGACGTATCCGCTGCATATCCGAAAAGATTTCCTTTCGGAATATCATAGACAACCTCAATACCTCCGTCTGCCACCTCTGCTGCAACCATGTCGGCAATCTCTCTGACTTTTCTCGTCTCCGCATCGTTACAGACATTATAAGCCTCTCCATCTTTTCCAACAAGAAGTATAGTAAAGATTCCGGCAATGCAGTCATTGATGTAGCAAAAGTTTGACGTAGATTCACCTCTGGTATGCAGAACAATATCAGATCCTTTAATTACACTTTTTGCAAGCTGCATAAAAAGCCTATTGTCATTCTTGG
>JAQYAH010000025.1 GCA_029227635.1 Clostridiales bacterium
CAGATCTTAACGAGGAAGACAGAGGAATTATCTCAAACGCTCTGAAAAAGCATTTCAGGCCGGGTGAAATTCTGGAGCTGCTTAATAATCATCTGGATACAGAAACACGCAGAACCATGTTTCAGGCATATGAGAATGCGCAAGAGGGAACTAAAGTATGAATCATGATTATCTGAAGAAAATGGCAGAAGAATTCCGTAAACATTATGGCATCACGGAAGAAGCGGAAATAGTGGACCGTGAGGAACTTCGGGAAATGGAGGTGTTTGATTATGAAGAGCAGCGGACGGGACAGAACTGGTGAAAGCCTGCTTGCAGAACGCAGAAAAGCCCTTGTTGACAAAATGATTGTCCTTATGGAAACAGGGGAATTTCATAACCGCCCGGAATGGAGCAGATATGCCTTCGCACCCCATAATCCTGTGTCAAATGCCGTTTATAAAGGCGGGAACCGACTGCGCCTTATGATAGAAGCGATGACCAGCGGGTATCATGACCCGAGGTGGCTTACCTATCGTCAATGTCAGGAACAGGGATGGCAGGTCAGAAGAGGGGAACACGGTGTGGCATGTGAAAAATGGATATTTACACAGGAACGGGTAAAAAAGAATGATCACGGAGTCGTGATAAAAGATGGCAATGGCACCCCTGAAAAGGAGACCGTATATCTGGAGCACCCTGTCTGCTGCTGGTTTACTGTGTTCAATGCGGAGCAGATTGACGGGATCCCGCAGCTGGAAGAAAATGAAAGCAGTCATGAACTGGACGATGTGATCCGGCAGCTTATAGATACAAGTGAGTGTCCTGTTTATGAGAAAATGCAGGGACAGGCATACTATTCACCGGGCAGGGATGTTATTATCCTTCCGCCGAGGCAGGTATTTAAGGATGATGTGAGCTTTGCCAAAACACTTCTTCACGAAATGAGCCATTCAACAGGACACGAAGACCGGCTGAAGCGTGATCTGTCAGGCTTGTTTGGGACACCATCGTATGCAATGGAAGAGATGCGTGCGGAACTGGGGTCCTTATTTACGGAAACAGATCTGGGGCTGACATTAAATGCGGAGCATTATGAGGACCATTCAGATTATCTGAAAAGCTGGATCAGTGTATTGCGGGATGATTATAATGAGCTGTTTCGGGCGGCAAGAGATGCGGAGGCAATCGCAGACAGGCTGGTAAGTAATTATACGAAAAAACAAGAACTTGAAAAAGACTTACAAGGAAAAAAAGTTTATTCTCATAAGTATAGTTCTCACATCTGATAAACATACTATTGATAAATATGATTTTTAATGAAAGGATAGTATATGATCGTAACAGAAATTAAATCGAATTTAGCAACTGTTCGTATTCATGATGAGTATTGCGGGCATCCTACTCAGGGGCGGATATCCCATATGAATCAGATAGTTTCTAATGCATATAAAAGAAGAATCATTTCGAGTGAAACACAGAATATAAAAGATCAAAATAACGTACTGCAGTAAAAACTGCAGTTTTTTCATTATTTGGTATCTGCGCCAATATTGACAGTATTATATCACAACAATATAATAAAACCAGAAAGGAGCAGAGATATGGAGCAATATGTGAAATATCTTCGTAAATCACGTTTTGACCGGGATTATGCAGATCTTAGTATTGAGGAAACACTAAGGAGACATGAAGCGATTCTGGACAAGCTGGCAGCGGATCGGGGATATTATATTGCTAAATCATATTATGAAGTAGTTTCTGGTGAATCAATTGCGGCAAGACCTGAAATCCAGAAGATGCTTGAAGAAGTAAGTGTTGGAATTTATGCCGGTGTCATTGTTGTAGATTTGGAACGACTGGCAAGAGGCAACGGTGCCGATCAGGCTTACATCAGTCAGGTGTTTCAGTTTTCTGGAACTAAAATAATCACTCCGAACAAAACATATGATCCATCCAATGAATTTGATGAAGAATATTTTGAGTTTGGTTTATTCATGAGTCGAAGAGAATATAAGACGATCAATCGACGGCTCATCCGTGGCCGTAACAGCAGTGCGGCCGAGGGCAAATGGCTTGGAAGCATCGCGCCATATGGATATAACAAAATTAAACTACCAAATGAAAAAGGATTCACACTTGAACCTCATTCGGAGGAAGGAGCAATCGTAAAAGAGATTTTTGAGATGTATTTGAATCATCAAGGAACAAAAAATATTGCAAATTATTTGAATGATCATGATATTCCCACTCGTCATGGTGATCTTTGGACTTATTCTACAATCAGTCAGATCATTGCGAATCCTGTTTATATGGGAAAAATACGCAGAGGATGGAGTAAACAGATTAAAAGCATTGAAAATTGAGAAGTAAAAAAGCACATCAAACGCAGTAAAAATATGAATAACTATGACATTTATGATGGATTGCATCCGGCGTTGATAAGTGAAGAGGATTTTATGAGAGCTCAGGAGATTCGGCTGAATAAAAAGCCGAAATCCAGGGTTAAAGATGAATTTCGACTTATGAATCCTTTTGCAGGGCTTCTATATTGTTCTGTCTGTGGAAAAACAGTTGGACGTACAACAATGTCTGCCTCACGGCAGAATGCCCCACGGATACGATGTACAAATGCCAGAAATTGTCATAATAGCAGTTCCTATTTTGATGTTGTCGAAAAAGAAATTGTTGGAGCATTGAGATCATGGCTGAAAGGCTACAAAGTCAAAATTAACACCGTTGGTTATACGGATGATATCGCGGCCGCACAAAAACAGCTTAATAAATTCGAACATGATCTCAATAAATTATCTCAACAATTAGATAATGCTTATGATCTTGTTGAACAGGGAGTATATACTTTTGATATTTTCCAGAGCAGGCGGGCAAAACTGACATCTGCAATGGAAGAGATTGAAGAAAAAAAGGGAAACGTTCTGGAATTGATTGACCGGATGGAAGCAAATCAATCGACTGAGACAAAACTCATTCCTCAGACAGAAGAACTGCTGGCCAGCTACAATGATATGACAAATGAAGAAAGAAATGAGCTGTTAAAAGAGATACTTGAGAAAATTGAGTACTATAAGGGAGATGATGGAAAAATCGTAATTGACCTGTATCCACGTCTCCCGAAAATTTAGCAGCCTGCAGGTATCATTGATTTACCCATGTGTTGGTGAATGATCCGACGAGAGGTTATGGGATCTTTATTGAAAATATGCTGGAGCATT
>JAQYAH010000026.1 GCA_029227635.1 Clostridiales bacterium
CGAGATGAGCTTCACAAACGTCTACACCGCGCATGAGCACGAGTATGAACTCAAGCACGATGAAAACGGCCATTGGGACGAATGCGCGTGCAAGGATGTGCAGAACAAGGAGCTCCATAAATACGGCGACTGGAAGGTGACCAAGGAAGCTACCCAGACGGCCAAGGGCGAGAAGGAACACACCTGTACGATCTGCGGCTATACCGAGAAGGCAGAGATAGCAAAGCTCTCTTCATCTAAATCCACCACCAATGTGACCACTCCATCTACCGGGGATAGTAATCCTTTAGCAATGTGGATGACACTTCTTTTTGCAGGCGCAGCAGTAGTGTTGGTAACAATGGTTCAAAGTAAGAAGAAAAAGACGAAATAAACTCACATAAGTGTGATAAGTAAACTTATTCTAGTAGGAGGTGTGATAAGCCCCGTCTTCTCACACCTCTGTGTACACCGTTAAGTATGCGGCGGTTTCAATAGTTGACGCGAATAGACTGATAAGCAGAGGTTAAGTCATATAGACCTCAGTTTATCAGTCTTTCTTTCGTTGTTGCTATTTTGAGCTCTCCAGTGTTCGCTATGCTCCAATACAGTCATCCATTTCGGTTTCTATAGATATCCCCTCCTAAATAAGATGTTGACTTGTGAAAAGCATAACTCTATAATAGTTCTATAAATTTAGCCGAACGGCTTTAATTATATTCTTATTAAGATAATTTAGCCGTTCGGCTTAAAAAATTAATCAGTTATTAATAATTTAGCCGTTCGGCTTAAAAAAATAATCGGATATTAATAATTTAGCCGAACGACTATATTGATGCACGCTTTTTGGTTAAACAGAGTAGGAGGAGAACAATTGAAGATCAACGATTCCAAACAGTTTGGGGCGGCCATAAGGGAACGGCGCAAGGCGCTGAGATACACTCAGGGTTATCTTTCCGAGTTTACCGGCTTCAGCGTGAGCTTTATTTCTGATCTGGAGAATGGCAAGGCGACTGCAGAGCTTGGGAAAGCACTGCATATTGCCAGTATCTTAGGACTTGATATTGAACTCAACGGCAGAGATTGACTTTTGAACCGAGGAGAATGCAATGAGAAAGCTTTTGGTTTATATAGAGATTAACGGAGTTCAGAATTATGTGGGAGACATCTGCGGGGATTCCTACCTGGATGCCACTTTCAGGTACAGCAGGGAGTATTTGGACAATCCAGCCAGTGCCCCTATTTCCATCAGCCTGCCCTTAAGGGAGGAGGAGTTTGATGTGATCCACACCCGGAACTTTTTTGAGGGACTTCTTCCGGAGGGATTCACAAGACGTACAGTGGCGGAGTTCCTGAAAGTCGGAGAACGAGACTACATATCAATCCTTGCAAATCTGGGCCAGGAGTGTCTGGGAGCGGTTAAGGTAGTGGAAGATTTGAGCGGTTTCCACCCGGCTTCCTATGAGAAGTTGTCCTTGTCTCAGGTTCAGGAGATTGCAAGAGAAGGTGTCACCCAGTCTGTCAAGCTGGTCACAGAAGCCCACCTCTCCCTCACCGGTGCATCCGGCAAAGTCGGACTTTATTTTGACAGTGACAGCGGAGCATGGTTTTTGCCTGTTGGGGAGGCGCCCAGCACTCACATTGTAAAGCAGAGCCATGTCAGGCTGAATAAGCTGGTGGTGAACGAGAGATTGTCTCTTCTCACTGCGAGCAAGCTGGGAATCGAGATCCCGGAGAGTTTTATCATTAATACAGGAAAGGGAAACGACGAAGATGTACTTTTTGCATCCCGGAGATATGACAGAGTGTTTTCCAAAGATCAGGGCAAAGTTGACGGCTTAGAAGTGCCCCTTCGTCTTCATCAGGAGGACTTTGCTCAGGCCCTTGGTATTTTTGCCGGGGACAAGTATGAGACTACCGGGAAAAATTACATGCTGAGCATGTTTAATCTTTTGAAAAACTATGCAGCTACTCCCATTGAGGAGCAGCTGAAGCTTTGGGATATGATTGTGTGCAATTTCCTCTTGGGAAATACCGATGCTCACATTAAGAATTTCTCCCTTCTCTACGGGGAGAACTTAAAGACAATAAAACTGGCTCCTGCCTACGACATGATAAGCACCGTAGTCTACGCCGAGAGCACCAAAAATATGGCCTTTAAGATCGGCGGAGAATTTAGGCTGGACAAGATTACCCGGGAGTCTTTTGCAAAAGCCGCCGGGGAGTGCCGCATCAGTGAGAGCATTGCTTTAAAGCATTTCGATGATATGTATAGAAACTTCGAGGAGGCACTCAAGGAAGCTGCGGACGAACTATGTGATCAGGGATTTTCCGATGTGATGGAGATCAGGGACAAGATCCTTCTCCACGGAGGCTATGCCGGGATCAGAGGCTAGATGAGCTGCCATTTCTTGTAGGCGGCGCAGTCTCTTAAGGAGCACTCCAGTTCCACTGAGATGCCCTCAGCCTCGTAGGAGGTGGAGAGCACATTGTTTCGCTCCATCATTTTGTTGTAAACATCCCCCCGGTCATAGGGGATCAGGCATCTGATCTTTACCTGGTCGGGATACAGCTTCTCGAGGATGGCCTCCTTCAAGGTGTCAAGACCCAGATCCGCACCTATGGCCACGTAGACGGAATCCCGGACTTTTAAGGGATATGTGAGATCCGGATCCTCAGCCCGGTCGCACTTGTTGTACACGTATAGGACAGGTATGGAAGAGGCACCAATCTCCTCAAGAGTTTCTTTCGTGACTTTCAGGTGTTCCTCATAGTAGGGGTCGGAGTAATCCACCACCTGGAGGATGAGATCCGCATCGGCGGCCTCAGAAAGAGTGGATCTGAATGCCTTCACAAGGCCATGGGGCAGTTGATCAATGAAACCTACCGTGTCAGACAGGAGGAAATCCTTGTTCTGACCGGGACACATTTTTCTTACGGTAGTGTCAAGTGTTGCAAAGAGCATATCTTTTTGCAGCACTTTTCCTTTATCTTTTATATTCTCCGGCGCGTAGGCATCGATCATTTTGTTCATGATAGTGGACTTGCCGGCGTTAGTGTAACCCACAAGGGCAGCCCGGGGAATTCCGGATCGGCGGCGCTTCTTCATCTGAGTATCCCGGTTGGCCTCCACTTCTTTAAGTTCCCGTTCCAGTTCGTGAAGTCTTGCGGTGAGTCGACGGCGGTCCAGTTCAAGCTTGGTCTCACCGGCGCCTCGGCTGGACATGGAGCCGGAGGTGCCTCCCTGTCTTGAGAGGGCATCGTGAAGTCCAATAAGCCTGGGCAAAAGATACTTAAGCCTTGCGGTCTCAACCTGGAGCATGGCCTCTTTTGAACCCGCCCTCCGGGCAAAAATCTCAAGGATCAAAGTGGTCCGATCCATGACGCCGACCCCAACCTCATCCTGAATGTTCCGAAGCTGGGAAGGAGAGAGGGAATCGTTAAATATAATCAGATCCGCCTCATATTCAAAAACCATGTCTTTCAGCTCCTGAACCTTTCCGCTGCCCACATAGTGAGTCTTGTTCACATAGGGAAGGTTCTGAACCGTCATTCCCACAGGCTCCATATCGCAGGCTTTCGCCAGGGCATTAAGCTCCTCCATTGTATGATCATAATCCGGTCTCTCCCCGGTGTTGATGCCGCAAAGCAGTACTTTATCCATAATGCATTGTTCCTTTTTTTAAAAAATGTTGTCTGGGAATATTCTACTTTAAAAGCAGGCCTTCACACTAGTATAATAATTATCGAAACGAAAGAAAACCAGGAGATAATCACAGACTATATGGAAGACATCAGAAGCGAAATAGAAAAACGCCGGACATTTGCGATTATATCACATCCGGATGCCGGCAAGACTACTTTGACAGAGAAATTTCTCCTCTACGGAGGGGCAATCAACCAGGCGGGTTCGGTAAAAGGAAAGGCTACAGCAAAGCACGCCGTATCCGACTGGATGGAGATCGAGAAGCAGAGAGGTATTTCTGTTACCTCATCGGTTTTGCAGTTTAACTACGACGGATACTGCATCAACATCCTTGACACTCCGGGACATCAGGACTTCTCCGAGGATACATACCGAACCCTCATGGCAGCGGATTCCGCGGTAATGGTCATCGATGCCAGCAAGGGTGTTGAGGCACAGACAAGAAAGCTTTTCAAGGTATGTGTCATGAGACACATTCCCATCTTTACTTTTATCAACAAGATGGATCGGGAGGCCAAGGACACCTTCGAGCTTTTGGACGATATCGAAAACGAACTTGGAATTGCCACCTATCCTATCAACTGGCCCATCGGTTCCGGCAAGGAGTTTAAGGGCGTTTATGACAGAAACAGTCGGAAGGTCCTTACTTTTGCCGATACTTTAAGGGGAACTGCCGAGGGAACCTCAAAAGAGATCTCTATCGATGATGAAGCCCTGGTCAATGAACTGGGAGCGGCTAAATACGAGACCTTGACGGAGGAGCTGGAACTCATCGACGAGGCCGGCGCCGAGTTCAGCATTGAGGAGGTTACAAGGGGAGAGCTATCCCCGGTATTCTTCGGATCTGCTCTCACTAACTTCGGCGTGGAGACCTTCTTGCAGCACTTCCTCAAGATGACCTATGTTCCCCGGGGACGAATGTCGGATAAAGGGGAGGTTAGTCCTTTTTCTGAGGATTTCTCAGCCTTTGTCTTTAAGATCCAGGCCAATATGAATAAGCATCACAGAGACAGGATCGCTTTTGCAAGAATCTGTTCCGGTAAGTACATGCAAGGCATGGAAGTGAAGCATATTCAGGGAGGCCGAAGCCTGAAACTCAATCAGTCCACCCAGATGATGGCGGACGAGCGGAAGATGGTGACTGAGGCCTACGCTGGTGATATCATCGGACTCTTCGATCCGGGCATCTACTCTATTGGGGATACCCTGACCACCGCGAAAGAAGATTTCCGGTTCGAGGGAATTCCTACTTTTGCCCCGGAACACTTTGCAAGATGCCGGATTCTGGATTCTATGAAGCGAAAACAGTTCGTAAAGGGAGTGACCCAGATAGCCCAGGAGGGTGCCATCCAGATCTTCCGAGAGTTTCAGGGAGGCATGGAGGAGACCATTGTGGGAGTTGTAGGTGTCCTTCAGTTTGACGTAATGAAGTTCCGAATGAAGAGTGAGTACAACGTGGACGTGATCTTAGAGGAGCTTCCCTATGAGTATATCCGCTGGATCGCCAACAAGGATGAAGTGGATGTGGCATCTCTTATCGGAACCAGTGATATGAAGAAGATAGTGGATATGAAGGGCAATCCTCTGCTTCTGTTTGTAAACAGCTGGAGCGTGGGAATGACCGAGGATCGAAATCCCAATCTTGTCCTTGAGGAGTTCAGCAGGAACTGATCCTCCTGAAATCAGATATTAAGAGGGAATTGTTATGCCTACAACTTATGCACATTGGAGATTTGGGGATAAATGTATTTCTACTCTCACCCCGGAACTCAGAAATCTGGTAGAACGCAATCTTGATATTTTCAATTTTGGTGTTCACGGTCCGGATATTTATTTTTATTATAACTGCCTTAAGAAAAATGACGTCAACCGTTTCGGCTCAAAGCTTCACGACATCCCTTTCGGGGAGACTCTGGAGAAGATAAAGCCCAGGTATGACAGGTGTGTGGACAAGGAAGCGGCCATCGCCTATCTTCTAGGCTTTACCTGCCACTTCACCCTGGATTCTTACTGTCATGGCTACATTGAGCGCAAGGAGGAGGTCTCAGGAATCAGTCACGGAAAGCTGGAATCTCAGCTGGACCGGTATTTTCTCCTGAAAGACGGTTATGATCCCGTGAAGACATCAGTCACCTTCTCCCTTCGCCCGGCAAGATGGATCGCCGATGTCATCGCTTTTATCTTCCCGGAGTGGGATGAGAAACAGACTTTAAAGACCCTAAGAGACATGAGAATGTATCTGGATCTGCTGAAGGACAACAGTGACATCAAAAGAGGCTTTCTGGTGTGGGCTATGGATAGGTTTAAGGTACCAGCGTTTAAGGACCTGCTCATCACAAAGCACAACCATCCCGAAGCCAGGGATGCTATGCTGAGACTGGACAAACTTTTTGAGAATGCTCTGGAGCATTATCCCACTTTGGCGGCCAGCCTGGTGGATTTTCTGGAAGATGGGGAGGTGCTGGATCCCTACTTCAGCAACCATTTCTGTCCTAAGCCGGATTACAAGGAGATTCCGGTGCTGCCCTTAGATGAAGAGAGAAAGTACAGAACTTATCTTCAGGACTGATAAAAGGAGTACAATATGAAATTGATCAAAGGACTTACCCCGGAAGAGAACTCATGGGTCCTCTACGATGTGGGAAATTCTGCATTCACCATGTTAGCTTGCTCGCTGATCCCCATTTGGTTTAAATCTCTGGCTATCGGAAACGGTCCCGGACAGATCTCAAGTGATACTGCTACCGGAATGTGGGCTCTTGCCATTGCTATCGTAACGGTAGCTGTTGCCCTCCTTGGACCTTTCGTGGGAGCCATCGCTGACCACAAAGGTACCAGAAAGATCATTTTTACAACCTCTGTAGCCGGAGGCTGCACACTTTGTATCCTCACCGGTTTTTCCACCGGCTGGATCATCTTTTTGGTGCTTTTCATCCTGGCTAAGATCTTTTACCAGGCTTCCCTCACCGTCTACGACTCAATGCTGGTGGATGTCACCTCCGAGGAGAGGGCAGACCAGGTTTCCTCATACGGGTATGCCTGGGGTTACATCGGTTCATGCATTCCCTTCCTTGTGGCCCTCATTTTCTACGTGCTGGGTCCTGACATGCTGGGAGTGGTTTCCGGATCCGTCTCCAAGATAGTGGGATTCTCCGTGACTGCCATCTGGTGGTTCCTTGTGACGATCCCTCTTATTAGAAACTATAAGCAAAAGAACTACGTGGAAGGCAGGATCAAAGTAGGAGCAACCTTCAAAAAGATCTTCGCAACCTTAAAGGAGATCGCTACCAAGGATCGGAAAGTCCTCCTTTTCCTCGTGGCCTTTTTCCTCTACATCGACGGCGTGGGTACTATCATCGACAACTGCATCAATATCGGAACCGACTTGGGACTCAACACCGTGGGTCAGGTGGTATTCCTCCTTGCGACTCAGGTGGTGGCTTTTGGCGGATCTCTTGTTTTTGCCCGACTGTCCACCAAATATGACACGGTGACCCTCATTAAGGTCTGCATCGTGGGCTACACCGCAGTTTGTCTCTACGCCCTTTTCATTCATACTATTATCGATTTTGGAATCCTTGCCTTCATGGTAGGCTGCTTCCAGGGTTCCATCCAGTCCCTGTCCCGAAGCTACTATTCCAAGATTATCCCCTCGGAGAACTCGGGAGAGTACTTTGGACTGTATGATATTTTTGCAAAAGGAGCCTCCTTCCTCGGCTCCGTAGTTATCGCAGCGGTGAAGTTCCTTGGAGGAACCATCAACATCGCGGTGGCTCTCCTCGCCATCTTCTTTGTACTGGGCTTTATATTCATTCATCTGGCAAATAAGGCCCCGTCTATATCAGAGGGATAAGAATATCGAAATAAGTAAGGCTCAGGTTTCCTGAATCAGGAAGCCTGAGCCGTTTTTTGCGATCGCATACGATTTAGTTATGTATGGAGTGATGCGCTCCGGGAGCCGAGGGAGTCAGGGGCCTGAACTCATACCCATTGGCGATTCCCCAGCGGATGATCTCCTCCACCGCGTTGACGGAGAACAGTTTTACGTCGTGCTGAAGAACTACGCAGGTGTTTTTGCCGGAACAGCCGGAGATGACATTTTGCGCCACTTCCTCTGAAGATATCTCTGCGCCCGCGTCCCCGCTGGACACATTCCAGTCGAAGTAGTAGTAGCCCTCGGAAGTGAGTTGGCCGGCCAGGGCGGTCATGATACCCTGGGAGTATTTCTTGCTGACCTCGTTGGAGCTTCCTCCCGGGAATCGCATAATGTTGGTTGCATTGCCGGTCTGCTGTTTGATAATTGACTGAATCTGGCTCATATCATTTCTGTAGGCTTCTGTGCTGCTGTAGATCCGGGCATAGTCATGGGAATAAGTGTGAACACCTACAGTGTGCCCACGTCTTGCCTCCTCACCAATGAGATTAGCGTAAGCGGGGTACTGGTTGGTGACAAAAAAGGTGACTTTTACATTATACTTGTCCAGGATGTTCAGGAGCTCCTCCGTGTACTTGTAGGGGCCGTCGTCAAAAGTCAGATAGATCACCTTGCCGGTTGCCGGAACTACTGACACGGTTCGCCGGGCTGAGGTCTCATTGTCATAGGAGTCCTTGACCTTGTATATAAGCTCATAGGTTCCCGGTGTGGAAGTGTCCACCTTGCCCTCAACGGTGACTTTGTCCGTCAGGTCGCCGTCAATGTTGTCTGTTGCTTTATACCCGGGATCGATGAAAGTGTATCCCAAAACGACCTGAGTGTTGCCGGAGGTTAAGGTGATTTCCGGCGGAATCGGATCATAGTATCGGATCTCTCTTATGGCAGTGCCTTTGTTAAGGCTGGAGTCAGTCACTGTGTAGGTGACTTTGCCATCCTTTTCCTCCCGTATGACTTTGACCGTCAGATCCCCGTCGCAAAGGTCATAGGCTTTATAGCCCTCTTCCTGGTAAGCTTCTCCGGGAATGGTGTATTTTTCCGGGTCGGAGGTTAGGGTTATCTCAGGGGGAGTGGTATCCTCCACTATTACGGTGAAGTCTGCCTTTTTGCCCCATAGGGCAAAGCCAAAGCGGAGGGTCAATTCATATCTTCCCAGCTTTTTCTCATCCACGCTGCCTTTAAGCTTTGGGGTGACGGAGAATTCTTTTCCCGAAAAAAGTTCCCGGTACCCGGCCTTGATATCCCGAATACTAAACTCTTCACCATATTCCAGGTGAATTTCCTCTCCGTCTTTTACTGAGAGGAAAGGCCGAAACTCCAAAGTCAGAAACACTATAAGAAGAAGCAGAGCAATAACACCTCCTCCGATAAGGAGCATGCGTTTTTTCGATTCTTTTTTCATGTTAATACCCTCAAAAGTACAGATTCCCAAAGGGTTTCTTTTTATTGATTGTACAATAGGGCGGGTTTTACAAGGGGAAATTAATCAGAAATTAACTAATGAAACATTTTCTTAACGTACAAAAAATGTATCTCGGCTACTGCCTTTGAAAAAGAAAACCGGAAAGCCTTGCTCCAGACTTTCCGGTTAAAAAACAGGGGATGAGAGAATCGAACTCCCGCTAAAGGTTTTGGAGACCCTTGTCATACCATTTGACCAATCCCCTACATTGCTGTTACGCAACTGCCTTAACATATTATCACAGGGTTAAATGGGTGTCAACCAATAAATGTCAAAAAGCAGACTTTCCATTTTGACAATGAGTGAACGGTGGGGCTCCCTTGTTTTTCCTTTTCACACCGTTTACTATATTGGTAGCACTGAAAAGAAAAGAGAGGTAACCATTATGAAAAAGAGACTGATGATACTTTTGGCCCTTATGCTTGTGGCAGTGACAGTTCTGTCCGGATGTGGATCAGGAAGCAAGAAGAGTTCCAAGGAGGACACTGTCAAGGAGGAAGAGAAGAAGCCTATCGTTCCCGAATACAAGCTCTTTCAGGTGGATGAGGCCGGAGAAGAATTTTTTGGCTTCGTCTATTATTCAGAAGCGGACTACATTAAGGAGATGTATGATATTGTCTACTTCAGCAAGGAAGCCGGATACACTTTGGATCAGTTATCGGATAAGACCCTGGATGATATTTATGACGGGCTTTCCGGCTGTGATTTTGTAAAGATGGAGATGACTGAGGACGACGAGAAGGTCATTATTGTGGTGAGTTACACCGATCTCAATGATTTCGACAATGTTAAGCTTCTTGAAGAGAACAGCGAACTGGAGCTTAATGATGGTACTCCCGGCGAGCGACTTATCTCAGCGGAGAATTATTTCGAGCTCATTAAGTCGGCCGGCGCCAAGGAAGTGGAGACAACCTCGGTTCCTGAGTTTGAGGCGATTATCAAGTAGCACCTATGGTTTTTGATAATTGTGTTATGGTGATCGTAGGAGTCTCCATGTTGCTGCGGCTTTTGTCGTGGTGAGAAATCGGGAGAGGTTTTTTGAAAAAGATCTTATAAGAGATCTGTTGGGGAGCGAAACGAAAGTTTAAGCTTCCCCCATCTCCACCATGACAATGGCGGCAAACATCAGGCAGCAGCCGAGAATCTCCCTGAGGGTAAGAGTCTGGTGGAGAACGATCCAACCCGCCAGAGTTCCAAAAACGCTCTCAAGACACATGATTAGAGAGGCCACAGCAGGGCGAACTCCTTTCTGTCCGATGATCTGGCAGGTGTAGGCTATGGCATTGGAGAAGATACCCGCAAAAGCAATTGAGGGAAGCGCCTTAATCAGCATTCCCGGCTCAATGGGTTCCCAGATCACCATGCACACGGTGGCCAGTATGGCGGTGACAAAAAACTGGGAGGCGGAGAGGGTGAGACCGTCCGTCACCGGGTTAAAGTGATTCACCACCAGTATGTGGATGGCAAAAAGCACTGCACAGATGAGGATGATGGTATCCCCAAAGGCGAGCTTTAGCTCCCCGTCGATGCAGAGAAAATAAAGGCCCAGGGTGCAGATGGCAACACAGATCCATACCCTTACAGGGGCTTTTTTGCCGAGAAACAGCGAGAAGACCGGCACAAGTACCACGTAAAGGGCGGTGATGAAGCTGGCTTTGGCTACTGTGGTGTAGGCGATTCCGAACTGCTGGGTGAAGCTGGAAAAAAACAGGCAGATTCCGCAGAGGACTCCGGCCATAAGATGAGTTTTTACGGAGGCATTTCGCTCCTTTTTGGTGGGAACGGTGCCTTCTTTTATTTTCTTTTTGTAGTTTCTGTAGATTATGGGCAAAAGAATTGCCGTTCCAAGATAGCTTCTGAAAGTGAGATAGGTGAAAGGTCCCACAAAGGCGGCGCCTATGTCCTGGGCAACGAAGGTGATACCCCAGAAAAAAGCTGCACAGAGCAATATCATTGAGTGTTTTAATGATGATTTCTGCATAAAAATATCCTTTTCAATTTTTGAGCTCAACATTTTAATTATACTTATCTTTGTGTCTTTTGTATATAACAGATTTTAAGGTTCTCCTCTTAATTGTAACTCCCCAACCCTTGTGGTATACTAAGGCTGTTAACCCGCCTCAGCGCTAATTTCTCTGAGAGCGATTATCAGAGTGTTCGAAACCTTCCACTCGCCAAAAAAACTAGAGGAGACAACTTAAAATGAAGAACAAAAACGTATTATTTCTCACAAATGCGGCGATGATCGCTGCGATCTACGTGGTGCTCACTGTGGTTTTTGCGCCCTTTTCCTTCGGAGAGGTGCAGATAAGAATCGCAGAGGCACTGACTATCCTGCCGATTTTTACTCCGGCGGCGGTTCCCGGGCTGTTTGTGGGTTGCCTGATCGGAAACATCTTAGGGGGTGCGATCCTTCCCGATGTGATCTTCGGAAGCCTTGCAACCCTGCTTGGTGCTCTCGGAACCTATCTTTTGAGAAACCGCTCCAGGTACCTTGCACCCATTCCCCCAATTGTTTCCAACACAGTGATAGTTCCTTTTGTCTTAAGATTCGCCTACGGGATCAATCTTCCCATTCCTTTTATGATGCTCACAGTTGGTATCGGGGAAGTGGTCGGCTGCGGAGTCCTTGGAATTATCCTCAGTATGGCTTTATCCAGGTATAAAGGCAGGATCTTCGAGAAGCAAGAGGCTTAGAATCAGCCAGGAGGATCATGAATTCGGTTAATCTCTACATATTGACAAGACAGGTTGGTGACCGGAAGAAGGGGGAGTTTGAGAGATCCCTCTCAAAAAGGCCGGAGCCCCTTAAGATTCGGGATGAGGAGATGGAACTCATCGCGGACCTTATTGAAGAGTTCTTTGCCCTTGGAGATCCCCGGGAGCAGACAGCTCTGCTTGAAGACTGGTTTTATTCCTTTACCATCCCCCAGATCGGTAAGGAGTTTGATCTCTTGAGAATCGACAAAAAGAACGGAATCGTCAACATCGAGCTCAAGAGCCAGGAGGTTTCTGAAGATAAGGTCGAGAAGCAGCTTTTGCAGAACCGGTATTATCTCTCCAGTGTCAACACCAACATTTACAGTTTTACCTGTATGCGAACGAATCAGGGTAAGATACGGGTCTACAACTATGACGGAAGTCTTAGGGTCAGCAGTTTTACAGAGCTGATGAACGCTATAAGAAAGACTTCTGACCCGGTTCACAGCAACATTGAGGGGATCTTCAGCCCGGAGAATTACATGATCTCTCCCTTAAATGATCCGGAGGGCTTTTGCCGAAGAGAATACTATCTAACCAACCAGCAGGAGGATATCCGCAGGCAGGTGATGCGGGCATTTTCCGGCGACGGAGGCGTTTTTGGAATCAACGGCGCCGCCGGAACCGGCAAAACCCTTCTCCTTTACGACATGGCAAGAACTGCAGCTCTTAAAGCACCGGTGCTTGTGATTCACTCTGAGGAGTTGCTGCCCTCCCATATTCTTTTGGGAAAAAGGCTTTCCGGGGTAAATATCGTAAGTGCCCTTAACCTTTTACAAAAGGATCTGTCCGGTTACGGAACAGTGTTCATAGATGAGACACAGCGACTTCACAAGCAGACTATGGATCTCATTCTTGAGGAGACAGAGAAGGGAAATATTAAAACCCTGGTCTGTGCCTATGATATGGGACAGGCCCTTTCCGCTGCAGAGCTTCGGAGAAATAATCCCGGGCGCTTGTCTTTGATTTCCGGATTTAAAGAATTCTGGCTCACCGGCCGGATTCGGATCAACAGCAGCATTCATGCTTTTGTCAAAAGCATGTTAAGCCTTAAAAACTACCTTCCGGGACATGTGAATCTTGGAAGTGTGGAGGTGGTATGTGCCAATGATTCTAAGGAGGCCAATCTGATCTCCGAGATTTACAGAAGTAAGGGGTATGTGATCATAGGCAAGGCCGAGGAAACCATAGGAGAAGTCCTGGAAGCTAAGAACGTGATAGGACTGGAGTTCGAAAGTGTCCTTGTGATAGTGGATGAGCATTTCCGTTATAACGATGAAGGAGAGCTCGAGGCTATGGAGTATCCCGGCGCGGATTACGGTTTTCCACGGCTTTTCTATCAGAGTGTCTCAAGAGTGAGATCCCGGCTGTGTGTCCTTGTGTTGGACAACGCCCCGGTTTTTGAAAGGCTGATGGATGTGATGAACGGAAAATGATTTTTTTAAGCACAGATGCGTGAGATCTGTGCTTTTTGTATTTGCGACTGCATGCAATCCCAGAAATTTTCCAAAGGGAATTTCTGGTGATTTGAAGATTTTTTTCTTGCGGCTCCGTTATATTGAGTGTAAGCAATAAGGGAGGTGGGAACAATCGACAAGCGCAAAAAACTAATACAGCTCATTGATCAGTATCAGAATCTTGTGTTCTCTATCTGCCTGAAGATGACCGGAGATTATTTTGCTGCCGAGGATCTTGCCCAGGACACCTACCTGCTTGCTTACAAACATCTGGACAGTTTCGACGGAGCGGCGGAAAAAGCCTGGCTTTGTCGGATCGCTTCCAACAGATGTATCGATTACCTGAGAGCAAAAGAACGGCAGGTAACCTGCGTTGACTTCACCGAAAGAGGAGAAACCGGAGATTTTGAACAGGCAGGGGCAGTTCCGGAATGCACCGATGAACCTTTTGCAAGTTTCAGCAACAAGGAAATCATCAAAGAGCTCTGCGATTGTATAGAGAAACTCCCCCCTCCCTATTGTGAAGTCGCAAGGGAGTATTTCCTCCATGAGCGCTCTGCCAAAGAGATCGCCCTCATGACCGGAGATAAGCTGAAGACAGTTCAGACAAGAATCTACCGGGCGAGAGAAATGCTGAGAAAAACTTACAGAAAGGAGCTGTTGGTATGATTGATTATTTAAGCGATGAAGAACTTAATAAACTGATTGCCGAAGTGGAAGCCGACGAGTTGGTGCCGGCCCCCCACAGTATCAAAGACAGCCTCCTTGGAAGTGATAAGCTCAGCAAGGAGGAGGAATACCGCAGGTATAAGCTGAGAGTCATTGCCTCGGCTGCGGCGGCCATAGCGATCCTGGCCTCGACCAGTTATCTGAAGCAGGCGATTCCTGAAAATTTAACGGATAAGCTTCAGGGTACAAGAATCGATTCTCAGGGAATATTTGAGAGAGATCCGGAAGATATACTAGAGAAAAAAGCGGAACCGAGCACAAAGTTCAGTGACCTTTTTGGTGGATATAATATTTTCCGGGATAAAGATCAAGACACAGAGACAAATTAGAAAGAGGAACAAATATGAGAAACAAAAAGAATGGATTTTTAAGATTTATCTTTTCCTTCATGCCGGGTGCGGCGGAGATGTATATGGGATTCATGAAGCTGGGCCTCAGCCTCATGGTTACCTTCTTCATCTCAATTTTTATCCCGGCGTTTCTGGGACTTAGCGATGCCTTCCTGGTATTCCCGGTCATCGTCTGGTTCTACTCATTTTTCCATGCCATCAACTTTTCCGCTATGGATGAAATGATCTTTAAGACCTTGCCGGACCGCTACGTTTGGAAAGAATTTATTGATACCGAGAATGTCAACATCGGACTTAAGATCAGCCGAAAAGCTGTGGGAACCGCAGTGATCGTGATCGGCGCGCTGGTACTCTTTAACAATTTGAGCGGAATCTTCTACATGGTAATGGAATACTTCTATCCTAATTACTGGGGTTCCCCCATGTACCAAATCATGGACCGGATGCCCGGAATCGTGATCGCAGTTCTTGTGATTGCTCTTGGCATAAAGCTTATCAAAGGCAAAAAGACAGAACTTTTCGGAGATGAGACTGAAGCAGGAGATAAGGCTCCCAAAGGTGGCTTTTTCAAAGAAAAGAGCGAGTACACCGTAGCCTACGAGCCTGCAAAAAGACCCGAGACCGAAACAGAGGCAGAAGTTCTTGCTAAGCCGGAAGTGATAGTTGTGGAGCCTTCCTCAGAAGCTGAGGAGTCTCCTGAGGAAGATCTCTCAAAGAGTGAAGAAGAGTAGGAGGCGTTCCATGGCTGAAAAAGAAACAAAACGGATACACAGAGTCGGATCCATGACCGCAGGGATCTGCCTCGTGGCCCTGGGAGGTGCCTGCCTGGTCAGACTCTTCACAGATGCCCTCAATTTCGAACTGAT
>JAQYAH010000027.1 GCA_029227635.1 Clostridiales bacterium
TATTGAAGAAATTCTGGAAGGTAATGGTGGCAAGGGTCTTGCTCTCCCGTTTTACCTTTACATGCTCTTTTGCCTCGATGGCCTGATGGAGACCGTCGGAATATCTTCTTCCCGGCATAATACGTCCGGTAAACTCGTCTACGATCAGGACTTCGTCATCCTTCACCACATAATCCTGATCTTTGAACATCAGATAGTTGGCACGCAGAGCCAGATCCACATTGTGCTGAATCTCCAGGTTTTCCGCATCTGCCAGGTTTTCAATCTGAAAGAATTTTTCTACTTTTGCCACACCCTGCTGGGTCAGTGTCACGATCTTGTCCTTTTCATTGACGATAAAATCACCTGTCTCGGTAATTTCTTCGCCCATGATCGCAGACATCTTGGTCACTTCTCCGCTGGCTTCTCCTTTTTCCAGCTGACGGGCCAGAATATCCGCCACTTCATAGAGCTTGGTGGACTTTCCGCTCTGGCCGGAAATGATCAGCGGTGTTCTTGCTTCATCGATGAGAACAGAGTCCACCTCATCGATGATGGCATAATGCAGATCTCTCTGTACCAGCTGTTCCTTATAGATCACCATGTTATCTCTCAGATAATCAAAGCCCAGCTCGTTGTTGGTCACATATGTGATATCGCAGTTGTACATTTCCCGGCGCTCGTCATTTTCCATGTCATTTAATACGACACCGACCTTCAGGCCCAGGAACTCATGTACTTTTCCCATCCACTCCGCATCTCGCTTTGCCAGATAGTCATTGACCGTCACGACATGAACGCCTTTTCCTTCCAGGGCGTTCAGATATGCCGGAAGGGTAGATACCAGGGTCTTACCTTCACCGGTTCTCATCTCTGCGATACGCCCCTGATGAAGAATGATACCGCCGATGATCTGTACACGGTAATGTTCCATACCCAGGACACGCTTTGCGGCTTCACGAACCGTTGCATAAGCCTCCGGCAGAAGATCATCCAGCGTCTCTCCCTCTGACAGACGTTTCTTATACTCCGCTGTCTTGCCCCGCAGTTCCTCATCGGATAACGCCTGCATCGTCGGGCGAAGGGCCTCCACTTTGTCTACCAGCGGCCTGATCCGTTTCAGTTCATGCTCACTGTGGGTGCCAAATAATTTTGTAATAAAACTCATTGTAACTCTCCTAAATCTCTCAGACAGAAATCTGCCTGTTTATTTTTAAACACACTACTGATTATCTTACCACCTTTGTGCAGTTTAGACAATAAATATTTTATGAATATTTCATATCAACAAACTGTATCTCAGTTTCAACCGGCTCTTCTGAGACCCCGAAATTTTTCAAAAACATGGTCTGCATTATAAATTGTGTGAATAATTTATAAAATTGACTGAAATAGATTGAAAAATAGCTCCAAATATGCTATTCTTATTTTATGAAAAACCACTGTATCACAGGTTTTTTCAAATAAGCAGCAAAGGGGCTGAGCGTATGAGATTTACCATTAGCGGAAAAAATATTGACATTACAGAGGGTCTCAGAACAACTGTGATCGATAAGCTGAGCAAGCTGGAGAGATACTTTACTCCGGATACGGAGATCATTGTAACCATGAGTGTGGAAAAAGAAAGACAGAAGATTGAAGTGACCATTCCGGTGAAGGGAAATATTATCCGTTCCGAACAGGTCAGCAACGATATGTATGTATCCATTGATCTGGTAGAAGAAGTGATCGAAAGACAGCTTCGCAAATATAAAAATAAACTGGTGGCAAAGCATCAGGAGGGAAGCAATTTCCGAAAAGAGTTTATAGAAAAAGAAGAACCGTTGGAGCCGGAGGAGATTAAGATCATCCGCACCAAGCATTTTGGAATCAAACCCATGTATCCGGAAGATGCCTGCATCCAGATGGAACTGCTGGGACATAATTTCTTCGTATTCAACAATGCGGAGACCGATGAGATCAATGTAGTTTATAAGAGAAAGGGAAATACCTACGGACTCATAGAGCCGGAATTCTAGAAAAACGGATAGAGAATAAGCAGAGGGTTGCCGTGTGGCAGCCCTTTGTTTTGTCCGGGATGCGGTAT
>JAQYAH010000028.1 GCA_029227635.1 Clostridiales bacterium
GCCGAGACATATTAGGAATTGGAGTATTGGTATTAATCGGTAATAATGTGGTTGAAGTCTCTGATCACATGACGGGGGCAGGCAATAGCGCAGGCTCCGCAGGAAAGGCACAGAGACTCGTCGATGACAGGGGCGTTGTCGCATAAGCTGATCGCTCCCGCAGGGCACTTCTTCACACAGAGACCGCAGGCGATACAGCTAGAAGGACAGGCCTCCCTTGCAATCTTGCCGGCATCCCGGTTTGAGCAAAGAGGGACTATGTTGTTCTCCACCAGACGGATATGGATGATTCCTCTGGGACAGGCCTTGGCACAGGCCCCACAGGCAATGCACTTGTCGGAATCGATCACAGCGTGACCATCCAAAAGACTGATTGCTCCGAAACGACACTTCTCCATGCAGGCTCCACACCCGATACATCCGTACTCACAGTGCTCGCTGCCACAGCTGCAGGCCACATAGGCTGCTTTATAAGGAAATTTCTTACCTGCCATGACTGTCCCTCCTTATCAGAAAGTATAATGCCAATGTTGCAAAAATAATTAGCAACTCTAAAAATCTTTTATCTTCCTATATATTACTACAAGATTAGGTGCCTCCACAAGTCAAAAGCTTGAAAACGAGATTTTTTATAGTATAATTATTCTGAATTATTTTTGTTAAGAATCTATTTACATATATTGAAAGGTACAGGTGATAATCATGGTTTCATTAAAAGGACGTAACTTCCTCACACTCAAAGACTTTACCCCGGAGGAGATCCAGTATCTTCTTGATCTTGCAGCCAAGAAGAAGGCGGACAAGAAGGCAGGTATCCTGGGACACAGTCTCGACAGAAAGAACATTGCACTGATTTTTGAGAAGCCCTCCACTAGAACCCGCTGCGCATTCACCGTTGCAGCTAATGACGAGGGCGGATATCCCACCTACCTTTCAGGCAACGAGATACAGCTGGGTCATAAGGAGTCCATTGAGGACACTGCTCATGTTCTCGGCAGAATGTTTGACGGAATCGAGTTCCGCGGCTTCAAACACAGCAGTGTGGAAGCACTGGCTAAGTACAGCGGAGTGCCTGTGTGGAACGGCCTCACCGACGACTACCACCCCACACAGATCCTTGCAGACTTCCTCACAGTAATTGAGCACTGCGGACATCTTAAGGGAATCAGATTTGCATTCCTTGGAGACGGAAGAAACAACATGGCTAACTCCCTCATGGTAGGAAGTGCCAAGATGGGTCTTGACTTCCTCATTGTTGCACCCAAATCTCTCTGGCCCAAAGAGGAGCTGGTGGAAGAGTGCAGAGCTTTTGCAAAAGAGTCCGGCGGTAAGATCACCATCACCGAGGACATCAATGAGGTTAAGGGCTGTGATGTAATCTACACCGACGTATGGGCTTCCATGGGTGAGGAGGACAAGGCTAAGGAGAGAATACAGCTTCTTTCCCCTTATCAGGTAAACAAGGATCTCATGGCTAAGACCGAAAATGACAAGTGCATCTTCCTTCACTGCCTCCCTGCAGTAAAGGGCAACGA
Organism: Clostridiales bacterium; assembly: GCA_029227635.1. GTDB lineage: Bacteria > Bacillota > Clostridia > Lachnospirales > Lachnospiraceae > SUG1684. The sequence continues at coordinate 1,536 of JAQYAH010000028.1, forward strand.
AGTTACAGATGAAGTATTCGATTCTGAGAATTCATTTGTTTTTGACCAGGCGGAGAACCGTATGCATACCATCAAGGCGGTTATGGTAGCCACATTAGGAGAAGAATAGAAATTGCGCAACAAGATACTGCAATTATTAACAGAAAGCGGTGAGTTCATTTCCGGACAGGAAATGAGCGACCGCTTTAATGTTTCAAGAACGGCCGTCTGGAAGGCCATAAGGAGCCTGGAGGAAGAGGGTTACGAGATCGAGGCGGTGAGAAATAAGGGTTATCGCCTTGCGGGAGTACCTGAACTTATGAGCGAGAAGCGGCTTTTTAAGGAGAATCTGGGAAACTGGCCGGGAGCTAAGCTCTGCTACTATGAGGAGACAGATTCCACCAACAACCGGATCGACGAGCTGGCCGGAAGCGGGGCCCCGGAAGGTACCGTGGCTGTGGCGGAGGAACAAACCAAAGGCAAGGGCCGCAGGGGCAGAGTTTGGAAGTCCCCTAAAGGCAGCGGATTGTATTTTTCCGTCCTTTTGAGACCCGAAATTTCCCCTCACAAGGCAAGCATGCTAACCCTGGTGAAGGCCCTGGCCGTGGCGGAGGCGCTTCGGAATCTATACGGACTTGAGGTACAGATCAAATGGCCCAACGACGTTGTAGTAAACGGCCGCAAGATCTGCGGAATCCTCACGGAGATGAAGATGGAGGATGTCTACATTCGTCACATCATCGTGGGAACCGGAATAAATGTCAATATTGAGGTTTTTCCGGAGGAGATCAGAGAGACGGCCACCTCCCTTTATCTGGAGCTGGGACACAAGGTGGACAGGATAGAGCTTTTGGGGGAAGTGATGCGGAATCTGGAGAAGGCCTACAGGCAGGTGGTGGAGGCGGAGAGCCTTTTGCCGGTGCTTGAGGACTACAACAAATATCTGGTGAACCGCGGCCGAAGAGTGAGAGTGCTGGATCCGGCCGGGGAGTACGAAGCCCAGGCCCTTTTCGTCAACGAGAGCGGGGAGCTCATAGTTGAGACCGACGACAAAGAGGTGAAGCACGTCTATGCCGGAGAAGTCTCGGTGAGAGGAGTGTACGGATATGTTTGATAATCTTGAGAAAAAAGTCGAGGACAGCGTGGTCCTCTCAGTGGCCAATGCCTACACCAGGCAGTACTATCTTAATGAGCGCTTTCTGGGACTGCCCCAGGCGGTGAGGGAAGAGATTCAGATAATGTGTGTGACTTTTACCGAGGAGATCGGTGGAATCCTTATTCTCTATTTTGACGAGGACGGGGAGCTTCTCATTGAGACCCGCACCGACGAGGAGGATATCCTCTACGATGAGATCGGCAGCAGGCTCAAAGTAAAGCAAATGCTGGATAATCATCGGGATCTTTTTGAGTCGCTGGAGCTGTATTATAAGACTTTTGATTGGAAAAACATGTGATGAGTGTAAAATCTCTTGAAATAGGAAATCTGAAGATCAATACCCCGGTAGTACTGGGACCCATGGCAGGTATTACCGACCTGCCATTTCGTTTGCTCTGTCACGAGATGGGGGCCGGGCTTGTGGTAATGGAGATGGTCAGCGCCAAGGGAATCCATTACAACAACCGAAACACGGAGGCACTTCTCGCCACCTCCGGGGAGGAACACCCGGTGGCACTGCAGCTTTTCGGGTCGGAGCCGGATATTTTTGACGAGGTGGTGAGACGGCTGGAGGAGTATCCTTTTGACCTCATCGACCTGAATATGGGATGTCCCATGCCGAAGATCGTAAAAAACGGGGAGGGCTCTGCGCTCATGAGGGATCCCCAAAAAGCCGCAGAAGTGGTAAAAGCCATGGTCAGGGCCACGGATAAACCGATCACGGTAAAAATCCGAAAAGGCTTCAATGACAATGAGATCAACGCGGTGGAAGTGGCGAAGATCCTGGAGGATGCCGGGGCGGCAGCCATCACCGTCCACGGAAGGACAAGGGAAGAGTATTACACCGGAAAAGCCGACTGGGATATCATCCGGCAGGTGGCATCGGCGGTGAGCATACCGGTGATTGGAAACGGAGATGTGACCTCGGGACCTCTTGCGGAAAAGATGCTAAAAGAGACCGGCTGTGCCGGAGTCATGATCAGCCGGGGAAGCAAAGGAAATCCCTGGATTTTCCGGGAAGTAAAAGAATACCTGGAGAAGGGAACGGTTCCCCCACCTCCTACTCTTGAAGAGAAAAAAGCCCTCATCCGAAGACACGCAGCAATGATGATCGAGTGCAAAGGACCAAAAGTGGGAATGCTGGAGATGCGAAGCCACCTGCTCTGGTATACCGGAGGCATGCGGGGAGCCGCCGCTCTCAGGAGAGCCGCCGCCCAGGTGTCCACTTTTGAGGAGCTGGAAAAGGTGATTGAGAGCTGGGGATAGTTCCTTTTGCAAAAGGCTTTAAGTCGTAGTTGACAATTCATGGGCAGTGGGGTATAATCCTTGCGCTATGTTGTAATGATGAGGTAAGGCCTCGAAATTTTTGGCGCGATAGGAGTGTTAAAATGGAAGAAACAATGACAGGAGCAGCAGTCAAGAAGCTGTTAACATATTCAGGACTTAAGAAGTTGGAGGAAGAGCTGGAGAGACTCAAGGTCGTTGAGCGCAAGGAGATCGCTCAGAAGATCAAGGAGGCAAGAGAGCAGGGAGACCTCTCAGAGAATGCCGAGTACGATGCAGCCAAGGAAGAGCAGCGTCAGATCGAAAACCGCATCGAGGAGATCGAATACATCCTCAAGCATGCGGAGGTTATCGTTGAGGAGGACGTAGATGTTAAACAGGTAAACCTGGGATGCACAGTTCTCGTTTATGACGTAGAATTCGAGGAGGAGGTTGCCTTCAAGATCGTTGGTTCCTCTGAGGCTAACTCCCTCGAGAACAAGATTTCCAATGAATCACCTGTAGGCAAGGCTCTCATGGGAGCTAAGGTTGGAGATAAGGTCTGTGTTGAGACTCAGGCAGGCGTTATCGAGTATGAAATCAGAAGTATTGAGCGCACAAACTAAGGAGATAATAAAGTGGCAGACGAAAAGAAGGTAAAGAACAACAAGCAGAATGCTCAGGAGCCGGATCTCAATCAGATCAGAAAGGTTAGAAGAGAGAAGTTTGCCAACCTTCAGGCTGAGGGCAAGGATCCCTTCGTCATCACGAAGTACGATCAGACCCACCACTCCATTGAGGTAAAGGAACTCTACAATGCTCACGAGGCTGAGATCCTCGGAGACAGAGTAGCTCCCGACACCCAGGGGCTTGACGAAGCCGAGGCAAGGAAGGTTATCAACGACGATTACAACGAGAGAAGAGCCATCATGGACGCTCAGCCCATCAACGTTTCAATTGCCGGACGTATGATGTTCAAGCGTGTCATGGGTAAGGCTTCTTTCTGCAATATTCAGGATCTCAAGGGCAATATTCAGGTATATGTTGCCAGAGACGCCATTGGCGAGGAGGCCTATGCCGATTTCAAGAAATCCGATATCGGTGATATCTACGGTGTTAAGGGATATGCTTTCAGAACCAAGACCGGAGAGGTTTCCGTTCATGCCAGCGAGATGACCCTTCTCACCAAGAGCCTTCAGGTGCTCCCGGAGAAGTTCCACGGCCTGACTAATACCGACATGCGTTACCGTCAGAGATATGTGGATCTCATCATGAATGCGGAATCCAAGGAAGTATTTATCAAGCGGTCCAGAATCATCAAGGAGATCAGAAACTTCCTGGATGCAAGAAACTTCATGGAGGTAGAGACTCCCATGCTGGTTTCCAATGCGGGCGGAGCAGCAGCGAGACCTTTTGACACTCACTACAATGCTCTGGATGAGGATGTTAAGCTGAGAATTTCTCTGGAACTCTACCTCAAGAGACTTATTGTCGGCGGCCTTGAGAGAGTTTATGAGATCGGTCGAGTGTTCAGAAACGAGGGTGTAGATACCAGACACAACCCCGAGTTCACTCTCATGGAGCTCTATCAGGCATACACCGACTACGAGGGAATGATGGAACTCACCGAGTCCATGTTCCGCTATCTCGCCGAGAAGGTGTGCGGCACCACCAAGATCTCTTACAATGGTATTGAGATCGACCTTGGCAAGCCTTTTGCAAGACTCACCATGAACGATGCCATCAGGAAGTATGCGGGTATCGATTTTGATGCGGTTGAAACCGATGAGGAGGCTAAGGCCCTTGCAAAAGAAAAGGGTATCGAATACGAGGAGCGTCACACCAAGGGTGACATCATCAACCTTTTCTTCGAGGAGTTCTGCGAGAAGGAGCTGATCCAGCCTACATTTATCATGGATCACCCTCTGTCAATCTCTCCTCTCACAAAGAAGAAACCTTCCGACCCCGAGAAGGTAGAGCGCTTTGAACTTTTCATCAATACCTGGGAGATGTGCAATGCCTACTCCGAGCTCAATGATCCCATTGACCAGAGAGAGCGTTTTGCGGCTCAGGATGCGGCTTTTGAAGCCGGCGATGAGGAGGCTAACCACACCGATGAGGACTTCCTCAACGCGTTGGAGATCGGTATGCCCCCCACAGGCGGTATCGGCTACGGTATTGACCGTCTGGTAATGTTGCTTACCGACAGCCAGGCTATCAGGGACGTGCTGTTGTTCCCGACAATGAAGAGTCTTGATAAATAAAATGCCGTAAATTCAAGAGTTTCAGGCGTTTGCCTGCTGCCGTAAAGGGCGTTTTATCTCATATTTATCTCATTTGAAGAGAAAACTAACAAATACTAACTAAAAAATAAGCACTCAGACCAGAGAAACAAATTGGTGTTTCAAGGCTTGGGTGCTTTTTTGATGTAATAATTTGTGTCGGGTATCTATCCTTTTTTGTGGTAATTATCGGTATGTCGATTTGTGTTCTCGCCGCCGTGTTTTTCTTAACCGTAATTATTACTGTCCATATTGCTTTGATTTTCGGATGGCTGTAAGCGCCTTAATATAGTTTTAATACGCTGTATAGTCTATTATTAACTCCCTCAGTTTGTTAGATCCAAATTAATAAGAGGGCAAATTATTTTTGCGTCTGGGTAAGTGCCCATAGGTAACCGGAAGGAAGAATAATTTGTGAGGCTTTTTTGTCTGCTGGATTCGCTATTGCAAGTTAACCGCTCACCCTGTTTTACCTTGACTTAGAATGTCACTTTGCTATATTATGTTAATAGATTTAGATGATTAATGGCTGTCCTGAGCTATTTATATGTTGTCCGCAAAGAAGCGAGTCGATTGTGTCGATCGCTTCTTTGTTTTTGTAGAAGTGCCCTATGGTCACTTCTGATGATTGAAACAGTAACGAGCCGAAATCCGGGACCCTTTGAAAACACACACCCGTTTTACACAATGATGGGTACCCACATTACAATTATCGGTTATCATTACCAGGATTAAAGATAAGGAGAGAAAGAGAATGATTGATTTTAACAGTAAAAAAGGTTTCATATGCGATATGGATGGTGTCATATATCATGGCAACCAGGTGCTCCCCGGAGCAGTGGAATTTGTTAACTGGCTTCAGCGAGAGAATAAGGAATATCTGTTTTTGACCAATAACAGCGGATATACTCCCCGGGAATTGCAGCAGAAGCTGGCCCGCATGGGATTGGATGTTCCCGAAGATCATTTTTACACCAGCGCTTTGGCAACTGCAACTTTTCTTAAAAACCAGGCACCGGGCTGCTCGGTATATGCCATTGGAGAGGCAGGCCTTTTTAACGCCCTTTACGATGCCGGTATAACTATGAATGATGTCAACCCGGATTACGTGGTGGTTGGCGAGGGAAAGGCATATTCCCTGGACACTGTTACGAAGGCGGTGAACCTTGTTCTTGCAGGGGCAAAGCTTATTGGAGCAAATTCCGATATTTCCGGACCTATCGAAAACGGAATAGCACCCGGATGCCGGGCACTGGTCGCTCCCATTGAGTTGGCCACCGGAAAGCAGGCTTATTTTTGTGGAAAACCTAACCCGTTAATGATGCGTACCGGATTGAATATTCTGGGATGTCACTCGGCCGAGGCGGTCATGGTGGGAGACCGTATGGACACAGATGTGATCTCCGGTATGGAGAGTGGTATGTCCACTGTTCTGGTTCTCTCCGGAGTTTCAAGTAGAGAGACGATCTCCACTTTTGCCTATCGCCCGACTGTTGTGCTTGACGGAGTGGGAAGCATCGTAGAGCTGGCAGATGGAACCAAAGAGTCATAAGGGTTCTAATATACTGATCAGCGAAAAGTCTTTTTGTGAAAAGTGAAATGACAGGCAAAAATCCCTTTAAAAATGTGCAAAACCCTCCACCTTGTCACCAGACTTTTGAATCATGGTATCTTTAGAAAGAAACTATGCAAAAAGACGTGTCAGGGAAAGAAAAATCATGAAAACTTACAGAACTTCCCAGGTAGCCGCCGCTGTCGGAGTACATCCGAACACGGTGCGCCTCTATGAAGAACTCCAGATGATACCAAAGCCCGAGCGGCAGGCCAACGGGTATCGGATTTTTACCGACTACCATGTGGAGCAGTGCCGTCTGGTAAGGCTTGCCTTCAAGGTTGAGGTAGTGCAGAACGGCCTTAGAAACAAGATCGTAAAGGCGATAAAGGCCTCCGCTGCCGGGAATTTCCCGGAGGCGATCCTGCTGATACAGGAATACATTGAGCAGGTCGGAAGAGATAAGGCTGCCGCTGAGGACGCGGTGGTGATCGTGAAAGAACTGCTTGCCGGGGAGGCTTCTTTTGGAAACACTTATCTAAAGAGAAAAGAAGTCTCGGATGCACTTGGAATTTCCATGGATTCGTTGCGCAACTGGGAGATGAACGGTCTTCTCACCGTAAAAAGAAAGTCCAACGGCTACCGCATCTACTCGGAGGAGGATGTACGACGCCTGAAGATAATCCGCACCTTAAGGGGAGCCAACTACTCTCTGGAATCGATTTTAAGGCTCCTTGGGCAACTGGACCAGAACCCCGTGACCGATATCCGGGCGGTGCTCAACACTCCGAGAGGATCCGAAGATATTGTTTCTGTCTGCGATCACCTGATTGCCTCCCTTACCGAGGCTGAGGAAAACGCCGGGCAGATGTTATCAATTCTGCTGGATATGGAAAATAGATTTGCATAACCCTCCACATTACCACCAATGTCTTCATTGGTGGTTTTCTATTGTAAGCACGAAAAGGAGGAAGTAATATGCAAACAGCGATCAGTGTTGAACAGTTGACGAAGTCCTACGGCCGGAAGATGGCCTTGGATAACCTGAATCTTACGGTGGAAGCCGGAACAGTGTTTGGACTTTTGGGGGCTAACGGTGCGGGAAAAAGTACCGCTATAGAATGTATCCTGGGGACAAAAGTTCCCGACAGGGGCAGGGCGCTCCTTTTGGGAAAAAATCCTCGAAAAGACAGGAGAGCTCTTTTTCAGAAAGTAGGAGTCCAGTTCCAGGAGAGTGATTATCAGAGCGAGATCAAGGTATATGAGTTGTGTCAGGAGATCGCCTGTCTCTACAGAGCTCCGGCGGACTGGAAGACTCTGTGCGAAAGGTTCGGTATCGGAGATAAGCTCGGCAGCAGCGTAAAAAGTCTATCCGGGGGAGAAAGGCAGCGGCTGTTTATCGTCCTTGCCCTTATTCCGAATCCAAGGATCGTTTTTCTCGATGAGTTGACTACCGGCCTTGATGCAAAAGCAAGGCGGGATGTCTGGAAGATCCTGTCGGATCTGAAAAGCCGGGGACTCACCATTTTTCTCACCTCCCACTTCATGGATGAGGTGGAGGCTCTCTGCGACGAGATCTGCATTTTGAGAAAAGGTAAGACTGTTTTTCAGGGAACGGTCAGTGAGGCGAAAGCCCGAAGCTGCTGTGATGATTTCGAGGAAGCGTATCTTTGTCTGTCCGGAGAGGAGGAAATTGGGGAATGAAGACTTTCGGAGTGCTTTTGAAAAACGAGCTGAAGCTCAATATACGAAATATGAACATGGTCATCTTTGCGATACTGATGCCTCTGGTGGTGCTTTTGATCCTGGGGATCATCTGCGGTACAAAACCCCTGGAAGGCAGAGCCTACACCTTTATTGAGCAATCCATTGGGGCACTGTGTGCTATCTCGATCTGCGCAGGGGGACTCATGGGGCTGCCTTTAGTGGTGTCGGAATATCGGGAAAAGAAGATATTAAAGCGCTTCAAGGTAACTCCTGTCAGCCCTCTGATGCTTTTGGGAGTGGAGTTTGCCATCTATGTTCTTTACTGCCTTGTATCCTTAATTACCATTATTACCGCGGCCATGCTTTTCTGGAAGGTGAGAATCGGCGGGTCTCTGCTTTTGTTCCTTGGAAGCTGGCTTCTGACTATGGTGTCTACCCTGAGTATCGGTATGATGGTTGGAGGAATCGCTCCCAACACTAAGATTGCCAGTGTGATCGCCAGCCTTTTGTATTTTCCCATGCTAGTATTCTCGGGAGCTACACTTCCTTTTGAAGTGATGCCTTCAATAATGCAAAAGATAGTCAGCGTATTCCCTCTGACTCAGGGCATAAGCCTTATGAAAGCGACTTTTCTTGGCCTTTCCACCGGAAAGGTACTGGTGCCTATACTGATTATGTTGGGAGTGATAATTGTTACTGCCGGGGTTGCTGTGAAATTCTTCAGGTGGGAATAGAAAAAGACGATCACACCATTTTTTTGACTGTTATTGCGTTAGAATTTGTTGCTATGTGGGTAATTTTACGGTAGCATTGAAATCAGGGAGGTAAAACTGATGAAACGTATTAGATGGTTTAATTCCTTTTTTGCAGTGGTGCTGGTTATGGCCCTCATGATTCCGGGCCGGGCTTTTGCAGAAAACACCGCTAATGCGGGAAAAGAGCTGAGGTTAACCGTACACTTTGAAAATGAAGGAAAACCTGTTTCCGGAATAGAGTTTTCCCTTTACCTGGTAGCGACCGGGAACAGCAGTTCTAAATTGACCTTAACTAAACAATTCAGCTCCTACCCGGTTAAGCTTCCCAGTGGAACTTCCGGGGACTGGTACAGCATCGCTTCAACTCTGGAGGGGTACGTGCTTCGGGACAAGCTCAAGCCACTGTGCACCTCCGTTACTATTCAGGAGGGGTATGCAGCTTTTCCCACCGGAGGCAAAAAACTCGTTCAGGGCTGTTACCTGATTCTTGCAAAGCCTTTTACAAGAGACGGCCTGTACTTTGAACCTGCCCCTATACTGGTAATGCTTCCTGAAACGGATCCGGAGAGCAAAGAGCCCATCTACGACGGAATCGTGGAGGCCAAATTCAGCGTCACAGAGGCAGAAGATGAGCCCGCTCCGGTGAGTCTTCAGGTTCTCAAGTGCTGGAATGATAAAGAATATGACAAAAAGCGTCCCTCCAATGTAGTGGTACAGCTCCTTAAGAACGGGGAGATCTACGATGAGGTGACCCTCAACGAAGACAATAACTGGCGTCATACCTGGAAAGAACTGGAAGGAAACACCCGGTACAACATTGTGGAGAAGGATATCTCCGACTACACGGTGGAAGTGGTCCGGGACGGAGAGGTGTTTGTTGTCAGCAATACTTACTCCGGCAAACTTCCCGAAAATCCAAAGCCCGGGAACACAGGCTCTCTGCCCCAGACCGGACAGCTTTGGTGGCCGGTGCCGGTACTTGTTGCCCTGGGACTTTTGCTCATAGTGGCGGGACTGCTTCGCCGGAAGGGCAAAGAGAATGAGTAGAGCGGGGAGAATACCGATCTTTCTTGGAGTGATCTGCATAGGGGCGGCCCTGGTTATCACCGGTTATAACCTGAAAGACGGTCTTAGAGCCCAAAATGCAGCTGAGGCGGCCTTGACGGAGTTAAAGCCGGATATCATTTCCGATTCCGACGGGGAGGATCCGGAACCCCTCAGATATTATCCCGGGGAGGAAATGCCCAGGATCAGAGCATTGGGGGAGGACTACATAGGGATTCTTGAAATCCCATCCCTTGGAGCAGAACTTCCGGTAATGGCGGATTGGAGTTATAAGAACCTCAAAATTGCTCCCTGCCGCTACAGCGGTTCCCTATATGAGGAGAATCTGGTCATCTGTGCACACAATTATCCCTCCCACTTCGGAGGTATTGGCTCCATTCCCCTTGGGGCTGAGGTGCGCTTTACTGATGCGAAAGGCAATATTTTTCTCTACGAAGTGACAGAGGTGGAGAGTCTTGGTCCAAGAGCGGTGGAGAATATGACAAACGGGGAATACGAGCTCACTCTTTTCACCTGTACGGTGGATGGACGAAGCCGAATCACGGTGCGTTGCAGGGCACTAACAGATATCAGAGACTAAAAAAACGACACAAACAGATAGATAATAGGCCTATAGGATTCCGGTGGAAAACTGTAAGATCATATCATAGACGAAAGAAAGGAATATCCTTTCGGAAGGAGGACACTATGGAGATGATCTTAAGTTTTATTCTGGCAGCAGCACCCTGGGTGGGTGTGGGAATTCTGTTGGCCTATTATTTTTCAGAGAAACCTGAAGAAGAGGAAGAGCAGGAGCCGGATCTTGTGCCCCTTTTTTCTGACAGGTAAATCCGGGCAGATACTGCTTTACAATCTCAACCGAGAATGGTATTATCCGTATAATAGAATAATATGAGAATACATTTGGGTTAGATTGTTTGCATATAAGCCTGTGATAATGTACATATTTAATAGAAATATAACCAATTTCTTGTAGAAAATGCACAGAAATACTCCGGAATATTGGGTGGAATGGCAATTACAAATATCCGTACAAAGTGATAGCATTAAACCATACCAATGATAGCTTTTACAGCGAGGACGCTTTTACAGGAGGTAGGATATGTTTCAGAATGATATGGATCGCAGAATGATGTTTGCTATGGAGAAGGTTCATAAGGCCATTGAGATGGGCAACGGACACACTATCCTTAGCACAGGTATCACCGGAGATGATGCCCGCATGGCCAAGGCGGTAGTTGACGCCGGAATCACCATGCTGGAGCCCAACCATCCCGCAGTAGTGCTGGCAAGAGGTTACAAGGGAATCACTTCCATGCACGAGGCAGAGCAGATTCGTCATGAGATCACTGTGGATCAGATGGCAGAGGTTACCCACGGCGTGAGAAATGTGGTAGGTAAAGATATCTACATCACAGTGGGAATCCCCGGAGGCTTCACCGAGATTGTTCCCGCCCCTTTGACCGATGAGGATTTCATGAAGATGGCCAAAGCCGGAGCAGACGGACTTCACACTCACAAGTCAAGCCTTCACGATCTTGAGGAGCTGGTGAAGAGTGCTCATAAGTACGGTCTCTGCGTAGATGCCTACATCGGACTTCCCTCCGATCGCCACACCTTCGGAATTCCCGCAGAGAAACCGGAGGAGGTTGAGAAGGTAGCTAAGGCTATGGAGAGCATCGGCACTGACATGATCGGTATGATGACCGGCATGAGCTACGAGGGAATTGAGGCCGGACAGATCCCTCCTGTTCTCAAGGAGAGAGTATGCGCCATGGTAGAGGCGGTTAAGGTTCCCACTCTTGCAGAGGGAGGAATCAATCTGGATAACTTCAGAGCCTTCAAGGAGACCGGGGTAAACATCCTGGTAGTAGGTACTGCCATCGACGGAATGGCAGGCAAGGCAGTAGCGGATGCCGCAAGAAAGTTCCTGAATATCTAGGAAGTTGTTAAGCAAAAACACAGATAGAAAAATTATGGATCTGCCCGGGTGACCGGGCAGATTTTGTGTTATATCCGAGCCAAAAGGAGAGAACTATGGAAGTTAAATTTCTTTATCTGAAGATCTATCAGGATATAAAGGATAAGATAATCAGCGGGGAATACCCTCAGGGAGCCCGGCTCATGACGGAGAAGGAGTGTCAGGAGAGCTACGGTGCCAGCCGGGATACGGTACGGAAGGCTTTTGCCAAGCTCGAAAGTGAAGATTACATCGTGAGAAAGACTGCGGTGGGGACTTTTGTAAAGTATGTTAAGTCAGACTACACCCTGACGAAGCTGAAGAGCTTCACGGAGCAGATGACATCCAGAGGCATTACTCCCTCCTCGGAGCTTTTGGGAATCGAACTTGGCCCTGTGGTCTCAAAGCACATAAGGGAGGAACTGAACATCTCTCCGGAAGAAAAGTGCTACAGGATCACCCGGATAAGGAAGGGAGATGAGACTCCCATGTCCCTGGAGACTGCCTATGTTCCCAGAAAGCTTTGCCCTGACATGCAAAAGTATCTGGATGACAACTCGTCCCTGTACAATATATATGAGAATGTGTATCACCACAAACTTGGCAATGGCAAGGTGAGGCTGGAGGCGGAGCTTCCCGATCCGAAGGCCCAAAAACTCCTCAAGATCAGCCACGAGTCGCCGGTGCTCAAGATGGAGTGCACCGTGCTTTTGGAAGACGGGACGCCCCTGTACTTTGTGGATTGTTCCTATGTGGGAGACCGATATTTCTTTTCAACTATATTGTCCAGACAGTGATCAAAGAAAGGAGTTCGACATGGAGACCTGGTATTATGAAGTAGTGAGTATTGACGGGGATTACGCAAACCTGAGACGGTGCGACATTGAGAGTGAGGATCTTAAGTTGGTGGCGAGAGCCCTTTTGCCGGAGGAGATAAGAGAGGGAAGCAGGCTCAAGTACGAGTTTTTGCAGTATGAGATCATATAAGTGTGCCGAAAGAGCAGTATTAATAATCTAGAAATCCGACACATTCCCATAAAATAAGTGCCTATTTGCTCCGGCTTCCCGGCTCTATAATGAGAGTATAAAGAAAGGGAGGTCAGCACTATGACAGAAGATAAAAAAAGAATGTACAGATTCGCAGCAATCTGTTTTTTCATCGGATCAGCCGCTTTCTACCTGGCATCGGTAATTGGATTCATAAGCGGAAGCCATACAGCAGTTCTTTACATGGCTCTCGGTTCTTCCCTTCTTTGCCTTGGAGGCGGAATGTTCAACAGGACTGTAAATGAAGTTTAGAATTATGACGGCCCAAAAGGCGCCGTCCGGAAAGGAATAAGATCAGATATGGGAAACGTAATCGAAATCTCAAATCTAAATAAGAGTTTCGGAGAGATCCGGGCGGTGAGGAACCTCAGCTTTAAGGTCAAAGAAGGCGAGTTTTTTGCATTTTTGGGCGTAAACGGTGCGGGTAAGAGCACTACCATCAACATAATCTGCGGAATGCTCAGAAAGGATGAGGGCAAGGTTCTAATCAACGGAATGGATCCGGATGCAGAGCCGGATAAGGTCAGAGAGAGCATCGGAGTAGTGTTCCAGAATTCCGTGCTGGATAAAGACCTCACGGTTCTTGACAACTTGAAGAGTCGGGGAGCACTTTACGGGATCTACGGCAAGAAATTCCGAAAGCGCCTCAAGGAACTGAGCACTCTTCTGGACTTTGAGGATCTGTTAAAGCGTCCGGTAGGAAAGCTTTCCGGAGGACAGAGGCGCCGCATCGATATTGCAAGAGCCCTGATCCACCGCCCGGAGATACTGATTCTGGACGAGCCTACCACAGGCCTTGATCCTCAGACCAGAAAGCTTCTCTGGCAGGTCATCGATGAGCTGAGAAGAACAGAGGGAATGACCGTTTTCCTGACAACTCATTACATGGAAGAGGCGGCGGATGCGGATTACGTGGTCATCATCGACAGCGGTTCCATCTCGGCGGAGGGAACCCCTTTGGATTTAAAAAATCGTTACACCGGCGACTATATTACTCTTTACGGAAGTGAGGAGGAGACAGTAAAGTCAATAGGGTTCCCCTACAGTAAGATCAGGGACGCTTACAGGATCTCGGTTCCGGATACGAAGTCGGCTACGGAGCTTATCATCAGAAATCCGGAGATCTTCACGGATTATGAGATCATAAAAGGAAAGATGGACGATGTTTTTCTTATGGTCACAGGCAAAAATCTCTCAGGAGGAGAACAGAAATGAACCGGCTAAATGCATTGGTAATCAGAAATATAAAACTTTATTTTAAGGATAAGGGAATGTTCTTCAGCTCCCTCATAACACCTATCATTTTGCTGGTGCTCTACGGAACCTTCCTTAGAAATGTGTATTATGATTCATTCACTTCAGCCTTGACGGCAGCGGGAGCAACCGTCTCCGACAAACTGATAAGCGGCTTTGTGGCGGGAGAGCTTGTATCCTCCCTTCTGGCGGTGAGCTGTGTGACGGTAGCTTTTTGCTCCAACCTCATTATGGTACAGGATAAGATCACCGGAGCGAGAAACGACCTCATGGTGGCTCCCCTGAAAAAGAGCACTCTGGCCATGAGCTACTACCTCGCCACATTATTTTCCACCCTCTTGATCTGTTTTTTTGCAGCAGCCATCTGCTTCGGGTATATCGCCGCCTGCGGCTGGTATCTCTCCGTGGATGACGTGGTGGCGGTGATCAGGGACATCGTACTTCTGGTACTTATGGGAACGGCAATTTCTTCCCTGGTGAACTACCCTCTCACCACTCAGGGACAGGCCTCTGCGGTGGGAACTATCGTAAGCGCCGGTTACGGCTTCCTCTGCGGAGCCTACATGCCTATCTCCCAGTTTTCAAAGGGAATACAAAAAGTCATGGCTTTCCTTCCCGGAACCTACGGTACCTCCCTTCTCAGGAACCATACCTTAAGAGGTACTTTTGCAGAGATGGAGGCAAAAGATTTCCCGGCTCAGGTGATAGAGGCCATGAAGGACAGCGTGGACTGCAACATTTACTTTTTTGACAAGAAGGTAAGCCTTGGCGCCATGAATCTGGTGCTTTTTGGCACCATCGTCTTAGCCCTTGGCATCTATATCGTCATTAACCTTATCTCCTCAAGAAGGAGAGCGGCGGCCTAGTACAGCCAGCTTGTGGGGATCAGAAAAGTGTAGGGCGCAGTGACAACAGAAAATATAATGGAAAGTGTCAGCCTTGTTTTCCTGTCAACCTTCTTAAAGGTGATATAATAGTTGAGTACGAAGATCATTGCGGCGGAGAGAAGTATCGCCGGAAGGGTGAGATAGAGTTCGTCCCCCATGTGACCAAGCTCCAGTACGAAACAGAGAAGGAAAAGCAGGGCTGATCCTGCTATATCTGAGAGGATACCAAAGCTGAAGACGGCGAAGATGTGTTTTTTGTAAAAAAGCTTCTTCTCCGACATTTTCAGAAAAGCCATGGAGGCGAGGAGAACCAGGCTGTCAATGAGGAAATTTCCCGGAAGAACGATCAGCCACATCTGGGGAAAAAGCAGTATCATCCAGATGGGAAAAAGAACATTGTAAAGGGTGACACTTTTGGATCTGTTCATGACAACCTCCTAAATAGTTTCTTTGGGGCACT
The DNA here is from genome assembly GCA_029227635.1 of Clostridiales bacterium. Classification (GTDB taxonomy): domain Bacteria; phylum Bacillota; class Clostridia; order Lachnospirales; family Lachnospiraceae; genus SUG1684. The sequence goes on from JAQYAH010000028.1 coordinate 16,903, forward strand.
TATTATGATTGATTATAAACGATAACGTGAAATGGATAAACACAGAGGTGGGATAAAAATGGGTACAAAAAAAGACAGAATTCAGGCGCTGGTCTACACCAGCAACGCGGGACACACCAGAGAATATGCAAAGCTTCTTGGGGAGGCGGCAAAGCTTCCGGTCTATGAGCTTTCGGAGGCGGAAAAAGAGCTTCCTTCCGGAAGCGGAGTCTTTTATCTGGGCTGGATCATGGCCGGACAGATCAAAGGGCTCAAGGCCGCGGCGAAGAAGTACAAGGTGTACGCAGTTGCGGGAGTAGGCATGGCCAGGACCGGAACTCAGCTTGCGGATCTCAGGAAAACAAACGGCATCGCTCCCACTATCCCGGTGTTCAGCATTCAGGGCGGATTCGAGATGGATAAACTGAAGGGAATGTATCGCCTTATGATGATAACCATGAAAAAGACTGTCGCCAAGGGCCTTAAGGAGAAAGCGAACAGAACTCCCGAGGAAGAGGAGAACCTGAGACTTTTGGAGGTGGGCGGAGACCTTGTAGATAAAGCCAACCTGGAGGAGATCCTTAGTTGGATGGATCAGGCACAGGAGTAGAATGCAGGATAACGAGAGAAGCTACATTGCCATAGACCTGAAATCATTTTATGCCTCTGTGGAGTGCATGGAGAGAGGGCTGAACCCCCTCACCACCAATCTGGTGGTGGCGGACATGAGCAGAACGACCAAAACCATCTGCCTTGCGGTTTCACCTTCCTTAAAGAGCTGGGGAATTCCGGGAAGACCCCGGCTTTTTGAAGTGGTAAGAAAAGTAAAGCAGGTCAACGATGACAGGCGAAGGATGGCTCCGGGGCAGACTTTTTCCAAAAGCTCTGTGGACGGGGAGGAGATAAGAAGGGATCCCACAGTGGAACTTGACTACCTGGTTGCGCCTCCCAGGATGGCGAAATATATGGAGGTCAGTCGCCAGATCTACAGGATCTACCTGAGATACATTGCTCCCGAGGACATTCATGTGTACTCCATCGACGAGGTGTTTATCGATGCAACGGACTACCTTCGGGCCCTAAAAATGACTTCCCGGGAGCTGGCCGAGACCATGATGAGAGATATTTTAAGGGAAACCGGGATCACTGCCACCGCCGGCCTTGGAACCAACCTCTACCTGGCCAAGATCGCCATGGATATTGAGGCCAAGCACATAGAGCCGGATGAGAACGGAGCCCGGATCGCAGAGCTGGATGAGATGAGTTATCGGAGAAAGCTGTGGGACCATCGGCCGCTGACGGATTTTTGGCGCATTGGCAAAGGCTACGCCGAAAAGCTGGAGAGTGCCGGACTTTTTACCATGGGAGACATTGCCCGGTGTTCTCTTGGGGCGCCTTCGGACTATTACAACGAGGAACTTTTGTATAGGATGTTTGGAATCTATGCGGAGCTGCTCATTGATCACGCCTGGGGATATGAGCCCTGCCGGATCTCCCACATAAAGAGCTACAAGCCGGAGAGCAGCAGCATAAGTCACAGCCAGGTGCTCAGCACTCCCTACAATTTTGAGAAGGCAATGCTTGTGGCAAAGGAGATGGCGGACGCTCTGGCCCTGGAACTTGTGGATAAAAAACTCACCACGGACCAGCTGGTGCTGACGGTGGGATATGATATAGAGAATCTGACAGACCCGGTGATCAAAAGGAAGTATAAGGGTTCTTTGACCACGGACAGGTACGGCAGGAAGGTGCCAAAGCAGGCTCACGGCTCCGGAAACCTAACAGTTCCCACTTCCTCCGCGTCAAAGCTTATGGAAAAGACGGTGGAGCTTTTTCATGAACTGGTGAACGAGGATTTTCTCATAAGGAGACTTACCTTAAGTGCCCAGAATCTTTCGGAGGAGGGCGCTTTAGCGAATAAGACAGAGTATGAGCAGTTGGATCTTTTTACTGACTATGGGGCTAGAGAGGAGGCCCGGGAGCAGGAGGAGGAAAATCTCCAAAAAGAACGAAAGATGCAGGAGACCATGCTCTCCATCAAGAAAAAGTACGGCAAGAATGCCATCTTAAAGGGTATGAATCTCGAAGAAGGAGCCACCGCCAAAGAGCGCAACAGCCGCATCGGCGGTCACAAGGCCTAGGAGGAGCCCATGAGTAAAGGAAAATACGATGACATAATAGAGCTTCCCTACAAGGGAACAAAAAGGCGTCCACCCATGTCCATGGAGGATAGGGCGGCACAGTTCGCTCCTTTTGCTCCCTTAAAGGTGCGGCTTTCCTCCGAGGAGGATGATGAGGGACCAAAGGATTAATGAATGTCCTTTTTGGTGTACTTCACATAGGCCAGAACGATTCCGAGAAGGCAAAGTACTAGACCAATGGCGATAAGCTTGATATCCAGCTTTCCGGCTTCCACGATGTCCGCTCCCTCACAGTAGGCAAAAGGAGTGGCGTATTTGAGAAACTCCGCGGATTCGGTGATGTTGGCCACGAGATTCAAAAAGTACATGAGCACCGCGATGCCAATTCCGACACCGGCGGTGTTTTTTCGCATGAAAGCGGAAATGCCAAAGCAGATGCCGCAAAGCTCCAGCTGCAGCAGGTAGTAGGCTATATGGAAGAGGGTGATCTCCTTAAAGGGCAGTTCTTCTCCGATAGCGACTATACAGCCGAGACTGAGTCCGTAGATGATCAGGTTGAGGATGGTGATCTGAAGAAAGACCGCGATAAGCTTTTCGGTGATGACTCTGATTCTGCTCACCGGGTGGGTGAGGAGAAATTCGGCAGTCTTGTCTTTTTCCTCTTTGCTTAGAATTCCCACGGCACAGAGGGAGGCGAAAAAAGCACCTCCAAGGCCCAGAATGTTACCGCACTCAATGGAAAAGAAGCCGGTGAGGGTTCCAAAGCTGAGTCTATCCATGCCGAAGGCGGCGGTAAAAGAGCCCATGGAGGCAAACATTTCGTTCACTTCCTCCATCTGAGATTTCATCTCCGGAAAAAGAAACAGGCATATCGCCATGAGAAAACCGATGGATGCGGTCCATATGATGAGGGCGGTGCGGCCCTGTCTGAGTTCGTGTTTTACGATAGTCATGACTTAAGCCTCCTTTTCGTAGTAGTGAAGAAATACTTCTTCCAGTTCCGGTTCTGAAACGGAGAGGTCTCGGATCCGGCTTATTGCCAAAAGTTCTATCAGATCCCTCATGTCTCCGCTAAAAAGGAAGCTGGCGCTGTCTTTTCCAAGATTCAGATCCCGGATTCCGGCGCAGGAAGCAGCCCCTTCGGGGTTAAGCTCGCCTACGAGGGAGACTCTCTTGGCGTTGGTTCTTGCCAGGGCTTCAACCTTGTCACAGGCGATGATCCGGCCTTCCCTGATGATGGCGGCCCGGCTGCAGTTGTGCTGGATCTCCGAGAGGACGTGGCTTGAGAGGAAGACGGTTGTTCCGACGGCGTTGCGTTCCCGGAGGATATCGAAAAATTCTTTTTGCATGAGAGGGTCAAGACCTCCGGTGGGCTCATCCAGAATGAGGAGCCTGGGGTCGTGCTGAAGGGCACATACGATGGCCACCTTTTTTCGGTTTCCGAAAGACAGCTCCTCTACCTTTCGGTTCGTCTCAAGCTGCAGGCGCTCGCTTAGTTCAGCTGCACTTGTCCGGCAGTTTTTGCCCCGAAGCTCGGCGGAGAACCGAAGTACATCCTTTACCTTCATCCCTGCATGAAAAATCGCTTCCGAGGGGAGATATCCGATATCTGAGAGGATCTCCTTCCGGTCTTTTACAATGTCTTTGTTGAATATTTTTGCTTCCCCGGAGGTGGCATTTATAAGGCCCAGGAGAGTGCGGACGGTTGTGGACTTTCCGGCTCCGTTCGGCCCAATATAGCCGAAGAATTCTCCTTCCTCCACCCGGAGGTCAAGGTCTGTTATCCCCCGACTTTTACCGTAGTATTTTGTCAGTTTTGTGGTTCTGATTGCATCCATATCCGGTTACTCCTTCCTCAAATATATCTGCTTCCAGAATGCGATCATCTGGTTAAACTCCCGCTCCAGTGCGTCAAAATCCGGTTCCCCCTTCTGAAACATCTCAAAGAGATACCCCACAGAGGCCAGATACATATCCTTGTACATCATTTTGATATCGATTCCCGGGGCAAACTGGGTCGGATCCAGTCGGGTGAACATGCCGGCGGTCCGATTCTCAAGCTGATCCCGGTAGCTTTTCTGAATGGAGGCTCTGATCTCCGGGTCTTTTTCCATGTAGGCTTTAATAGCAAAAAGACCTACATCCGGGTACTTTCGGATCAGGGCGATCTTAGCTTTCATTCCCCTCTCCATGGCATCAAAAAGCTCCGTGCACTCGTAGCAGCCATACTCCTCCAGATACTGAATGGTGGTCTTGCTGCAGTGATCCCAGAGGTACATGTACAACTCTTTTTTGTTGCGAAAATAGTAAAAGAGCAGAGATTTGCTGATTCCCGCTTCAGCGGCGATCTCACTCACGGGGCTGTTTTTGTAGGTGTTCTGGGAAAAGACCCGATAGCCCGCGTTCAGGATCGCCTCTTGTTTTTCTTTTGCCAGGGAAAAAAATTTCTCGTTCAAAGCTGTTCCCCCTTAAATCGTATTGTCTGTTAACCGATTCGGTCAGTTGATATTTTATATTATATTTCATTGACCGTTTTTGAGAAGACCCCTCAGACACAAAAGTCGGGATAAGTTGCTCTGTCATAATTATTGTGGATATGTCATAATGATAGCAGTGTATTTTTGAGGGATCTTTTTATGGAAAGTAAAAGAAAAAAATTGTTGCAGTTGTTTGTCTCCACCTTAAAGCTGAGCGCCTGTACCTTCGGCGGAGGTTTTGTCATAGTGGTGCTCATGCGGAGAAAGTTTGTGGAGGAACTTGGTTGGATCAAGGAGCAGGAGATGCTGGATCTGGCGGCCATTGCCCAGTCCTCTCCGGGAGCCATCGCGGTGAATGCGTCCATCCTGGTGGGCTACCATGTGGCTGGAGTATTAGGAGCCCTGGTGACTGTGGTGGGAACCATCATTCCTCCTTTTGTGATCATCTCCGTGATCTCATTTTTCTATCAGCAGTTCCGGGATAATCCAATTGTGAGCATGGCCATGACGGGTATGCTGGCAGGTGTGGCTGCGGTCATTTTCGACGTGGTTATAAACATGGCCAAAGGCATCATTAAGCAGAAACGTATCTTCTACGTTCTTGTCATGGCGGCATCTTTCGGAGCGGTATATTTCCTAAAGATAAATGTGATCTACGTCATTTTGGTCTGTGCCCTTATGGGGGGAGCGGACACCTTCCTTAGGCTGAGAAAGGAGGGGGACAGATGATCTACGCACAGCTTTTCTGGAGTTTTGTCCAGATAGGACTTCTGAGCATCGGGGGAGGTTATGCGGCCATTCCTCTGATTCAGAATCAGGTGGTGGAGATCCACGGCTGGCTCACCATGAAGCAGTTTGCGGACATTATGACTATCGCAGAGATGACTCCGGGACCTATCGCGATCAATTCTGCGACTTTTACCGGAATCCGGATCGCCGGTTTTCCCGGTGCAGTGGTAGCGACCCTTGGATGTATGCTGCCCTCTTGTATAATAGTCATGCTTCTGGCCTTTCTTTACTACAGATATCGGGGGCTTGGCATGATTCAGGGGATCCTTGCGGGACTTCGCCCGGCGGTGGTGGCAATGATCGCCTCCGCGGGACTTAAGCTGGCATTTCTCGCCTTTTTCGGGGAAAACTCTCTGCCCCGGAGCCTTGGTGGCGTGGATTTCGTGGCGGTGGGAATTTTCCTTGGCAGTTTTTTTGCCCTCAGGAAATTCAAATGCAGCCCCATTTTTGTGATGCTGGGAGCCAGCGCTTTCGGAGTGCTGCTTTACAGCCTTTAGATTTTTTCGCGTTGACCCTTTTTAAGTTGTCCCGTAATATGAAATGGATGACGTCAACGAAGTGAGGAGTTTATGAAATACAAAGCTATTTTATTTGATATGGACGGAACCCTCCTGCCCATGTATATGGAGGAGTTTACAAACGGATATTTTAAGTATCTTTTTGCAAAAATACGAAAGCACGGAGTGAACCCCGAGTCTTTCGCCTCGGATATGTGGTCCGGAGTGGCGGCCATGGTGGGCAACGACGGAAGCTGCACCAATGAGGAGGCCTTCTGGAGTACTTTTGAAGCAAGAACCGGAATCCCCAAGGAGCGGATCAACGGGGATTGCCTGGAATTTTACAGCAATGAGTTTCAGGTGGCGAAGCAGTTCACCGGGGAGAATCCCCTGGCGGTTAATGCGATAAAGGCGGCGAGGGAGAAGGCTGAGTATGTGATCCTTGCCACGAATCCTCTTTTTCCCATGGTGGCCCAGGAGGTTCGCATGGGCTGGGTAGGCCTTTCCCCGAAGGATTTCGACCTGGTAACCAGCTACGAGACGGACCGGTTCTGCAAACCCAACCCCGCCTACTTTACTTCCATCTGTGAGCGCATGGGAGTTGAGCCCGGGGAGTGCCTTCTTATCGGAAATGATGAGGGGGAGGACATGAACGCCGGAAAGCTTGCTGGTCTTGATACTTACCTTGTCACAAACTGGATGATCCCCAATGATAAGCATCCCTATGAGGGACCCAGGGGAAGTTTTGAAGAAATGATCAAAATGCTGGAGAGTTTATAATGAAGAAGATTAAAGAACCCGGATTGGAATATTGTATGGATCTTCGCATCACCCCTGCCAGAAGCTACAGGGACTTTGTCAATCAGCTGGCCAGGGTTGGCGGTCGGGAGAATGCGAATGCCATTGTGAACTATATGAGTGATCGCAGTGCAAAGGAAAATAAGGGAGAGACCCCGGATTATTTCAGGTTTTATGAACTTAAGAACGTGACACCGGAGTTCAGCCTCACACTGTCCGGAGCCCTGGAAGGGGTATATATCAGAAATATGTGCAACTGGCTCGCAAAGCACAAGGAGTTTTTCGAGGGAACTGTGCTGGATGTGGGATGTGGCTGCGGAATCCTTTCCTGTTTCATCGCGAAGACTTTTCCGGAGGTGAAGGTGACCGGAGTCGATCTCTGTGAGAAGTCGGTCGTGAGTGCCAGAGCCTTAGCAGAACGACTTGGCCTTACAAATACGGAGTTTATCTGCGGGGAGGCCGAGAATACTGAGGGGACTTTTGACACAGTTCTCTCCTCCCAGGTGGCTCACGAGACTTTTGGCTATTTCTCCCTCGGGGTGGATGTCCCTCTTGAGGAGTACGCCGAAGTGTGCAAGAATCAGACTCTTCGCTACGCAAAAAGCCTTTCAAATCTTGTGTCTGAGAATGGAAGAGTCATCTCCGTGGAGCGATTCGGTAATAACCCCCTGCTTCTTGGCTGGATAAGAGCCATAAGTGAGGCGGGACTTCGCATCGATACAGAGAATTTCATGACTTTTGATTCTCCGGAGCTGGGGAACCCGGTGCAGTTCGTCCTCACCGTGAGCAGTAAGGGAGAACCCTACCCCAAGGAGGTGCTGGACCGTTTCTATGCCGTGGCCCTGGTGGGAGATCCGGCCTGGAATCAGAATCCGGTGAGCGGCTGGCTCGCCTCCCTGAAGCTCCACCTTATGAAAGGAGAGCTCATTGACGGTTACAACGGTTACAATATCTACGGCAAAAAAGTGATCAAGGTAGCTCTCTGGACCAACAAGCTGGACAAGAAGTCCATTCTCTGTGAGGCTCTGGTGGCCAACGAGGACCGCTACGACGTCTCCGATATCATGGCGGAATCCAAGGACAAGTGCCTTGAAACCATGCAAAAAGACCGGGAGAACTTCCGGGCTCAGAACTTCACCATAAGGGATTTCAGGATCCTGGATGGCAAAGAGGTTGAGGATGGAACTATATAAAGTTTGCAAAAATTGAGACGCCTATGACAGTGAGCAATCCGGCGACCACAACGGAGAGGCTGCTCATGGCGCCTTCCGTTTCTCCAAGTTCCATGGCTTTGCTGGTGCCGACAGCGTGGGCGGCGGTTCCAAGGGCTATTCCCTTGGCCACAGGCTCCTTGATTCTGAACAGCTTCAGAACTCCGGGGCCGATAACATTGCCCAGAACTCCGGTGATTATGATGATGGCCACAGTCACAGACACATATCCCCCAAATTCCTCGGAAACTCCCATGCCGATGGCGGTGGTGATGGATTTGGGCAGGAAGGTGACATATTCTTTGTGGGAGAAATTAAAGATTAACGCCATTCCCAGTATACACGTAAGAGAGGTGATCACTCCGGAGATGATACCTGCAAGGATGGCCGCCACGTTCTTTTTCAGAATCTCAAACTGCTCGTAGAGGGGAATCCCAAGGCAGATGGTGGCGGGGGTCAGAAGGTAGCTCAGGTACTTCGCTCCGGCGTAGTAGCACTGATAGTCCACCTTGGCGAGGCTGATTATGGCGGTGGTGAAGATGATGGACAAAAGCAGGGGGTTCAGAAATCCCCACTTGAATCTTTTCTTAAGTTCCACGCCGGCAAAATAGGTCATGAGGCTAACTGCCACTCCAAAAAAAGCTGCCTCTTCAAGAAAACTACTCATGGGTCTTACCTCCTTTTGCTCTCGATCGGATGACAAGCTGGGTCACCGCTCCGGATACGCCCATGACCAGGACGGTGGACACCACCACGGTGATGACATAATTCAGAAGCGAGGGGGCAATTAGGTCAAAGGTCTCCACTATTCCTATCGCGGCGGGAATGAACATCACCGGCATGATCTCGATGAGAAAGCGGCCGGTCTCCCTGACCTTTTCCAAAGGCAAAAGCCCACTCTCCAAAAGTCCGAACAGAACTATAATTCCGTAGATGCTTGCGGGGATGGGGAGAGGTAATATTTCGTGAAGGATCTCACTCGCAAAGGAGATGAGCAAGATCCGGCAAAACTGAAGCAGGTATTTCAAAACAGATCCTTTCCATAGAGGTTATTAATGCAACATTGGAAATTGTATTCTTTTGAAAAAGAAAATGCAAGCATAAAAGAAGCCATGAAAGAACAGCTGCTCTTTCATGGCTTCTGACAATTTGATACTATTCAGCTTTCCAGAGGCTGTGAAGATTGCAGTATGCGTATACTGCCTCCACCTCATCGCCCTCGCAAAGTGCGAAAACTGCTTCGGGCTTGTCGCCGGGGTTTAATACCTTGCGCTGATTGCCCTGCTTTGTCTGAAGGGAGATCCACTGAATGAAGTGCTCAGGAAGCATGGGGTGCTCAACTGAGCCAACGGAAACCTTGACCAGGTTGCCCTCAACAGTAAACACGGGAACGTGCTTCTCAACTGCTGCATCAGAAGTTCCGGGAATGATCTGGGTCATCTTCTCGCCGCAGCAGATTACAGGTACACCGGAATCGGCAACCATGGCAATGATATTGCCGCAATGCTTACAAACGAAGAATTTCTGTTCCATAACTTACCTCCTATGCCTCGGAGAAGGAATCCTTGCCAACGCCGCAAAGAGGGCAAGCGAAATCGTCGGGAAGGTCCTCGAATTTGGTACCGGGAGCGATGCCGTTATCAGGATCGCCTAAAGCTTCATCATATTCCCAACCACAAACGTCACATACGTATTTGCTCATAATCAATACTTCCTTTCGTAGAATAGTTGTATTTGTGTTAGTACATTTTAACTCTCATAAAAAGAAATGACAATTACTTATTTCGACTCAAAGCTTTCCCAGGTAAATTTTTTCCAGGGGATGTTCACCTTTTCTCCTTTGAGGATCTCATCGATGTGCATGAGGAGGGGGAAATCTGCGAGATCAAGTCTTCCTCGGGCAGCCAGATTTCTAACCGCCCTTGAGGTACGCTCCGCAATGACAATGGATTCCAATGTCACACCGGCAAGCTCATCCAGGGCTTCCTTGATGGTGAGACCTCTTCCAAGGAGCGTTCCGATCTTACGGGTGCGGCCGCCATATACGGTCACATAGAGGTCGCCGGCACCGTGAATCATATTCTCGGGGCGTCCTCCAACAAGTTCCACAAGTTTTGTCATCTCCTTGATACTCTGTCCGAAGATTGCAGCCTGAGAGTTGTAGTGAATAGCACCGATGCGGCCGTCTCTCTTCTCTGCAAGACCCACCGCCAGGGTGATGCCCAGGGCATAGGCATTTTTTAAGGCTACAGCACACTCCACGCCGGTCACATCATCGGAGAGGGAGATGTGATAGTAATCTGTCTCCAAAAGTCCCTTGATGAATCTGAGGGTTTCAGCATCCTCACCGCAAAAGACCACGTGGCTGTCGTCATGATCCGCCAGCTCATAGCTTGTGCAGGGACCGCCGATGGCGTTGAGATTGAGCTTCTTTCCCGCGGGAACATGCTCAGAAAAAATATAGGGATAAGGAACCATTGTGCCGTCAGGGCGATCTACCATTCCTTTGGTGACGGTGATGATGGGAGTCTTCTCCGGAAGGATGGGAATGATCTCGTTGCAGAACCAATCCAGGCCAAAGCTTGAAACACCTCCCACAATGAGATCTGCCCCCTCAAGAGCCTCATTGAGTTCCTCGATCTGATAGTATCGGATGCCGTCATGAAGGGTGCGCTTTAAGGTGATGTGATAGTTGTCTTTCCTAAGTCCCTCAATGATCTCCCTGTCAAGAGGTGAGCCTACAAGGCGAACCTCATGGCCATTCTCAAAAGCAGGGAAAGTGATAGCCGAGGCCATCTGGCCGGCACAGATAAATGTAATGGTACTCATAAAAATATTCTCCTTTTTCTCAGCTGAAAAAACGGGTTGCTGAACGGGTTCATTATAACAAGACAGTCTTTTTTGTCAATGGGGGCGAAATATGGACAACAAAAAGACACCTCCGCAAGCGGAGGTGTCTTTCAGGTTTAATTTTGAGGGGGGATATAGTACTTTTCTTTCAACCTGTAAACATAATACCACGCAAAACTTAACTCCCAATATAAATGGTCTAAAAAGAAAAGAAACAAATCTAAAACAAAAATAAACAATCTTACAAAACTATTTTATGGGGGCTACGTTTCCGCTGAACACCCCTGGATTTGACTCCCCAAGCTTCAGCCAGGCTATGGCTTCTTTTATGTGGTCGTTCCAGAAGGTGAAAGTATGTGCTCCCGGATCCGCGTGCCAGTCCACCTTAAATCCCAGGTCCACAAGAAGGTTTTTGTAGGTCAGATTGCCCTCAAAGAGGCTGTCCTCGGTGCCGCAGGCCATGTAGATCTCCGGCTTGTCGGGATAATCTTTCAGCTGCCTTGCCAGGTACTCATAGTCGTCCTTGGAGTTCTCGTAATCCGCCACATCCTTAAGTCCGAACATGGAGCGGTACTGGCTCTCGGTAAAAAGACCCTCCTGAGCTTTGGGACTGTTGAGAATCTGGCTCTTAATGGTAGCCGTGGAAAAAGCTATGACTTTACTGAACACCTCGGGGTGACGGAAGGCATTGACAAAAGCTCCAAAGCCGCCCATGGAAAGGCCCCCTATATACCGATCCTCCCTTTTTCTTGAGACGTTGAAGGTCTCCTCGATTGTGCTCACCAGCTCTTCACTGATAAACTTTCCCCAGGGCTCCCCGGTGATGTCGGAGTCGCAGTAGAACTTGTTTTCCCCGTAGGGCATTACCACGCAGAGGCTGTACTCCTTGGCATACTCATATACCCGGGTGAAAGTAGTCCAGTCAGTGTGGTCCCCGTAGGCTCCGTGAAGAAGATAAAGGGTTTTGTAGGGGCCTTTGGGAGGAATGGGCATACCGGGAAAACAGCGTTTGTCCGCATATATAGCCACGTTTACCGGAACCGGCCGCCGAAGAATGTTAGAAAAGAGCTGAATAGTCATTAATGCCATAGCAGTGATCCCCTTTTTCTTTTGAATTTATCATTTTGATCCGGGGATGTAAAGCCGGCGGGGTTGTTTTTGCCGTAAGGCCAATGATATACTCATGTAGGACGACAAAAGGGAGAATCCTTTAGGACTACAGGTTGATTTTACGGAGGGAATACAGATGAAAGTCGGTTTTGGATGCGATCATGCAGCAGTTGAACTTAAGAATGCACTTCTTGAGCACCTTAAGGAGAGAGGTTATGAGTGTGTGGATTTCGGATCTTATGCTCCGGAAGACAAGGTTGACTATCCGGTTATCGGACAGAAGGTAGGAGAGGCTCTTGTAGCCGGAGAGATCGACAAGGGTGTCCTGGTTTGCGGAACCGGAATCGGAATCTCCATCTCAGCAAACAAGGTTCCCGGAGTTCGAGCAGCTGTTTGTTCCGAGCCCTACTCTGCAAAGCTCACTGCCATGCACAACGATGCCAACATCATTGCCATGGGAGCCAGAGTTGTGGGAGTTGAGCTGGCTAAGATGATCGTGGACTCCTTCTTCGATGCAGAGTTCGAGGGAGGCCGTCACCAGAGAAGAGTTGACCTCATCAAGGACATTGAGGCTAAGTACAGCAAATAGTATCCGAAGCCTTCGGCCGAATTACCCCGGTCGGAGGCTTAAAAATTTATTAAATTCAGTAAAAGAGGAAGTTATGGTTTTTGAAGATCTGAGAGAAGAACATTTCTCCACCGAGGAGATATATAAAGGAAAGATCATGAACGTGATAAAGGACACGGTGATTCTTCCCAACGGGAAAAAGTCCACCAGAGAGATGATCCGCCACGTGGGGGCTGTGGGTATCGTTCCGGTCACCGAAGACAACAAGGTGGTGATGGAGCGGCAATTCAGATATCCTGTTGATCAGGTTATTACGGAGATTCCTGCGGGAAAACTTGACTCCAAAGAGGAGGACAGACTTGCGGCGGCCAAAAGGGAACTTCTTGAGGAAACTGGGATCACCGCAGATGAGTGGATCGATCTGGGAGTCTATTACCCTGCTGCAGCCTACACAGACGAGAAGATCACCTTGTATCTCGCAAAAGGGCTGCATTTCGGAGAACAAAAGCTGGATCCCGACGAATTTCTCAACACCGAACTGATTCCTTTAAATGATCTGGTGGAGAAAGTTCTTGCCGGCGAGATCACCGACGGCAAGACCCAGGTGGCTCTCCTGAAAGCAGCCGCAAAATTACTATAATATCTATTTGAGGATCATGTGAACGGCGCCGTATATTCCGGCGTCGTTTTCCAGTTTGGCAAGGGCAAACTCTGTGTCCTCGGCAAAAGGAAATGCATATTCCCGGTAATGTTTCCGAATCCGGTCAAGAAGGAAATCTCCGGCCTTTGACATACCTCCTCCGATCACGAAAATATCCGGATCACAGACACAGGAGACTGTGGCAAAAGCCTTGCCGAGAAGTTTTGTGGTGTTGTCGAAAACTTCCAGAGCTATCGGATCCCCGTCCCTGGCACTGTCAATGACATCTTTGCAGGTGAGCTCTTCAAATTCCCTGAGGACGGAAGGGGTGCTGGTTGAAGACAGGGCTTTTATCGCCTGTCGGACTATACCGTTTGCGGAAGCATAGCGCTCAAGACAGCCGGATTTTCCGCAGCCACAGATGTCCTCGTTTGGCTCCGCTACCTTGATGTGACCGATTTCTCCGGCAGCTCCGTTGCATCCCGGGATTAGTTTTCCGTCAATGATGATGCCGCTGCCAATACCGGTGCCGATGGTGGTAAAAACAATACTGTTGTAACCCTTGCCGCCGCCGTTAAAATACTCTCCGAGCGCGGCAGCGTTGGCATCGTTGGCCAGTTTTACAGTAAAGCCGGTGAGGGCGCCAAGTTCATCGGAAACTGGGCCTCCCCAGTTGTTTAAGTTGGCACATCTGAGGACATAATTGTCATTGAGAACAGCTCCGGGAACTCCCATGCCGATGCCCACCACTTCGAAAGGGGCGATGCCTCTTCCCACCATCATTTCATCCACCGCCCGGGCAATGTTGGGTAGGATAGCCTCTCCCTGATCCTTTGTGTCTGTGGGGAATTCAACCTTCTTAACCAGGGTTCCGTCTACAGTAAACAATCCGATTTTCGTGGTGGTGCCGCCGAGATCGACACCGAAAGCATGTGTTTTCATAAGGTGATCCTCATTGCTGAAAAATCTGAATTACAATTTGTTTTATTATAGTTTATTCAGCGGTTTTTTGTCGAGAACGGAATTGAAGAATGTGAAGTTTTCAGAGCCTTTTGGGGTTTACTTAAATTGGGTTATGAATTATAATAAGATGCTGAATGTAAATTTGAATATTTATTCATCACAATAAGAGGAATGTAATTATGAGTAAATGGTTTGCCGAGCTGGCAGCTGTTTTTACAAAGTGTTTCATCAGGAAGAACAGATACCAGCTGCTCCTCAGTGGTATCGGGGTAACTGTCAAGGTTTCCCTTCTGGCTGTTATCATCGGAGTGCTCCTGGGCTTTGTAATTGCAATATGTAATCTTTCCAAGAATAAGGTTCTGAAGACTATCGGCGGAGTGTACACAGATATTATCCGTGGAACCCCCTCTGTTACCCAGCTCCTTATTATCTACTTTGTTATTTTTGCTTCAGTGGATTTGGAGAAGTGGATCATAGCGGCTATCGCTTTTGGTATCAACAGTGCCGCTTACGTTTCCGAGATCTTCAGAGCAGGTATCCTTTCTATTGATAAGGGACAGACTGAGGCGGGAAGATCCCTGGGACTCAGTGCATCTCAGACCATGACCCGGATCGTGATTCCTCAGGCCATAAAGAATGTTTTTCCGGCCCTTTGCAACGAGTTTATCGTTCTGATCAAGGAGACGGCCATTGTGGGATATGTTGGAATCATGGATATCCAGAAGGCCGGCGACTTCATCAAGAGTGCCACCTACGAAGCTTTCATGCCACTTATGGCCACTGCGGTCATCTATTATGTGCTCATCAAGCTCCTCACCAGTGTACTCAAGATCTTTGAGAACGCACTGAGGAAATCCGATGTGAGATAGGAGGGCCCGCGACATGATCAGAGTTAATAATCTTCACAAGTATTTCGGTGACCTGGAAGTTCTGAAGGGCATCGACGAACATATTCATCCCGGTGAGGTAGTGGTTGTTATCGGTCCTTCCGGCTCAGGCAAGAGTACTTTTCTTCGATGCCTGAATCTTCTGGAAGAGCCCACTAAAGGCGAGATCTATGTGGATGACGAGCTCATCACTGACGGCAAGGTGGACGTAAATCTGGTTCGCCGCAAGATGGGCATGGTTTTCCAGCAGTTCAATCTTTTCCCTCATCTCTCCATTCTGGGGAATATCACCCTGGCGCCGGTCCTTCTCAAGAAGATGACCAAGGAGGAAGCCAAGAAGAGAGCTTTTGAGCTTCTTGAAATGGTAGGACTTGCGGATAAGGCGGAGGCCTATCCGGCACAGCTTTCCGGCGGACAGAAGCAGCGTGTGGCTATAGCTAGAGCTCTGGCGATGGATCCGGAGATTATGCTTTTTGACGAACCTACCTCTGCTCTTGACCCGGAGATGGTAGGCGAAGTTCTGGATGTAATGAAAGACCTGGCTCACAAGGGAATGACCATGGTCATTGTGACCCATGAGATGGGATTTGCCAGAGAGGTTGCCTCAAGAGTTCTTTTCATCGACCAGGGTGTTGTTATGGAGAGCGGAACTCCCGAGGAGCTTTTCGGAAATCCTAAGAACGAGAGAACGAAGAGTTTCCTCAGCAAAGTGCTTTAGTTAATAAGCAGAGGACATCTGCTTGAGAATATTATTTTTAATCAATTAATATTAAGGAGAACATATCATGAAAAAGTTAACTAAGATTCTTTCCATCATGCTTGTTATCGCTATGGCGGTTGGATGTTTTGCAGCTTGCGGCAAGAAGGAAGCTGATAACGGCGGTTCCGAGGGTAATTCTATCAAGTTTGGCACAAATGCAGAGTTCCCTCCCTTTGAGTATGTAACTCAGGACGGCACTATCGGCGAGTTCGATGGTATCGACATTGCCATCGCTAAGCAGATTGCTGAAGAAAACGGCATGGAAGCTACTATCGACAACATGGAGTTTGACTCCCTCATCATCGCTCTTCAGAACGGCCAGGTAGATGCAGTTATCGCCGGTATGACAGTTACTGAGGAGAGAGCAGAGGCGGTTGATTTCTCAACTCCCTACTATACCGCTACTCAGGTTATGATCGTTAAGGAAGATTCCGACATCACCTGCGCAGAGGATATGGCTGACAAGAAGATAGTTGTTATCCAGGGTTACACAGGCGAGACCTGCGTTCAGGATATGAACTATGAGTACGAGGCTTTCAAGAAGGGTACAGAAGCGATCATGGAGCTGGTAAACGGCAAGTGTGATGTTGTTGTTATCGATTCAGCTACCGCTCAGAAGTATGTTGACGACAACGAAGGTCTCAAGATCGTAGAAGATCCCAATGCTTTCGAGTCAGAGGAATATGCAATCGCTGTTAAGAAGGGCAACGAGGAGCTCCTTGAGAAGATCAATGCTGCTATCGAAAAGATGATTGAGGACGGCACAATCTCTGAGTTCGCAGCTAAGTATGTTGATGCTGACGTAGAATAATTGACAATATTTACCCAAAAAAGAATGTTTGACAGGCAGTGAACTGTTAAACATTCTTTTTTTTTTGCGTATATCGTGGTAGAATGAAGTGATTCAATGAATTTCTGTTTTATGATGGAAGGGTATGTATATGAAAACAGTAATTATTGGCGGCGTTGCTGCAGGAACTAAGGCAGCGGCGAAGATCAAACGTGCAGACAAGACTGCTGAAGTGGTGATCTATACCAAATCTAAGGACATCTCTTATGCAGGATGCGGTCTTCCTTACTATGTAGGCGGAAGCATCGAGACCAGAGAGGAACTTGTGGTAAATACTCCCTCAGCTTACATGTCTAAGACTGAAGTTGAAGTTAAGACCGGAATGGAGGCAGTTTGTGTAGATCCCTCGGCTAAGTCGGTTTCAGTTAAGAACCTTGCCAGCGGTGAGGTTAATGATGTTGCATATGACAGACTTGTTATCGCCACCGGTGCGGTTCCTTTTGTTCCGGAGGTAACAGGGGTAGATCTCGATGGTGTGTTCACTATGAGAACTCCTGACGATGCAGTCGGACTTCGCTCTTATATCGAGAATAACAACTGCCGCAGCGCAGTAGTTGTAGGCGGAGGTTTTATCGGACTTGAGATTGCCGAGAACCTTTTTGCCAAGGGTCTTGGAGTGACAGTCATCGATATGGCAGATCAGCTTATGCCTGGAATTTTTGACGCTGACATGGCTGGTCATATTGCCGGCAGACTTAAAGCCAAGGGAATCAGAATCCGCACATCCTGCGGACTCAAGGGAATCAGCGGAGCCGACAAGGCTGACGGTGTTATCTGCGATTCCGGCAAGATCAATGCAGATGTAGTTGTACTTGCTATCGGTATCCGTCCCGCAACCGCTTTCCTCAAGGATTCCGGAATCGAGATGGTGAAGGGTGCCATCAAGGTTGACGGCGGAATGAAGACCAATCTTCCCGACATCTATGCAGTTGGTGACTGCGCGCTTGTTTCCAACCGCATTACCGGTAAGGAACAGTGGTCCGCTATGGGATCCACAGCCAACATTGCAGGCCGCATGCTTGCAAAGAATCTCACCGGAAGTGATGTTTCCTATGCAGGCTGCATGGGAACCGGTGTTGTTAAGCTTCTCTCCGACCTCAATGCCGGAAGAACCGGTCTCACTGAGGCGGCTGCGAAAGAAGCGGGCTATGATGTTGTCACTGTTACCTGTGTAACCGACGACAAGGCTCATTATTATGAAGATGCAGATACTTTTGCAACCAAGCTCATTGCTGATAAGGCCAGCGGAAAGCTTCTTGGTATCCAGGTGGTTGGCAGCGGAGCTGTAGATAAGATGGTTGACATTGCAGTTTGCGGAATCGCTTTGGGAGCTAAGCTTTCTGATTATGACGACATGGATTTTGCCTATGCACCTCCTTTCTCGACTGCTATCCATCCTTTTGTTCAGGCAGTTTATGTGCTTGAGAACAAGATCGCCGGAGAATTTGAGACCTTCACTCCTGCAGAGTATGCAGCAGGCAAGGCTAAGGATTACAAGGTTATCGACTCTTCACCTAAACCCACTATCACCGGGGCTGCCTGGGTAGACTTTGTCAAAGTCAACGAGGAGAATCCCGATGTTGCGGGAGCTGCCAAGGATGACAAGCTTCTTCTTGTTTGCGCTAAGGGCAAGAGAGGTTACTTCCTTCAGAATCGCATGAAGGCCCTTGGATATACCAACACCAGAGTTCTCGAGGGCGGTCTTTTCATGAACGATGTTAAGCCTGTCATCTCCGGAGAGAAGCTTCCTCCCGAGGAGATCAAGAGACTTAAAGGACTTGGTTGTCTTCAGGATAAGCGTTTCAACGACGTATTCAACGTTCGTGTCATCACAAGAAACGGTAAGATCACATCAGATGAGCACAAGGCAGTAGCTGAGGCCGCTGAGATCTTTGGTACCGGTGAAGTTACAATGACTACCCGTCTTACTCTTGAGATCCAGGGCGTCAAGTATGCAAACGTTGCTCCCCTTATTGAATTCCTAAACGAGAGAGGCCTTGAGACCGGTGGTACCGGATCTCTTGTTCGTCCCGTTGTATCCTGTAAGGGTACCACCTGCCAGTACGGACTTCTTGATTCCTACGGAATCAGTGAGAAGCTCCACGAGATCTTCTACAACGGTTATCACGGAGTTACACTTCCTCACAAGTTTAAGATCGCCGTTGGCGGATGCCCTAATAACTGCGTTAAGCCTGCCCTCAATGACCTTGGTATCGTGGGTCAGAGAGTGCCTACCATCAATCCGGACAAGTGCCGCGGATGTAAGGTATGTCAGGTTGTGAACGCCTGCCCGATCAAGATCGCTACAACCGAGAGCGGCAAGATCGAGATCGATCCCGAGGCCTGCAACAACTGCGGACGCTGCATGAGCAAGTGTCCTTTCGATGCTATCGATTACACCGACGGATACAGAGTATACATCGGCGGACGCTGGGGCAAGAAGGTGGCTCACGGTGTTCCTCTCACAAAAATCTTTACAACCGAGGAAGAACTTGTTAATGTAGTTGAGGATACCATCCTTCTCTTCAGAGACGAGGGTATCACCGGAGAGAGACTGTCTGACACAGTGGCTCGTCTCGGATTCGACTATGTAAACGATAAGCTTATTAATCACAAGATCGATAAGACTGCTGCACTCACCAAGAAGGTAAAGGGCGGCGCAACCTGCTAGTTTGCGGGACCACTAACTGAATAATTATTAAGCAGATTCTGCCAGACTGAACAGAACAGGAGAAGGGCCTTAAAACGAATCCCTTAATATTCTTTGGAATACTAACGGGAGGAGTCTATCCTTCTCCTGCAGGTCCGGCAGAATCTTTTTTTGATTTTCAGGAGGTAAAAAATGAAACTTAGAAAAATCGCAGCAATGATATTGGTACTGGCTCTTGGGGCCTCAATGCTTTTCGGATGCGCAAACAGCACGGCCGAAAAGACAGACGAAGAAACCACGGAGAATAAGGAGACTACAGAGTCAACAGAGGTGACTTTTAAAGATGATCTGGACCGGGAAGTAACTGTGGATCAGCCTGAAAAGGTGGCAGCACTTCTTGGCAGCTATGCCGATGTGTGGATGCTTGCCGGAGGCGAAGTCTGTGCAACCGCAGACGATGCCTGGAACGATTTCAACCTGGATCTCCCGGAGGACTGCGTAAACCTTGGTGAGACCAAAGCTCTTGATCTGGAACTACTTCTTGCTTCCGAGCCGGATCTCGTAATTGCCAGCACAAACACTTCTCAGCACTTAGAGTGGCTGGAGACTTTTGAAAACGCAGGCATCACCGTTGCCTACTTTGACGCTTCCACTTTCGAGTCCTACCTCAACATGCTGAAGATCTGTACCGACATCACCGGAAAGCCGGAACTCTACGAGAAGTACGGAACCGATCTCATGCCGGTCATCGAGGCGGCCAGAGAAAGTGCCAAAGAGCGAAACGATAAAGACGGTGCTCCCACTGTCCTTGTTATGAGAGCGTCCACCAGCTTCATCCGAGTAAAAAACAGTGAGGACAACGTCATCGGCGAGATCTTAAAGGATCTTGGAGCCATCAACATCGCCGATTCCGACAGCAGCCTTTTGGAGAACCTCAATGTGGAGGCGATCCTTTCTGCCGATCCGGACAAGATCTTCATTGTTCAGTCCGGTGATGACTACGAGGGAATGATGGCAAACCTGGACACTTTCTTTAAAGACAACCCTGCCTGGAACGATCTCAGTGCGGTAAAGAGCGGACAGGTATACTACATGGATAAGATGCTTTACAACTTTAAGCCTAATGCGCGTTGGGGAGAGGCATATGAAGGATTGGACGAAGTCCTCGCGAAATAGAATAATACTGGCTCTGGGAATATTACTGCTTATTGCCGCAGTGCTCCTCAACCTGTGTCTTGGCAGCGCAGGAATCACCCTTCCGGAATTATACAGTGCTGTTTTTCACAGAGGAGAGGCGGGAATGGCAGGAAATATTTTTTGGCTGGTCAGACTGCCCAGAACCACGGCCGCTGTTGCGGCCGGGGCGGGCCTTGCCCTTTCGGGAGCAATCCTTCAGAGTGTTCTGGCAAACCCTTTGGCGTCACCTAACATCATTGGTGTGAATGCGGGAGCGGGACTTGGGGTCACCCTTTTTGCGGCTCTCAACGGCTATCTTGGAGCAAAGCTTGGAACCCTGGTCTTTTCAGGGCTTGGCTATGCGCTTTGCGCTTTTGCGGGAAGCCTTTTTGCGGTTCTGCTTGTGACTACCATAGCGGCAAAAACCGGAGCCTCCAAATCCACAGTCATCCTCGGAGGCGTGGCATTAAACAGTATTCTTAATGCTGTCACAGAATCCATTTCCGTTTTGGACAAGGATGTTGCGGCTTTAAATGCGGATTTCAGGGTGGGAGGCTTTTCCGGAGTTTCCTTCACAAGAGTTATCCCCGGATCCATCCTGATCCTTGCAGGTTTTCTCATAATAATGACACTCAGAAATGAGCTGGATGTCATGACTCTGGGGGATGAGAGCGCCAGAAGCGTGGGACTTAACGTCAGGCGGTACCGGTTCTTTTTCATAGTCATTGCAGCTCTTTTGGCGGGAGCCAGCGTGAGCTTTGCCGGACTTCTAGGGTTTGTGGGACTAATTATCCCTCACTTTATCCGGAGAATCGCCGGGAATGAGAACCGCTGGCTGATTCCTTTAAGTGCAGTGTACGGAGGAGCCTTCGTGCTGTTTTGTGACCTTGGAGCGAGGATGCTTTTTGCACCCTTCGAACTTCCCGTGGGAATCATACTGGCCCTTCTCGGAGGTCCCTGCTTTGTGATGGTGCTTTTGAAGGAAAAAGGAGGACACAGAAATGGTTAAAGTTACAGGCCTTTGCGCCGGCTACGATAACAGAGAAGTCCTCCACGATGTTAGCCTGGAGTTTTTGCCCGGCCGGGTGACCACTATCATCGGTGAGAATGGCTGCGGTAAATCCACTCTGTTGAAAGCCATCGCCGGTCAGATCGATATTTCCGGAGGAAATGTCATGATCGGAGACCGGGATCGAACGAAGATGAACATCCGGGAGGTGGCAAGGACGGTGGCCTACCTGGCCCAGAGCAAGACCACTCCGGACATAACCGTGGGGAGAATGGTGCTTCACGGGAGATTTCCCTACCTCACCTATCCCCGGCGGTACTCGAAAAGAGATCTGGAGATCGCCCAGGAGGCCATGAAGATAATGGGTATTACAGAGCTCAGAGATATGACCCTTAGCCAGCTCTCTGGCGGCATGCGCCAGAAGGTGTACATCGCCATGGCCCTTGCTCAGCAGTCTCCGGTGATCCTCATGGATGAGCCCACTACTTTTCTTGATATAACCCAGCAGCTGCTTTTTACCGAATCGGCAAGAGACCTGGCAAAAGACAACAAGACAGTCATAATGGTTCTCCACGACCTGCTTCTCGCTCTCAAGTGGTCCGATGAGATAGTGGTGATGCACGAGGGAAAAGCGATATTTAATGGAACCCCGGAGGAGGTTATTGCCTCCGGAACGATTGAAAAGGTGTATGGAGTTGTAGTAAAATCAGTTTCGGAAAAAGACAAGGTCAATTATTACTATGATTATTGACTTTTGACGAAAGGAACGAAGAAGAAATGAGCAACTACAAACTGATTGCCCTGGATATGGACGGAACCCTCCTGAATTCCCGCAAGGAGATCACGGAGGGTAATCTTTTGGCTTTGGAGAAGGCGGCGAAGGCCGGAAAGATCATAGCTCTTTGCACGGGAAGATCGGTGCCTGAACTTATGGATCATGCCCGGCGAATTAAAGGACTTAAGTATGCGGTCTGTGTAAACGGAGCCATTGTCTATGACGTGGAAGCCGGGAGAACGGTGGCGTCCCACACTATGACTGAGGAACAGGTGAGAACTCTTATGGAGATCTCAAAGCAGGAGGACACTCTGGTGCACTTCCTGGACGAGGGTTCCACGATTCAGGCGTACCGGGACGGTGATCTGAAAAGATTTAATATGGATCATTATGGTAAGCTTTTCGAGCAGGCGGTAACCCAGGTGGAGGACATCTGGGAACATTACTGGTCCAACCCCTATCCTGTAAAGAAAATCAACATATACCATACGGACACCAAAGCCCGGGAGAGAAACAAGGCCCGTTTTGCCGGCACCGGCATTGAGGCAGTGTACTCCGAGATAACTTCCCTTGAGTGCTCCGGAAGCGGAGTAACAAAAGGCAGAGGCCTGTTAGACCTCTGCGACATTCTGAATATTTCTGCTGATGAAGTTATCATGGTGGGTGATTCCGATAATGATCTGGATTGTCTCAAAACCGCCGGTCTTGCGGTGGCTATGGGCAACGCCAAGGATAATGTAAAGGCAGCCTGCGACGTGGTGGTAGCGGACTGCGACCATGACGGCGTTGCGGAAGCTGTTGAGAAATATCTTCTCTAGCCGGATCCTCAGATGAGTCCCAAACTTCTTGTGGCAAAAAGCCAGAAGGTGAGGGTAAAAGCACTGAACATGGTGGTGAGCATGACCACGCTGGATGAGAGAACACCCTCGTGATCCATATTTCTCGCCATTACATAGCTGCTCACAGTGGTGGCGGAACCCAGCATTACGATGATAGCCACAAGATCCTGATTTCTGAAGCCGAGGCGAACCGCTATGGGAAGGAAGATGAGTTCCAGTCCCACAAGCTTTATGAAAGCAGCGATACAGGCGGGCTTCTTCTTGTTGAAGGCCTTTTTGATATCAAAGGAGGCGCCCATGGCCATCAGTCCTAAAGGAGTGGCAGTGGTACCTATGTTGCTCAGAGTCTTATTCAGAATCTGGGGGATGGGCAGCCTTAGGGCGGACCAGAGTAATCCCGCGGCAATACACACAATAATAGGGTTTGTGACGACTCCCCTTGCGGTTTTTTTCAGCAGGGCGGAGTCAATTTTTTTGCCTTCGTTGGCCGGATCAAAGAAAGCCAGCACCACCACGGCCATCATGTTATAGAGGGGGACACTGCCTATGATCATGAGAGGCGCCATTCCGGAGTTGCCGTAGATGTTCTGAATGAAGGCAAGTCCTAAAATGGCGGCGCTGGAACGGTAGGCCGCCTGAATGAACTCTCCTTTAATGCTCTTGTCATTAAGAAGGCAGGAGATCCCAAAGGCGATGGTGATGGATAATAGGGTGGCGATAAAGCAAAAGCCCACGAACTTCAGGTTCCACACCTTGGAAAAATCTACTGTGGCCAGATCCAGAAAGACCTTCACCGGAAGCGCTACCCGAAACACAAACTTGTTCATCCGGGAGGCAAAAACCTCGTCGATCCACCCGATCTTATTGAGAAAAAGTCCCACCAGCATTAGCAGGAACACCGGCACAGTGGCGTTGAGACTGAATATCAGATTCTCCATCTTACAGCCTCTCCTTTGTGCCCTCACCGCAGCCCGGGGCAGCTTTCAGATCATCTTCCTCGTAGAATCCGGCGGAAAAGGACATGTTGATCTCTTTGATCTCTCTCTTTCCGTTTATATAATCCTTGTACATTTCAAAAAGATCGATGCCTCCGTCATCTCCCAGACCGTCATCGTCGGGAATCCACTGACGAATTATCTCGATACGTTCTGCCATTGTAGTGTCTTTGATCAAAGTACTTTTCATAAAAATCACTCCATTTTCAGATCTGAACTATGTTCAAGTATACCATATTCCCTTTCGGGAAAAACAGGTGAACGTCATTCATCTTTTAGGTGAAAAGTGTTCATATTTTCTCTTTACTTTCTTTTTCAGAGTATTATAATTGTGATTGCTGAGTAAAAGTAAACTGATTGATGAAATAAATTCAACTCAGAAAGCAGATATTAAATTTTTAATCATAATTATGCGAGGGATAAAGTATGGCAAGGACATTAGAGATCAGATGGCACGGAAGAGGTGGTCAGGGAGCGAAGACAGCGGCCCTTCTTCTCGCAGATGTTGCTTTTAAGACCGGAAGATATGTGCAGGGCTTTCCTGAGTACGGCCCGGAGCGAATGGGCGCCCCCATTACCGCTTACAACCGGATCAGTGACAATCCTATCAGAGTTCACTCAAATATTTACACCCCGGAACTGGTAGTAGTTGTGGATGAGACTCTTCTCCATTCAGTAAATGTGACTTCCGGTCTCTCAGAGAATGGGGCAGTGATCGTAAACACCAAGGAAACCGCAGATGAGATCAGACCCATGCTCAGAGGATATAAGGGCAAGATATTCACCGTGGATGCCAGAGAGATCTCAGTCAAGGCTCTCGGTAAGTACTTCCCCAACTCTCCCATGCTTGCGGCAGCGGTAGCAGTGAGCAAGGTCATGGATAAGGAGGAGTTCCTCTCAGAGATGAGAGCATCCTATCAGCACAAATTTGCCAAGAAGCCGGAAGTTATCGAAGGAAATATGAAGGCGCTGGAAATGACTTTTGATGCCTTAGAGAAATAGAGCAGGAGAACGAAGATGAGAACAGATGTTAATAAGATAAATGAGAATACACCCCATCAGGATCTCACTGAGGGACTGATGATTTTTGCCGGAGGAACTTCAAAGGATTTTTTAACAGGAGAGTGGAGAACCAAGACTCCTATTGTTCACGAGGATCTCTGCAGACAGTGCCTTATCTGTGCTCAGGTCTGTCCCGATTCCTGTATCCCGGTGAAGAATTCAAAGAGACTTAATGTAGATTACAACCATTGCAAAGGATGCGGCATCTGTGCACACTCCTGCCCGTTCGAAGCAATCGAGATGAAGGAGGGAAGATAAAATGGCAAGAAGAGATCGTATGTCAGGTAATGAGGCAGTTTCTTACGCAATCTGTCAGATCAACCCGGATGTAATGCCGGCTTTCCCCATCACTCCTTCAACGGAGATCCCTCAGATGGTCTCCAACTATATCGCAAACGGCCAGATGGATACAGAGTTCATCCCGGTAGAGAGTGAGCACTCTTCCATGAGTGCGGCCATCGGTGCTGAGGCAGCAGGCTGCCGAAGCCTTACAGCTACTTCCTCCGCCGGACTTGCTCTTATGTGGGAGGAGCTCCTTCTTGCGGCTTCAAACCGCATGCCTCTCGCCCTTGCCCTTGTAAACCGTACTCTCTCCGGTCCTATCAACATCAACTGTGACCACTCCGACGGTATGGGTGCAAGAGATACCGGTTGGATTCAGATCTACGCTGAGAACAACCAGGAAGCTTACGACAACTTCATTCAGGCATATCCAATCGCAGAGGACGCGAGAGTGCATCTTCCTATTATGATCTGCCAGGATGGATTCATCACCAGCCACGCGGTGGAGAATATAGAACTTCTTGAGACCGAGGATGTTAAGAACTTTGTAGGTGAGTATGAGCCCGAAGAGTTCCTTTTGAATCCCGGAAAGCCCATCGCCGTAGGTCCCTACTCAGTAGTTTCCTACGCAATGGAAGCCAAGAAGAATCAGGAAGATGCTCTTGAGGCCTCAAAGGAAGTCATCCTTGAGGTGGCTAAGAAATTTGAGGCAATGTCCGGACGCAGCTACGGCCTTTTTGAGGAGTATCGCATGGAAGATGCCGAGTATGCCATGGTCATCATCGGAAGTGCAGCGGGAACCGCAAAGGAAGCGGTAGACCTCCTCAGAGAACAGGGCAAGAAGGTGGGACTCCTTAAGATCAGAGTGTTCCGTCCTTTTCCCGAAAAAGAAATTGCCAACGCTCTCTCCGGCTGCAAGGCGGTTGCTATCATGGACCGCTGCGAGAGCTACAACGGAAACTGCGGTCCTCTCGGTATGGAGATTCCTGCAGGTCTTTACAGAAACAAAGTGTTCCTTGAGTCAGTGAACTACATCTACGGTCTTTCCGGACGTGACTTCACAGTGGAAGATGCCAAGGGCGTTTTCCTTGAGATCGAGGACATGGTAGTTAACGGAACCGAAGTTAAACAGCACCGGTACATCGGATTACGCAAATAGGAGGGGTTAGAAATGAGCAAAAACGAAATGCTGGATATCATGAACAGACCCGAAAGATTAGCCCCCGGACATCGTATGTGTGCCGGCTGCGGAGCTACTATCGGAGTAAGAGCGGTCCTTCGTGCCATCCACGAGGGAGATCACGCGGTAATTGCAAATGCGACAGGCTGCCTTGAGGTATCATCTTTTACCTATCCCTACACAGCTTGGGAGGACAGCTACATCCACAATGCCTTTGAGAACGCCGGGGCAACCTTAAGTGGGGTCGAGACAGCTTATCGCGCCATGAAAAAAAGAGGTAAGCTGGACAAGGATACCAACTACAAGTTTATCGCTTTCGGCGGTGACGGCGGAACCTACGATATCGGTTTCCAGTCCCTTTCCGGCGCAATGGAGAGAGGCCATGACCTGGTTTATGTCTGCTACGACAACGGCGCTTACATGAACACCGGTATTCAGAGATCTTCTGCAACTCCCATGTACGCGGATACCACCACCACCCCTGCGGGAAAAGTATCCAACGGCAAACCTCAGTACAGAAAAGACCTGGCAGCTATCATGGCAGACCACAACATTGCCTATGTAGGTCAGACTACATTTACCGGCAACTTCCGGGATATCCACAAGAAGGCGGAGAAGGCGATCTACACCGAAGGACCCTGCTTCCTCAACATCATGACTCCCTGTCCCAGAGGCTGGAGATATGAGACCGCAGAGATCATGGACATCTGCAAGCTGGCGGTGGAGACCTGCTACTGGCCCCTTTTCGAAGTGGAAGAGGGCAAATGGAAGCTCTCCTACGAGCCCAAGCACAAACTCCCCATTGAGGACTTCCTCATCAAACAGGGCAGATTTAAACATCTCTTCAAGCCCGGCAACGAGGACCTCATTGTGAAGTTCCAGGAAGAAGTTGACAGAAGATGGGAAGACCTTCTTTACAAGTGCAACAGATAGAATTAAAATCAAGGCGTGCATGAGATTTCATGCACGCTGTTGTTATATGAAAGAAATTCATTTGAAATTCAGATAGAGAGGAGAACAAGATGACCCTGCTGACATATCAGGTTTTTAAGACGGTAGCAGATCTGGGAAGTTTCCATGGTGCGGCGGAGTTTTTAGGGCTAACCCCCTCGGCTATCAGCCATTCCATAGCGGCAATGGAGAAAGAGCTGGGCTTTTCCGTGCTCACAAGGAGCAAATCCGGAATCAAACTCACCAATGCGGGAGAGAGGCTTTTGCCTTTTGTCAATGGGGTGCTCAACAGTGACGAGAGCCTGCATCAGGCCATCGCGGAGATGAATGGTCTCAAACAGGGACGCATCAAGCTGGCGGTGTTCTCCAGCGTCTGTACAACCTGGCTCCCCGAGATCCTCAATTCTTTCAAGAGCAAATATGAGGATATCAAGATCGATGTCTACGAGGGAACCTACGACGATGTGTATTACTGGATCAAGAAGGGCGTGGTGGATTTCGGATTCCTCTCGGTCTCAGCGGCCAAGGATATCCCCATCGTCCCCCTTTACAGAGACCCGCTCCTTTGTGTGCTCCCCAAAGGCTCAAAGACCTCAAAGCCCGGGGAGATCTCCGTGGAGGAGATGAGGGACTACCAGTTTGTAACTCAGCGTGAATCCAC
The DNA here is from genome assembly GCA_029227635.1 of Clostridiales bacterium. GTDB lineage: Bacteria > Bacillota > Clostridia > Lachnospirales > Lachnospiraceae > SUG1684. The sequence goes on from JAQYAH010000028.1 coordinate 45,003, forward strand.
AGATGCGGACATTCAGAACTTCCTTCGGGAGAATTCGCTTGAGATCGAATCCCACTACCACGTGGTGGATGACCTTTCCACCGTGGCCCTGGTGGAGGAGGGCTTTGGAATATGCCTGATGCCGGAACTCTGCATGAGACATATCCCCTACGATGTGGATACTTACAACATCAAGCCGGAGGCCTCCCGGATAATCGGCCTTGCGGCAATGAACCCGGGTTTTATGGCACCGGCGGTGAAGACCCTGTATAAGTGGATCATCCGGGATTATCAGGATGAAGAGTTTATGGAATAGTTTGAGAAGTGAGGAGACCGGAATAACCAGTTGTGGGGGTTCCGGTCTTGTGTATTTGTTTTTGAGATGTTCAAAATAATATGATATTGCATCAAGATGCTGCAATGCAAGTGTTGGCGGCAAGAGGTTACATCGAATATGAAAAAAGAAGATTTGAGCCAAGATAAACAAAGACAATTTGACGCTATTATTAGTGAAATGATGGAAGAAATTAATGCCTTGCCCCCCAAGAAAGAATACGTTAGATGGCGGAAAACTACAGAATCATAGGACGGGAAAAGATTCAGGATGCAATAACAGAATTATTCTTTAAGGATGAATTTGATGGCTAGTGAAGTTGGTAAAAAACTAAAAGAGAAACTGATTGAATTGTACAATGACAAAGAGTATGCATTAGGCGTGATGGTAAATTCAAAAACCGAAGAAAATTGGAAACTTCTATTGGATGTTATTGAAAAAGAGGATTTTGACTCAGATAGAATAGCTTTAATAGCTCTTGCGCTGGGTGAAACGGTAGAGCAAAAGCACTAAGTTCCTGAAAAAATTTCGGGAATATGGTGCTTTTTTTATGCAGAAAAGGAGAAGCAAATGGCGAAGAACGACATGCACTTGATCATCTTCAAGATATTGAAATACTTGTACGGATGCAACAAGACGGGCAAAGACATTG
>JAQYAH010000029.1 GCA_029227635.1 Clostridiales bacterium
GTCCCAGGATCATGAACTCCTCCATGGCTTCCTTCACTCCTATCACCTCTGTGAGTTCAGGCTCTCCCTCTCCTGTTAGATAATCTCCCAGGGATTCCGTTACCTTGTACCGGCCCCTGTTTAAATAGGAGGCTGCTCCAAGGCCTATTCCCAGATAGCTTACCCCCGTCCAGTATCCAATGTTGTGCCGGCATTCTCTTCCCGGCAGTCCATAATTGGAGATCTCATAGCGGTTGTAACCACAGGATGGCAAAAGGCTCTCCGTAATCTCATCCATCTCCTCCACCTCTTCTTCTGTGGGATAAGGGGGAAGGGGTCTTCCCAGGGCATCTATCCCCCCGGCAAAAGGAGTTTCCTCCTCCGTGATAAGGGAATAGACGGAAAGATGCTCCGGGCTTAGGGCAAGGACCTTATGAAGGGTTTCGGCAAAAGAATCCGGGCTCTGTCCCGGCAGAGCGGAAATGAGGTCCACATTGATATTGGAAAAGCCCACTTTTCGGGAAAGCGCATATTCCTCAAGAAAAGACTCATAGCTGTGGATCCTTCCCAGCATTTTTAGTTCCTTTTCATCGGCGGACTGCAATCCAAGGCTCAGCCGGTTTGCCCCCGCCGAAAAAAGCGCCGAGAGCTTATCCGCATTTAAAGTTCCGGGGTTGGCCTCCACCGTTATCTCCGAATCTTTGGAAAAGGAAAAACACTCAAAGGTTCTCCCTATGATCTTCTCCAGTTCCCGGGGTGAAAGTATGGAAGGAGTTCCGCCCCCTACAAAAAGACTGGTGATCTCTCTGTCCCTGAATCTCTCCCCGAATGCCGCAATATCTTCTGTGAGCCTTTTTACGTAGGCACTGCGAACCTCCGGTTCCCGGGAAAAGGACAGAAAATCGCAGTAGGCACATTTCCTCACACAAAAAGGAACATGAATATACAGTTCCATATCTCTATTCATCGTCAAGCTTAAGCACGCTCATGAAGGCCTTCTGGGGGATCTCCACCGAGCCCACCTGCCTCATGCGCTTCTTACCTTCCTTCTGCTTCTCAAGAAGTTTCTTTTTACGAGAAATATCACCGCCGTAACACTTGGCAAGTACGTCTTTTCGCATTGCCTTTACTGTCTCGCTGGCAATGATCTTGCTTCCTATTGCCGCCTGAATGGGCACCTCAAACATCTGGCGAGGAATCTCTTCCTTGAGCTTCTCACACATCTTCCGTCCTCTCTCGTAGGCGGTGGACTTGTGAAGGATGAAGGAGAGGGCATCCACTCCCTCCTTGTTGATAAGGATGTCCAGTTTCACCAGATCCGACTTCTCGTAGCCTTTGAGCTCGTAGTCAAAGGATGCATAACCTCTGGATCTGGATTTCAAGGCATCGAAGAAATCATAAATGATCTCGTTCAGGGGCAGATCGTACTTGAGGAGCGCTCTGGTCTCCTCGAGATACTCCATGCTCTTATATATTCCCCGGCGCTCCTGGCAAAGATCCATGATGGCGCCGATGTACTGAGAAGTCACCATGATCTCTGCCGCCACAAAAGGTTCTTCCATGTACTCGATCTCCGAGGGGTCCGGAAGGTTTGTGGGGTTGGTCAGTGTCATGACTTCTCCGTTAGTCTTATGTACCTTGTATACAACGCTGGGGGCTGTGGTAACCAGATCCAGGTTGTACTCTCTCTCCAATCGCTCCTGAATGATCTCCAAATGGAGAAGGCCCAAAAATCCGCATCTGAAACCAAAGCCTAGAGCCACTGAAGTCTCCGGCTCAAACTGAAGAGCCGCATCGTTAAGCTGAAGCTTCTCCAGAGCGTCTCTGAGATCCGGATACTTAGCTCCGTCAGCAGGATACATTCCACAGTAAACCATGGAGTTTACCTTCTTGTAGCCGGGGAGCGCCTCCTTGCAGGGATTTCCCGCCAAAGTGACAGTATCTCCCACCCGGGTATCCGCCACATTCTTAAGGCTTGCGGTAAAATATCCAACCATTCCGGCACTCAGGGAATCACAGGGGATAAACTGTCCTGCACCAAAGTATCCTGTCTCCACTACATCTGCCTCAGCGCCGGTTGCCATCATGCGAATACGCATTCCGGGTTTTAACTCTCCGTCCATGAAGCGGCAGAAAACAATAACTCCTTTATAAGGATCATATACTGAGTCGAAGATCAAAGCTTTTAATGGAGCATCTGCATCTCCGTCTGGTGCAGGGAGGTCGGACACGATCTTTTCAAGAACATCTTCCACTCCCACTCCGGTCTTGGCAGAGATCAGAGGGGCATCCTCCGCGTCAAGGCCTATGATATCCTCTATCTCCTCCTTGACTCTGTCGGGATCCGCACTTGGAAGGTCGATCTTGTTGATGACCGGAACCACCTCCAGGTCATGATCCAGGGCCAGATAGACATTGCCAAGGGTCTGTGCTTCCACGCCCTGAGCCGCATCCACCACGAGAACCGCACCCTCACAAGCCGCAAGGGATCTTGAAACCTCATAGTTGAAGTCCACATGTCCCGGAGTGTCAATGAGGTTGAGAATGTATTCTTTTCCATCCCTGGCGGTGTACACGATTCTCACCGACTGAGCCTTGATGGTTATTCCTCTCTCTCTCTCCAGTTCCATGTTGTCCAGCACCTGGGACTGCATCTCTCTGCTGGTCAAAAGCCCGGTCATCTCAATGATCCGGTCCGCCAGGGTTGATTTGCCATGGTCAATATGGGCAATTATGCAAAAATTACGAATACGATCCTGGTCAATTCTAGCCATTAGTTTTCCTCACTTCGACTGCTGTATTTGATAATAAATAATTCCACACTCAGGCGGTCAGATAAATTTCCCTGCTTTACCGCCTCCTCCAGGAGGGCACACTCTTCCATTGCCTCCCGGATCGTTTTACCGGAAAGTTTTCCGGCGATCTGCTGATATCTTCGCACCGCGAAATCCCTGAGGGAAAGCCTCTCTGCGATTTCCTTTACCGTAAATCCCTCCCCCATCATGGACTTTACGCCATAGAGGTTCCGATACTGCCGATTAATAAGAAATAAGATTCCAAGAGGTGCTTCCTTAAGAGCAAGCAGATCGTAATAACGATCAAGGGCCTTCTTCTTATTCCTCTCACTCACCGCATCCACCATCTCAAAGACCTTGCCGTTAATGGTTCTCACCGAGATGGCTTCCAGATCTGCCAGCCGGATCTCCCTGCTCTCCAAAGAATAGGCGATGAGCTTCTCCATCTCATTGTCCAAAAGAGTCATGTTCCTGTCGCAGCGGGCGATCAGCTCCTCCGCCACCCCTTTTTGGACTTTGATATCTGCCTTCTTAAACCTGGTCAGGATCCACCTTGCAATGGTGCCCTCCTCCGGGGTGCCGAACTCCGCAATGGTGCCGTGCTTCTGCATGGATTTGTAGATCCGCTTCCGTTTATCCACGTTCTTCTCCACAAAAATGAGCACCGTAGTGTCCGGGATCTCCTCAAAAAATTCCGCCAGCATCTCCTGATTGGTCTTGAAAAAGCCGCTGTTCTCCACCACCAGTACCTTTCGCTCCGCGAAAAAAGGCACCTCCCCGGCAGTGGACGCTATCTCCTCAGGACTCAAATCCTCTCCGGAATACCTGATACAGTTGAATCCGTCCTCCTCCGGAACCAAAGCTTTTATGAGCTTGTCCCGGTACTGATTCTTCAGATACTCCTCCTCCCCGCAGAGCAGGTAGAGCCGGCTGATCTCACCCTTCTTCAGTTGTTCTTCAATAGGATTTGTGTATGCCATAATAAGTATCCAAAAAATGCGACTGTAACTAAATAATTATATCATATCCCCAGAATCACTTCTACATTGTTGTAATCAGTACGCTAATGGTTCCAAGCACCATAGCTCCCACTAAAATGAGGGCGATAATTGCAAAAAGTTTTCTATTTCTCATGCCCTTCCTCCTTTTCTTTCACAAGTTTAGTACGAAACACGGAAACCTTCAAGGAATTTCCGTCAGTAACAAGCCTTATGGCTCCGGACTCATCCGTCCTTTTGACCAAAACCTTCCACTCCTCAAGCCTTTGAAGTGCCTCCTTGCCCGGATGGGAGTAGCGGTTATCAATTCCGCAGGAAATTACTCCAAGCGAAGGCTGTACCGCCTCAAGCAGAGTCTCCCCGGTACCGTTGTTGGAACCGTGATGGCCCACCTTCAAAACACTGAAGGCTTCACCTTTTAGTTCTTCAGCCAAAAGTTCTTCCCCCTCTCCCTCCAGATCACCTGTCAGGAGCATGGTAAAGCTTCCGTAGGAGAGCCTCAGCACCATCGACCCCTGATTTGGATCCTTTGGAACAAGAGACTTATCCGGATAAAGACAACTCAGGGTAAGTTTTCCCGATTTCGCATTATCTCCTTTTGCAAAAAGACCTGCTTCTCCCTTATCCTCAAAAGCCTTTATAAGCTCCTGCCCTGCCTTCGTCTCTGCGGCCTGACATGTGAGATAAAGCCTCTCCACCTTGATTCCGGGATCTTTTGCCAGTTCCAAAAGCCCGCTTATGTGGTCCTCATCCTCGTGGGTCACAAAAATGGCATCCACCTTCCGGATCCCATTATACTTCAAAAAGGGAATGATCCTGTACTGCCCCACTTTACTTACATCCGTACTGCCTCCGTCTATGAGGATGCAGTGCCCCGGCCTGCTTCTGATGCAAAGACACTCTCCCTGCCCCACATCAAGCATGGTTATCTCCAGGTCTCTTTGGGGTATTTTTACCAGAAGAATGCTCAACAGCAAAACTCCCAGGGAAAAAATCTTAATCAAAAGGCCAGGAGAGGGCTTTTTTAAGGGGTCAGTCCTTTTGTATATGAAAAACAATAGGAGCACCAATCCCCCGTAAAAAAGAAAAAGCCTCAGAAGGCTCACATTCCCGGTCACGAAAGGAGCTCCGAAGATTACCTTCACCTTCTCAGAGCAAAAAGCGATCAGCCTCAAAGGGAGAACTGCCACACTTCCGGCGGCTTTGCCAAGGACAAGGTTCCCCCCGGAAAGAGCCAGGGCCAGAAGACCCAGCAGAAAAAAAGCAGACATTAGGGGAATGGCCAAAATATTCATCAAGGTCCCCACAAGGGGCAGCTCATAGTAGCACTTCATAATGATGGGGGTAGTGAAAAGAAACAGCATAAAACTCGGAACAATACTTCCTTTTGCGGAAACTATGTTCTTTCTCCCCCTTACTCTCATGCGTCTCAGAGCATTTCTTTCTCGCTCCTCAAAGATTCCCAGCACCATAAAACTGGCCGCTGCGGCAAAAGAAAGATAAAAACCCCCGTCAAAAAACAACATTGGATTTCGATTAAGAATCAGTCCCGCCGCCAGAAAAAAAGCTGTGATCCGGTCATTTCGTCTCCCAAATGCCTCAGCGCCGGTGCCCAGCACGAAAAAAGTAAAAGCCCGAAGCACCGGAGGCTTGAACCCGGCCACCCCGGCATAGATTCCCACCAGGACTATGGCAAAAACGCTCCCCCCTATTCCGTTGGAAAAAAGCTTTCCGGCAGCTCTTTTGGCAAGAGCCCCTATTAGACTCACATGAAGCCCCGACACCGCAAGAAGATGGGCTATCCCATTACTTCGGTAAAGGTCTTTGACTCCCTCCTCCAAAGACTCCTTGCTGCCTATAAGCATAGCTGCCGCTGTTCCCGCCTCATCATCGGGAAAGACTTCCCTGATAAGCTCGTTAAGGTGCAGATTTATTCGTCTTATGGTCTCGTCATAAAATCTCACCCGGGAGTTCACCTTGAGTATCCTGTCACAAAAGATCCGGCCGGTGATGCCTTTTATCTGATAATATCGCTTTAGGTTAAACTCTCCGGGGTTTCCGGGTTCCGCATACTCTTTCGCTTCCCCCATGACCTCCACCTCGTTTCCAAGACTGATATCCTCCGGCTCATCCAGGTATACCAAGAGCTTACCCAGTTCTTTTGTCTCAAGAACAAACTTGAACCGATCCCCGAAGGAGTCTATCTCCGAGACGATCCCCCTGACTTTGATATTCCCTTCGGGAACCCTGATCCCATTCAGCTCCTCAAGGATTCCGAAGACTCTAATTCCCGCAATAAGTACAAGAAGGAGACCGACAAAAGCCAAAGGCCTCCTGTCGATCTCCTTATATGTTCTCCTCAATAATCTTAAAAACATAGCGCATCCTGCGCTCTCATATCCCCCGGCGTTTATTCCGCCTCAAGCAAAACAGTGCCTCCATCCACAAAGGTATCCTCTGTCATTACCCCGACTTCCCCGCCGGTGGAATATTCCAGTGGCTTGTTGTTCACGGTGAATTCCACACCGTCCACCCCCTGGATCTGCATCAGAGTCAGCACATAAGCCCCCCGGCACAGTACCTCTCTCGTAGACCCCATATTGTAATAGTCGTCGGAAAAATCAAGAGTCAGGACTCCGTCACAGATCTCCGCTCCCTGAAGTTCCACATCCGCAGGCAGCGGATTGAGACTCCCCTTCTTCACCGGCATCTCCTCCAGATCTTTAAGGGTTATGCTTATATCCTCCTCGGAATCCTCCGCCTTAGTCTTGTACTTGAATCTCTCAAGCTCTATTTCATCCACATCAATACCGTACATCCATCTTCCGTCATCATCGGCTTTGCCGGAAGACTTCCGGGAGCAGCCTGCACAGGCAAGGATCATAATAAAGACAAACGCCGCCAGAATCTTTCTGCTAATTCTCATACCGGTCACCTCTACTTCACATAGGTCAGCGGGATCATCACGTTGAAAGTGGATCCCTCCCCCGGGGTACTGTTGACCTTTATTGAGCCTCTGTGGAGAAGAATGATATTCTTTACAATGGCAAGGCCAAGACCGGTACCGCTGATCTCCTTAGAATGGGACTTGTCTACGCGGTAAAATCTCTCAAATATATTTTCCAGCTCCGACTCGGGAATTCCTATTCCGGAATCCTCGATCCGCACATAGAAATATTGATGGTCCGCATTCAGGGTTACATGGACATAGCCGCCCTCCTTGTTGTACTTAACTCCATTCTCTATAAGATTGGTGAGTGCTGTGTTGAGCTTCGCCTCATCCACCTCTGCAATGACCGGGCGAAAACTCTCCATCATAAGTTCTATATTGTGCTGGGTTGCAATAGGCCGAAGTGTCTTCAAAATGAACTCCAGGAGATCATTGATATTGACACTTTTGACCTCAAACATTTCCTTGTTGTCCAAACGAACCAGAGTAAGAAGGTTGGTGATGATATTGTTCTCTCTGTCGATCTCCCTGGCAATGTCGGAGAGGAATTCCCTGTAGAGTTCAGAGGGCACCTCCGGCTGAGCCAAAAGTGAATCCGCCAGCACCTTCATGGAAGTGATAGGAGTCTTAAGCTCATGGGACACGTTGGATACGAACTCATCCCGGGACTCATCCTGACGCTTAAATCTGGCCACCGCCTCATTGAGTGCACCGGTTATCTCACTGAGCTCGGCATAACCTCCCACATCTTTCAGTTCATCTTCATAGCCCTCGGCAAAATTCAGTGCCTCCCGCTTGAAGTTCCTCATAGGTATCATGTACCAGAACGCCGTTAGAAGTATCAAAAGAACTACCACAAGGCAGATACATACCAGATAGATAAGAGTCTTGTCTCTGGCCTCCTTGGTATCCAAAAGCACCCTATCCAGAGATCCCGCCACCACAAGAACCCCTTTAATAGCCGTCTCTTCCTTGGAATCCTTCACTTTGATGGGACAGGCGCAGATCACCCTTCCCCCTTTGGTATCTGTCACTACTTCCGGGGAACCCTTGAGGGCTTTGGTATACTCCGGAGAGATATACTCTCTTACCATATCCTCATTTCCGCCCTGAGTGTCAAAAATGATCTTGTGCTCTGTGTTCACCACAAAAGCCCGGCCCTCATAAAAATCTGCGAGCTGAGTGATCTCCCCCTCTATCACAAGGTCATATCCCGAGTCAAAAAATCCAGACTTGCCAATATCTCCCGCAACCCTTTTGGTACTGCCAAGAAGATTATCCGACCGCGCGGAAACAGCACGCAGCTCATTTCCTGAAAGGATGGTCTCCCTGATCACTACCACCGGAATGATACCTATGATCAGCATCAGGATCACCAGTCTGAACCACATGCTGTGAAGATTCTTATTCAGTTTACTCCTCAAACTATGCTTCGAAATAATAGCCTACTCCCCACTTCGTATGGATAAACTGCTTTCCTGAAACCATTGAAAGCTTATCTCTGAGTCTGCTCACATGTACATCCACAGTTCTGGCCTCACCGATGTAGCTGTCGCCCCAGATCAGGGAGAGAAGCTTATCCCGGCTGTAGACCTTGTTGGGATGGGTAATGAGAAGCACCAGCACATCGAACTCCTTGACTGTGAGATTGATCTCCCTATCATTGAAAAAGACTCTTCTGGCGTCAGTATCCATCTTGAGTCCTCCGATCTCAATCACGGAATCCTTCTTCTCCTGCTTTCTCATGTTGTCGGTTCTTCTTGTGATTGCCTTCATCCTGGCCTTAAGTTCCAGAATATTAAAAGGCTTGGTCATGTAATCATCAGCCCCGAACTCCAGGCCCATGATTTTATCTATATCATCACCCTTGGCGGTAAGCATGATCACCGGCACATCAGAAAATTCTCTGATATGCTGACACACCTCCAGACCTGAAAGTCTGGGAAGCATAACGTCAAGGATGACCATGTCGAATTCCGAATCCTTCACCTTGTTCAGAGCCTCCTCACCGTCATAGGCACATTCAACTTCCATTCCGTCCTGCTCAAGAGAAAACTTGAGTCCTTTAACTATTAATTTCTCATCATCTACTACAAGAACTCGTCTTGCCATTTATATTAACCCCTTCGTTATATCGTTATTTTATCTTTGATCTTGTCAAAAGTACCTTCGCCTATCCCATCCACCTTCATAAGATCCTCTATGCTTGAAAAGCCTCCGTGGCTGCTGCGATATTCGATGATACTTCCTGCCTTAACGCTCCCTATTCCGCTAAGGGAGGTGAGTTCTGACTCTTCGGCAGTGTTAATATTGATCTTGCCGCTTCCGGGCTCTGACGTCGAATCTGCTCCGGGCTCTGTCCCGGCCTCTCCGGCTTTCGCTTCCTCAATTGTCGGCACCTTTATCTGCTCTCCGTCAACCAGCGGACGGGCAAGGTTCATTGCATCCTGACAGGCATCCTCTCTCATTCCGCCGGCAGCCTCCACCGCCTGAAAAAGTCTTGCGGAAGCCTCAAGAGAATATACGCCGGGAGAATTAACTGCTCCGCAGACATACACAAGGACTGTATCCTTGTCACTATCTTCAGCTGCCTCATTATGGGGATTCTCCTCGTCTGAAGTCACCTCGGTCTCCCGAGAGATGGGTACTTCCTCAAGGGTATCGTCACTGCATCCAAAAAGCATCAGTACCGTCCCGAAAATCATAATAAAAGAAAGAAAAAAACAAAATCTCCTGCTTCTCATAGCAAAATCCGGCTGTTTTTCTCTTTAGACCACTAACATATTTATTTTACCTAAGGCAACTTTTAATATCAACCGTGTTTTGAGGCCCAATTGTTAAACTTTGATTAACCGTCTGTTAAGGATCCTGTCAATTGTTGCAAACTGCCGCATCACAGATGCCGCGCCAAATATTCCTTTAAAAGCGAAAGAGCGTACAAAAAGTACGCTCTCTCACCACTATATTGGGATCACATAGTCTGTTAATAGGGGTTAACCTAATAAGGGGCTTAGTAATACCAGGGATTTAGAATACACCCTGAGCCATCATAGCTTCAGCAACCTTAAGGAAGCCGGCAATGTTAGCGCCTGCTACAAGGTTGAAGCCAAGGCCATACTCTTCAGCAGCATCAACTGATACTTTGAAGATGTTCTTCATGATCTTGTGGAGCTGTCCGTCAACTTCTTCAGCTGTCCAAACAAGTCTCTCTGAGTTCTGGGACATCTCAAGTGCAGAAACTGCAACACCACCTGCGTTAACTGCCTTAGAAGGAGCAACGATCATGCCTTCCTGATCCATAAGGAACTTAAGAGCATCGTTGGTGGTAGGCATGTTAGCTACTTCGATGTAGTACTTGATGCCGTTAGCAGCGATCTTCTCTGCGCTGTCCATTCTAACATCGTTCTGCATAGCTGAAGGCATGATGATGTCAGCCTTAACACCCCAAGGCTTCTCGCCGGGGAAGAATTCTACGCCGAACTTGTCAGCATAATCCTGAACGCGGTTGCGTCCTGAATTTCTCATCTCGAGAAGGTAGTTGATCTTCTCTTCTGTAACGATGCCTTCGGGATCAATGATGTATCCGTCGGGACCTGAAAGAGTGATAACCTTAGCACCAAGTGCAGCAGCCTTCTTGCAGATACCCCATGTTACATTACCGAAACCTGAACATGCGATAGTCTTGCCTTCGATAGACTCACCTTCGTGCTCAAGTACTTCCTGAAGGTAATAAACTGCGCCGTAACCTGTTGCTTCGGGACGTGTAAGAGAACCACCGTAGCTGAATCCCTTACCTGTGAGAACGCCATTCTCGAATGTGCCCTTAAGGCGACGATACTGACCATAGAGGTAACCGATCTCACGTCCGCCAACACCCATGTCACCAGCGGGAACGTCGATGTCGGGACCGATATAACGATAGAGAGCTGTCATGAAGCTCTGGCAGAAACGCATGATCTCAGCGTCTGACTTACCAGCGGGATCAAAGTCTGAACCACCCTTACCGCCGCCGATAGGAAGACCTGTAAGGCTGTTCTTGAAGATCTGCTCAAAGCCGAGGAACTTAAGGATACCGGGATAAACGTTAGGCTGGAAACGAAGACCGCCTTTGTAAGGTCCGATAGCGCCGTTGAACTGCACTCTGTAACCTGTGTTTGTATGATACTGGCCGTTGTCATCCATCCATGTAACTCTGAATGTGAACATTCTCTCGGGCTCTACCATTCTTCCGAGAAGATCAGCAGCCTCATACTCGGGGTGCTTATCTACAACCGGTGATAATGAAGAAAGTACTTCTTCAACAGTCTGAATAAACTCAGGCTCGTTAGCGTATTTCTTTCTTACGTTCTCAATTACGCTCTCAACATACGGGTTCATAACTATTATCCTCCTGTTAACCAACTTTAGTTGACAAACAAATTCTTGCAATATGAGTATATTACCCCTTCCTGAAATAATCAACCCATTTTGCAAGATAAACTGCAAAAAAATTCAAAATTATTCATATATGTTATTTTTTTAACAAAAATTAATAAAAAACAGGACTTACTCGGTTGAAATCTTGCATTTCTTCTGAGTAAATCCTGCAAATTCTTTCATTTTTCAGCCTTATAATTTGTCAATTCAGCCAATAGTCCGACAACTATTTTACCTGTTAAAGTGATGAATCAAGAAGCACCACAAATCTGTCGATATCTTCTTTGGTCACCACGAGAGGAGGCACCACCCTGAGTACATTCTGTCCGGCAGAGATCACAATAAGTCCGTTGGCCAATGCTCTTTTTACGGTCTCTCCCACCGGATTCTTCAGGAGAAGTCCCTGCATGAGACCCTTGCCTCTGTGCTCCAGGATCTCTTCCTTCTCCGCAGTCAGCTTTTCCAATTTCTCATAGAGATATTCAGACATCTCTTTTACATGGGTGAGAAGATCTTCCTCCTTAAAGATTTCCGTCACCGCCAGAACCGCTGCTGCCGCCAGAGGATTTCCTCCGTAGGTAGTTCCGTGATCGCCGGGGAGCAAGGTGGCTTTTGCCATCTTCTCACTCACCGCAAAAGCTCCGACGGGGATTCCGTTTCCGATGGCTTTTGCCATGGTCATGATGCCCGGCTTTACCCCGTAGCCCTGCCAGGCAAAATAATCGCCGCTTCGGCCCATTCCGCACTGGATCTCATCGAAGATCAGAACAATGTCCTTCTCGTCACAAAGGGTTCTTACTCCCTCAAGAAACTCTTTATTTGCGGGAACGATTCCTCCTTCACCCTGGATCGGCTCCAGAATGATGCCGCAGGTGTTGTCATCCACAAGGGCTTTTACACTTTCAAGATCGTTGTATTTTGCAAAAGCGACTCCCGGGATCAGCGGCTCAAAAGGATCCCTGTAACTTTTGGTTCCGGTAACTGAGAGGGCTCCCATGCTTCGTCCGTGAAAAGAGTGCTCCATGGCGATAAACCCGGTGCGTCCAGTACCCTTGGTATAGGAATATCTTCTCGCCGCCTTTAAGGCTCCCTCAATGGCCTCGGTGCCGCTGTTTGTGAAAAAGACCTTATCCATCTGTGAGACTTCTCTTAGGGCATTTGCCGCCTCTGCCACTACCGGATTGTAGAAAAGATTGGATGTGTGTGTCAGTTTATCGATCTGAGCCTTTAAGGCCTCTCCAAATTTCTTATTTCCGTAGCCGAGTCCGCACACTGCAATTCCCGCCGCAAAATCCAGATACTCCTTGCCCTCGGTGTCGTAGAGTTTCACACCCTCACCGTGGTCCAGAACCACGGGAAAGCGGTTGTACACATGCAAAAGCGCCTCGTCGGCTTTTTCCATATAATTAATTGCCATTGTAATACTTCCCTTCCGTGTCAGCCAGGATCGCAGTTCCGACACCTTTATGTGTAAAGAATTCCAAAAGGAGACAGTGGGCGATCCGTCCGTCCAGGATATGCACCCTGGATACTCCGTTCTCAATAGCATCGATGCAGTTGTTGAGCTTCGGGATCATTCCTCCTCCCACAATTCCGTTATCAATAAGCTTTAAGGCCTCCTGCAGGCTAAGTTCTGAAATAAGGGAACTCTCATCGTGAACATCCTTAAGCACTCCGGGAGTATCTGTGAGAAAAGCCAGCTTCTCGGCTTTCACTGCTTTTGCGATAGCGCAGGCCGCATCGTCCGCATTGATGTTGTAGGTCTCAAAATTGTCATCGAGACCAATAGGTGCCACTATGGGCAGGAAGTCATCGTTCAAAAGATCGTAGAGGATCTTGGGATTGACCTCTGTCACATTTCCCACGTAACCGATATCCTCTCCGTCGGAGAGCTTCTTCTCCACCTTCAGGAGACCGCCGTCCTTGCCGCTTATTCCCACGGCTTTGACTCCCAGCTCCTGTACATACTGAACCAGGCCTTTGTTTACCCGGTTAAGTACCATCTCCGCGATCTCCATTGTGGGCTCATCCGTCACCCGAAGTCCGTTGATAAACTTAGGCTCCATTCCCACTTTCTTGATCCAGCTGCTGATTTCCTTGCCCCCTCCGTGAACGATAATGGGCTTAAAGCCTACCAGCTTCAAGAGGGTTACATCGGCGATGACCTGGCGCTTTAAATTGTCATCCGCCATGGCACTTCCGCCGTATTTAACTACTATGATCTTTCGATTGAATCTCTGGATATAGGGAAGTGCCTCAATGAGAACCTCGGCTTTTTCCAGATATTTATTCATTTCCTGTTCGTTCATTTTCTATCCTCCCGTCTAGGAACGGTAATCCGCGTTAATGCTGATGTATTCGTGAGTCAGATCGCAGCCCCAGACAGTGGCTTTTGCCTCACCCTGATGAAGGTTGATGATGGCACTCACCTCCGGTTCGGATAAGATCTTCGTGGCGATTTCCTCGTCAAAATCCACACCGGCGCCGTTTTTTGCAATGAGGATGCTGCCTGCCTTACTCTCAAATCTGAGTTCGGCAATCTCGGGATCAAACTGTGCTCCTGAGTAGCCCATTGCGCAAAAGATACGTCCCCAGTTGGCATCGTGTCCGGCGATCGCGGTCTTAACAAGGCTTGAGGAGACAACACTTTTTGCTACAGTCACTGCGGTTTCCTTGGTGTCAGCCCCCTCAACTACCACCTCGAAAAGAGCGGTGGCACCCTCTCCATCTCCGGCCATTCTCTTTGCCTGGGTCTCGTTCACAAGTCGAAGGGCTTTTGCAAAAGTCTCGTAATCCTCGCCTTTCTCAGTGATCTTTTCGTTTCCTGCCTCTCCGTTTGCCAGAATGATGCAGGAGTCGTTGGTGGAAGTATCTCCGTCAACGGAAACCATGTTATAGGTATCTTTCACATCCTCTCTCAGAGCCTCAAGAAGAAGTTCCTTGGAGATATTTGCGTCAGTTGTGATAAAAGAAAGCATGGTGCACATGTTGGGATGTATCATTCCGGAGCCCTTGCACATGCTGCCGATGCGGGCGGTTTTTCCGCCGATAGTGAACTCCACTGCGATCTCCTTGGGCATGGTGTCTGTGGTCATAATGGCCCTTGCAGCTGCGGCGGCATTCTCTTTGGAGGAGTTTTTGCCGGGAGCCAAAAGGGTGAGGCCGTAGGCGATCTTATCCACAGGGATAGGCATTCCGATGACTCCGGTGGAAGCCACAAGAACGGAATCCTCGGGGATATTCAGCTCTTTCGCACAGGCTTTGGCAGTCTTATCGCAGTAGGTAAGCCCCTCTTTTCCGGTGCAGGCATTAGCGATTCCGGAATTGATCACTACGGCGTGAACTTTCTTTTCGCTGTCGGTAATGTTTCTGTCCCAGATAACCGGGGCAGCTTTTACAATATTTGAAGTGTAGGTTCCGGCACTCTCACAGGGAGTCTCACTGAAAATGAGAGCCATGTCGGTGCGGCCTGAATATTTGATTCCGGCTTCACAGGCTGATGCCTGAAAGCCTTTTGCAGCGGTGATTCCTCCGTCAATTATCTTCATAAATATTACCTCATTTCTGTCTGTTAAGGGAAAACAGGAACAAACTTAAGTCCCTCGTTCTCCGGAAGATCAAAAAGGATGTTCATGTTCTGCACCGCCTGGCCGGCAGCACCCTTTACCAGGTTGTCCATGGCTCCCATCATGATAAGTCTTCCGGTTCTTGTATCAAGTTCAAAGTTCACATCTACGAAATTGCTGCCTTCTACCCATCTGGTCTGAGGGCAGTGGCCCTCGGGAAGAACTCTCACAAAGTACTCATCCTTGTAGCAGTCCTCATAGACCTTTCTGATTTCCTCTTTGGTCACCTTCGCTGTAAGTTTAGCGTAGGAGGTTGCCAGGATTCCCCGATTCATAGGGGCGAGATGAGGGGTGAAGTTAATCATCACCGGCTCTCCGGCTGCTCTTGATAGCTGCTCCTCGATTTCCGGAGTGTGTCTGTGGGTGGCAACTCCATAGGCCTTCATATTCTCGTTGACCTCGCAGTAAAGGTTCTGAGTCTTTGCTCCTCTGCCTGCACCGCTGGTTCCGGACTTGGCATCGATAATGATGGTGTTGGGATCGATGATTCCGGCTTTAACGGCGGGATAGATGCTGAGAGTGGAGCAGGTTGGATAACATCCCGGGTTGGCAATAAGCTGCTTTCCCTTGATCTCCTCTCTGTGGATCTCCGGAAGTCCGTAAGCGGCCTGCTTTATTAACTCCGGGCTGCCATGTTTGATTCCGTACCACTGCTCGTAGACCTCCACGTCTGTGATGCGGTAATCCGCCGAAAGGTCAATAACTTTACACTCTTTCAAAATATCTTCAGTTAAGATGCTTCCAAGATAGCCCTGAGGGGTTGCGGTGAATATGACATCTGTGGTCTTAGCCAGCTCCGGAAGATCATCGGCAATACAATCCAGATCTATCAGCTGATACACGTTTTCATAAATGGATGAATATTTCTGCCCGGCGTAGCTCTTGCTTGCCATCCAGGCAATCTCCACGTCTTTATGTCCTAAAAGTATTCTCACAAGCTCGCCACCGGCGTAGCCTGTTGCTCCGATTATTCCTGCTTTAATCATTTTCTTATTCTCCTGTGTTTTTCAGATGTGAATAATTATACATCTCGATTGTATTAAAATCAACTCGTTTTTCTTGGTTTTTACCTGTATTTTTGCCCAATATTCATCCTTCTTCTCCTATATAATCATGCATTTTTGCTAAAGCTGTATTTTTATTCAAATTTGGGGTTGCATTTGTATATTTATTGAGTTATAGTGATATTGCTGATTTGAAAAACAAACAAATTTACTTTTGGAGGAATATATCATGAAAGAAAAAGTCGTACTTGCATATTCAGGTGGTCTTGATACCACAGCCGTTATTCCCTGGCTCAAGGAAACTTTTGACTATGACGTTGTATGCTGCTGCGTAAACGTAGGTCAGGGAGAAGAACTGGATGGTCTCGATGAGAGAGCAAGAATGTCAGGTGCTTCCAAACTTTATATTGAAGATATTACCGATGAGTTCTGTGATGATTTCATCATGCCCTGTGTTAAGGCAGGTGCAGTTTACGAGAACAAATACCTGCTCGGCACTGCAATGGCTCGTCCCGTTATCACAAAGAAGCTTGTAGAGATCGCAAGAAAAGAAGGTGCGGTTGCTATCTGCCACGGCGCTACCGGCAAGGGCAATGACCAGATCCGTTTCGAGCTTGGAATCAAGGCTCTCGCTCCTGACATCAAGGTTATCGCTCCCTGGAGAATGACCGACATCTGGACCATGGAGTCCCGTGAAGATGAGATCGAGTACTGCAAGGCTCACGGAATCGTACTTCCTTTTGACACTACTTCAAGCTACAGCCGTGACCGTAACCTGTGGCACATCTCCCACGAAGGTCTCGAGCTTGAGGATCCCTCACTGGAGCCCAACTACGATCACCTTCTGGTAATGAGCCAGACTCCTCAGAATGCTCCCGATGAGACCGAGGAGATCTCCATCACCTTCGAAGCCGGTGTTCCTAAGACAGTAAACGGAGTTGAGATGAAGGTTTCCGACATCATCCGCAAGCTCAATGAGCTGGGCGGCAAGCACGGCATCGGTATCTGCGATATCGTTGAGAACCGTGTAGTTGGCATGAAGTCCCGTGGCGTATACGAGACTCCCGGCGGAACCATCCTCATGGCCGCTCACGAACAGCTCGAGGAGATCATCCTTGATCGCCCTACTCTTTCCGCTAAGAAAGAGATCGGCAGCAAGCTTGCTTCTGTTGTTTATGAAGGCAAGTGGTTCTCTCCTCTTCGCGAGGCTCTCTGTGCTTTTGCAGAGTCAACTCAGAAGTATGTTACCGGCGAAGTTAAGCTTAAGCTCTACAAGGGCAACATCATCAAGGCGGGCACAACTTCACCTTACAGCCTCTACAGCGAGGAACTGGCTTCCTTCAAGACCGGTGAGCTTTACGATCACAACGATGCAACCGGCTTCATCACCCTCTGGGGACTTCCCGAGAAGGTACGTGCTATGAAGCTTCAGGAAGTTAAGAATAAATAACCATCATACAAAATCCACACATGCAAAGGAGCACTGCCGTTGTTCGGCGGTGCTCCTTTGTTTACGGCTAATAGCCTTTTGAAATGTCAATCACATGGGAGAGCTCTTTGCCCTCCACATAGGCCTTTAAGTTCTTTTTGAAGATTTCCATGATGTTTTCCATGTTGAAAGCATCCGCGCTGTGACCCGCAATGTGAGGGGTCACAATGAGTCCCGGGGTCTCAAAGGTCTCATCCCCGCTCTTAATAGGCTCTTCCGGGAAAACATCCAGCATTGCCCCGGCGATCTCCCCTCTTCTTAGCTTCTCGCAAAGAGCTGCAGCGTCAAGAGTCTTTCCTCTGCCTGCGTTTAAGACGTAGGCGCTTTTTTTCATAAGTCGAAGCCGTCTCTCATCCATGACAAACTTATTGTCTTTGGCCAAAGGAAGGAGCATAACCAGAATGTCCGCCTTGGGAAGGAGCTCATCCAGCTGATCCAGGGTTCTCATCTCCCGAATGTAATCCGGAGCTTGCTTCTTAGTTCTTGTCACTCCGATAACCTCTGCCCCCAGGGCGTTTGCTCTCACTGCAAAAGCATTTCCAATCCGTCCGCAGCCGAGGATCAGTACTTTTTTGCCGGAAAAAGACTCTGCCGGCATACAATCCGCCCACACTTTCCCCGCCTGAGCCTTACCGTAATAGGGGAATCTGTGGAGCAGGGAAATGCAGCCGCCGATCAGATACTCGGCGATCATGGTGTCGTAAGCTCCCGCCGCATTGGTGAGGATCGCCTGACCACTTCTTATGGGACCAAGACCTACAAGCCCGTCGGCTCCGTCCCAGCTGCTCTGGAACCACTTAAGCGCCTTTGCCGCCTCGATCATACAATCCTCATAGCCCCCGAAAAGTATCTCGCAGTCCTCTGTAAGAGCAGTGTCGGTGCTGTTGTAGGGGATGTTTCTAAGGGTCACCCCAAGGGAAGCCGCATAGTCTTCAAGTTTATTAAACTGCTCCGGGGTGTAATCCTCGGAACATCCGCAGATGATCTCTCTCATAGTGTATTCTCCTCGCGTAATAATAAGAAATGGCAAAAGGACATGTCAGGGCCTTTTGCCCGTCGCTTCCGCAACCAAAAATCGAGCAGGATTCCCTGCTCGATCTGAATCTCTGTTTATTTGTCGGTGTTCTCTTCGGACTTCTTGTCCTCATTCTCACCCTCGTCAGTATCTTCGGAAGTCTCCTCAGCATCCTTTCCGGCTTCGTCCACCTTTGTTGCTGCAGAGGTAAGTGCGGTCACATCCACCTCAACTTCGGTTCTCGGAATGGAAGCCTGGTGCTTGTTATATCCGGAATATGCGATCCAGCTGATACTTGCCACTAATACCAGAACGACCACCAGATAGGTGATTATACTCTTGATCTTATTCTTTCTGTGGATCTCTCTTCTGTGGGTCTTCTCGTACTTATGACGATCAACTTTCTGCTGGCTCATGTTGATTACTTCCTTTCAAAATGATGTACCCAAACATTATAAATTAAATAATTCCAAACTTCAACCGTTGATTAAGTCCCCCAGCTGCTCTTCTTTGATTTTCTGTCTGAGGCTGGCCCTATAGACACTGAGAGCAAGCCCCATCTCACCCATGGTGATCATGAGGGCGCTTCCGCCGTAACTGATAAACGGTAGTGTGATTCCGGTTGCCGGAATTAGGTTGATCACAACACAGACATTGAGCACCACCTGAAGGGCAATGTGGGAAAAGATTCCTGTAACGATCAGTGCTCCTGAAAGGTCCGGGGCCTCTTTGGCGATCTTCATGAGTTCACGAAGGAGCATGGCAAAAATGCTCAGCAAAATGATAACACCGAAGACTCCCAGCTCCTCACATATGATAGAGAGGATCCAGTCATTCTGGGCCTCCGGGATGAATCCCAGCTTCTGGCTGCTGTTGCCCAGGCCTTTTCCGAAAAAGCCTCCGGAGCCGATAGCATAAAGCCCCTGAATGATCTGCCTTCCGCCATCATCCAGGTATTTTTCCGGATTGACCCACATAAGAAGCCTTACAAGTCTAAAGTTTCCCGAAGTTTCAAGCCTCTCAGCCAAAAACCTTGCTCCGGCAACAGCAGCGGCAATACCTCCGACTGCCAGAAAACCCAGACTTTTATACTTATTGGTCACCACAAAAACCATGATAAAGCAGATGCCGAAAATGATTATGGCGGCACTCAGATGATCAGTCAGGTAGAGGGTCAGTACCGAAGATAGTATGGCCCAGAAAAACAGCCCGAGTATACCCTTTATGCTGTTGACGTCCTTTTCTTTTTTGCAGACCAGATAAGCTATCATAAGGATCATGGCGATCTTCGTCAGCTCCGAGGGCTGGACGGTGCCCACCACCGGGACCTGAAGCCACCGCTTGGCGCCGTAGCTCTCCACTCCCATGGGGGAGAACTTGACCAGGGCCATGAGGCCGTAAGACCCCAAAAGCCATAATGGTGCAAGCCTCACCAGCAGGTGATATTCCAGTTTTGATATGACAAACAGCACCGCAAAGCTGATCAAGGCATTTCGCACCTGCTTTTTGAAATAAAACAGATCGTCCTCGAACTTCAGCTGAGCACTGTAGTAACTGGTGCTGTACAGCATAACAAGACCGAAACAGATCAGCACGAAAAGGATGATCGTCACTGTGTGGTCATATCGCCCCGCCAGGAGCTTTTTGTCCGCTTTCCGGTTTGTCCCCATTCTTACCTCGCACTCATTGCAGGATGAACCGGCTTCTCCTCACTGAAAAATCTCTCGTACCAGATGAGGAAAATATAAACTGTCCAGATCTTCCTGCTGTTATCGTGTTTCTGTTCAATGTGTTCTCTGAGCAGTCTGTTGAGGTAATCCGTATCAAAAAACTTCTCTGAAGCCTCACTGTTGAACATAGTTTTTACTCTTTCGTAGTATTTGGGATCCCTGAGCCATACTCGGATGGGTATGGGGAATCCAAGTTTTTTCTTCTCGGCGGTCTTTTTCCTTATGACCTTATCCGCCGCCATTCTAAGGGCCACCTTGGTCCTTGGAGCCTGCACTTTATATTCCAAAGGAAGGGACTCCGAGAGTTTCATGACCTTTTTGTCAAGGAAAGGCACTCTCACCTCCACGGAGTTGGCCATGCCCATCTTGTCACCCTTCATAAGGATATCATGAACCAGCCAGATGTGAAGGTCAACATACTGCATTTTGGTAACGGGATCCTTATCCCCAACTTTTGCGTAAAGGGGAGCTGTTATCTTCATGATGCCGGGCTCACAACCTTTTTTGAGGAGCTTATTTGCTTCCTTCTCAGTAAAAATGTTGGTGGCATTGGCAAAATAACGCTCCTCCAGCTTTTTGCCGTGGCGCATGAGAAAGCCCCTTCCCTTCATGTCTCTAGGGAGGCAGTTCTCCGCAAATTTGCCAAGAAGCCTTCTTATGGGAAAAGGAATCCGATTGAATCCGGTGTGCTCCATGGGTTCACAATAGATATTGTATCCCCCGAAAAGCTCATCTGAGCCTTCTCCCGACAATACCACCTTGACTTTCTTCGCCGCTTCCTGGGAGAGGAAGTAGAGGGCGATGGCCGCCGGATCCGCAACAGGCTCATCCATATAATACATGATGTCCGAAAGAGCATCCCAGTACTCGTCCGGATGAATTATCTTTGCATCGTTGGACATATTGATGCTGGCAGCAAATTCTTTGGCATCCTGGATCTCACTGTATTTCTGCTCCTCAAAGCCCACGGTAAAGGTCCGATCCACCTGTCCGAGATAGGTAAGGTAGCTGGAATCCACTCCGCTTGAGAGGTAGGAAGCAACCTCCACGTCACTGATCTTGTGCATCTCCACCGATTCCTTCATGGTCTTCTCCACAAGGTTTGCCGCTTCCTCGAGGCTTACATCCAGATCCCCTTTGAAATTGGGCTCAAAATACCGCTTAAAAGTCAGTTCCCCGTTGGCAAAGACAAAAGAATGACCGGGCTTCACACAGAATACCCCTTTGAAAAAGGTCTCCTCCGAAGGAACGAACTGGAAGGAAAGATAGTTGCCCAGCTGCTCTTCGTTGAATCTTCTCTCAAATGCCGGATGCTCTACAAAAGATTTGATCTCCGATCCGAAGAGCAGGCTGTCCCCGGCCTTGGTATAGTAGTAGGGCTTGATTCCGAACATATCTCTTGCCCCAAAAAGTTTCTTCTCATTGCGATCCCAGATAGCAAAAGCAAACATGCCTCTCAGCATTCCGGGAAGCTCCTCCCCATATTCCTCATATCCGTGAAGGATGGTTTCGGAGTCGGTTTTGGTCTTGAACACATGTCCTTTTGCAATCAGCTTCTCCCTGAGTTCCTGATAGTTGTAGATCTCTCCGTTAAAAACCAGGACCTTGGAACCGTCCTCGTTGAGAATAGGCTGATCTCCGCTCTCGCTAATATCAATGATGCTGAGCCGGCGAAATCCCAGTGCCGCCTCCTCGTCAATAAACATACCTGAGCTGTCAGGTCCCCTGTGGATGATGGTGTTCATCATTCGCTCAAGTATTTCCCCTTTATTTTCGCTATGGTCAATAAAACCTGCAAACCCACACACTTTAGGTGTCCCCCTGTAAAAAAAATTATGAAGACAGGGCCTTTTTCCCTGTCTTCATTTGAATTGTTATTTGGATTCGAGAACTGTCTTCAGCTCGTTCATGAAGGTCTCCACATCCTTGAACTCCCGGTAAACTGAGGCGAATCTTACATAGGCAACCGGATCCAGTCCTTTAAGCCGGTCCATTACACACTCACCGATGAGGGTGCTCTCGATCTCCCTCTCCTCTCTTCCAAAGAGCTCAGTCTCAACGGAATCCACGAGTTTCTCAACTTCCTCCGCCGATACCGGACGCTTGTGACAGGCTCTTATGATACCTGCCTCGATCTTCATTCTGTCATACTGCTCTCTGTTGTTATCCTTCTTGATAACAACAAGAGGCAGAGTCTCAACTTTCTCGTATGTCGTATATCTTTTTCCGCAGGAATCGCAAACACGCCTTCTTCTGATGGAACGGCCGTCATCCGCGGGTCTTGAATCGATGACCTTAGTGTCATCACTACTGCAATACGGGCATTTCATAAAACGGCTCCTTTCGATTCAAAAAGCCTACAGCGCTTTGATTCTCTCAAGGGCTCTCAGTGAATTCTCGTGAGTACCGAAAGCTGTCAGTCTGAAGTAGTGCTCACCGCTGGGACCAAAGCCTGATCCGGGAGTTCCCACAACGTTGGCGTTCTCCAGGAGATAATCGAAAAACTCCCAGGAAGTCATGTTGTTAGGGGTGTGAAGCCAGATGTAAGGTGAGTTTACACCACCGTATACTTCGAATCCGGCCTCTGCAAGTCCGCTCTTGATGGTCTTAGCGTTGTTCATGTAGTAAGCGATCTGCTGCTTTATCTGTGCCTTTCCGGCCTCAGAGTAAACAGCTTCGCCGGCTCTCTGAATGATGTAGGGAGCGCCGTTGTACTTGGTTCCGTGGCGGCGTGCCCACATATCGTGAAGGGAAGCTCCCCCGATCACAAGTTCCTTGGGAACTACTGTGAAAGCAAGACGAACTCCGGTGAAACCGGCGTTCTTTGAGAAGCTTCTGAGCTCGATGGCACAGCCTTTAGCTCCCTCACACTCGTAGATTGAGTGAGGAACGTTCTCCTCTGAGATGTATGCCTCGTAAGCCGCATCGTAGATGATCACTGCACCGATGCGGTTAGCATAGTCAACCCACTCCTGGAGGCGATCCTTGGTGATTGCCATACCGGTAGGGTTGTTGGGGAAGCAAAGGTAGATGATATCGGGATCCTCTTTGGGGAATTCGGGCACAAATCCGTTGTCCTTTGAGCAAGGCATATAGATAACATCGCTCCACTGCTCGCTGTCCTCAAGAAATACTCCGGTTCTTCCTGCCATAACATTACTGTCAACGTAAACGGGATAAACAGGGTCACAAACCGCGATCTTGTTGTCTACCGCAAAAAGCTCCTGGATGTTTCCGGAATCAAACTATGCACCGTCAGAAACAAAGATCTCGTCTGCCTCGATGTCACAGCCTCTTGCCTTGAAATCGTTATCTGAGATTGCTTTGCGAAGGAACTCATATCCCAGATCCGGTGCATATCCCATGAAAGACTCCGCCTTAGCCATCTCGTCTACAGACTTGTGAAGTGTGTCGATGATGGCGGGAGCAAGAGGCTGAGTAACGTCACCGATACCAAGACGGATAATCTCCTTCTCGGGATTTGCAGCAGTGAATTCATTTACTTTTCTCGCAATTGTGGAAAAAAGGTAGCTTCCTCTGAGTTTCAAAAAGTTATCGTTGATTTTTACCATTGGACTATTCCCCTTATTAAACTACTATTTGCTGAAATTGGAAAGGTCGATCTCTCCATCGAAAACGATAGTTGCCGGACCGGTCATATACACCTTATTGTCCGTCTCATTCCACTCGATCTGAAGGTCTCCTCCCCTTAAGTGTACAGTTACTTTTCGGTTTACCCAGCCGTTTAAGATACAGGCAACTGTAGTTGCGCAGGCTCCGGTGCCACAGGCAAGGGTCTCCCCTGAGCCTCTCTCCCACACTCTCATCTGTATGTTGTCTCTGTCAAGGACCCGGATAAACTCTGTATTGATACGGTCCGGGAACATGGGATGATTCTCAAATTTCGGACCAATCTTTTCGATTTCAAGAGCAGCGGGATCTTCCACCGGCACTACCGCATGAGGATTTCCCATGGAAACACAGGTCATGCTGTACTGCTCCCCGGCAACCAGAATCGGTTCTGAGATCAAAGTCTCCTTCCTTGCGAGAACCGGAATATCCGCCGCTTTAAGAATGGGCTCGCCCATATTTACTCTGACACATTTGACTCTGTCATTCTCTACCGTGAGTTCCAGGTACTTGATTCCCGAACCGGTCTCGATGGAAATTGAGGTGTTTCGTGTCAGACCATAATCATAAACATACTTGGCAACACAGCGGATACCGTTTCCGCACATAGCGCCAAGAGAGCCGTCCTCGTTGTACATTTCCATCTTAAAATCAGCCACATCAGAGGGCTTAATAAGGATCAGACCATCTGATCCGATACCGAAATGGCGGTCACTAACAATGATTGCTGCCTCAACAGGGTTCTCAACTCTCTCCGAAAAGCAGTTGACATACACATAATCGTGTCCTATTCCGTGCATCTTTGTAAATTTCATTTGATAACCTCCATTTAACATAACTAAATCGCCGAAGTGCAAGGGACTATATCTGAGAATTCAGGCATTAGCCATAGTCCCGGATTCCCCAGACTTTGGCTCGTCCCTACCAAAAATGCCCGCAGACCACAAAAATGGTCTGCGGGCTCCGTAATAATTCAATTACTTAAGGATATCTGTGATGATGCTAACGATTTCTTCACCGATACGACCCTGTGCTTCCTTAGTGGAACCACCGATGTGAGGTGTAAGAGAGATCTTGTCATTGCTTAATACTCTCTCGTTTGAAGCAGGCTCTGAAGCAAATACGTCAAGAGCTGCACCAGCAAGCTTGCCATTGTCAAGAGCATCGCAAAGAGCGTCTTCGTCAATCAGACCGCCACGAGCGAGGTTGAGGATGTAAGCTGTCGGCTTCATAAGAGCGAGGTCTTCAGCAACGATAACGGGTTTCTTGTCAGCGGGCATAGGAATGTGAAGTGATACGAAGTCAGCATTCTTCAGGATCTCTTCCTGTGTTGACTTTACATAATCCTCAGGGAGACCCTTGATTTCGAAGATATCTGTGTACATAACCTTCATGCCAAGAGCAGCTGCGCGCTTAGCAACTTCCTGAGCGATACGTCCCATACCGATGAGACCGATTGTCTTGCCGGCAATCTCTGTGCCTTCGTACTTCTTCTTGGGCCACTCGCCGTTACGCATAGCGTAGTTGGAGATACCGATATAACGGCAAAGAGCGAACATGTGACCGATAGTAGCCTCTGCTACTGATGCACTTGAAGCTCTGGGAGTGTTGCGAACCTTGATGCCCTTCTCTTCAGCATACTTAACGTCGATGTTATCAACACCAACGCCACCGCGGATAACAACTTTAAGTCTTCCGGCCTCAGCTGCTGCATCAATGATGGGCTGACGGATCTTTGTCTTGGAACGAACTACAACAGCATCGAATTCCTTGAGCTGCTCAGCAAGCTCGTCGGGCTCATAATACTGCTCTACTACTTCGTAACCTTTAGCTCTTAAATCTTCAACGGCGCTCTTAGCCATGCCGTCTGTAGCAAGTACTCTATACATTTTAATTCCTCCAATATTTATCAGAAAGATTATTTGTGCTCAGCTTCGAATTTCTTAAGGAACTCAACAAGTGCCTCTACACCTTCTTTAGGCATAGCGTTGTATGTTGAAGCACGGAGACCGCCAACAGACTTGTGACCCTTAAGGTTATCAAATCCAGCTGCCTTTGTAGCTGCAACTACTTCAGCATCGAGCTCTTTGCTTGCTGTTACGAAAGGAATGTTCATGAGTGAACGATCCTCGGGAACAACAGTACCTGTGAACATCTCTGACTGATCAAGGAAATCATACATAACCTTAGCCTTGTCGATGTTCTTCTGGTTCATTACTTCAAGACCGCCCTGGTCAAGGAGATATCTGAATACCTTACCGCAGCAGTAGATAGCCCAGCAGTTAGGTGTGTTGTACATTGAACCAGCATCTGCGTGTGTCTTGTACTGAAGGTATACAGGAAGATCTGTGAGGTCATCACGGATGAGGTCTTCACGAATGATTACTACAACCATACCTGCAGGACCAACGTTCTTCTGAACACCAGCGTAGATCATGCCGTAATCAGAAACGTTGCAAGGTCTTGAAAGGAACATTGAAGACTGGTCAGAAACAAGGATCTTACCCTTTGTGTTGGGAAGCTTCTGCCATGTTACACCGTGAATTGTCTCGTTCTCACAGATGTAAACGTAGTCAGCATCCTCGGGAATGTCAAGATCTGAGCAATCAGGAACATATGTGTAGTTCTTATCCTTGGAAGAAGCAGCAACAACAACTTCGCCAACCTTCTTAGCCTCAGCGATAGCCTTCTTGGACCATGCACCGGTCTCAATGTAAACAGCCTTGCCGTTCTTCATAAGGTTCATAGGGATCATAGAGAACTGAAGTGTAGCTCCGCCCTGGATAAAAAGAACTTTGTAGTTATCAGGAATACCCATAAGCTCGCGAAGATCCTTCTCAGCTGCGTCGATGATACCCTGGTAAACAGCTGAACGGTGTGACATCTCCATTACACACATGCCGCTTCCACGGTAGTTCATCATCTCGTCACGGATCTCCTCAAGTACAGGCTCCGGCATCATAGCAGGACCAGCTGAAAAGTTAAACGTACGATCGTATTTCATTTTAGTTCTCCTCCTTGAGATTTCTTAAATAATAATGATTTCTTAATGTATATTAGTTGCCAGCACTGTCTGATGCTGTACTAACCACACTCGTGTCCTCATTATACCATACATGAGCCCCAGGTTCACATATTCAGGTATAAAAAGAAAATTAAATGAATCAACAGTTACCTAAATCAAGTGAGAGTCAGGCTGTTTTATGACAAAAAAATAGCCTGCTTCCTCCTTCAACTATATTATTTAATTCCGGTTTCTCATGCACGCTGAATCGCTATTCGTCCGGACCAAAGTTCTGACATCTGCAGTATTACACTCTCCCGGTCTAAAATTGCGTTATTTCACTGGGTGTTAGTATAAATCTGGTACTGATGTCTGCTGCATTATGACAGAAGATATGGCTGTGCAACGAATATGTGTAAAAATAAACAATTTACATCGATCATTCGCATGTTCCAGCTATATCACCCGTCCTTCCAAAATCAAATAATATCGTTATAGAATTCTGCAAACTCGTTCTATTCAAAAGTATAATTGTCAGCATAATAAAAGTCAACCAAAAAAAGACACCAAAATCCTTCAAAAATCACCCGTTTTTCAAGTGGATTTCCCTATTTTTTGAATTATGTTTGCTCCGGGATTTCATAATTTGTATTTTACTAATTATCGTTTGAATACTCATATTCCTTAATGTATAATCTTTTATTATCAGACAATTAGAGGAAGGGAGAATACACTATGTTTTGTTCAAACTGTGGCAATCAGATTCCCGAGGGGCACCTCTTCTGTATGAAGTGCGGAGCCAAAGCCCCCGGCGCACCGACAGGCAGCCCAATGTCCTCCGGTCCCGCTCCCGGCGGCGGTCACGGCACTAACATCCCGGGAG
Organism: Clostridiales bacterium; assembly: GCA_029227635.1. Lineage (GTDB taxonomy): Bacteria > Bacillota > Clostridia > Lachnospirales > Lachnospiraceae > SUG1684. Next base: position 27,520 of record JAQYAH010000029.1, read on the forward strand.
GCGTCCCTCCGGTTAGACCCCCCAAGAAGAAAAAAACAGGACTCATCATCGCAATTGTATTAGTTGTGTTGCTTCTGATTCTTGGCGCTATCGGTTTCGGTGTATACAGCTATTTGAGTCACAAGGAGAACGATGTCTCCTCATATGATGATGACGACGATAAAGCCAGCAAAGACCGGGATTCCAAAGACGCTAATCCTGTTGCAGATGATGACGACAGTGATACTGACAAAGATAAAGATGAAGATAAGCATGACGATAAATCAGCCGAACTTCGATACGATGGTATTTATGTCCGCATCTATGATTGGAAGGAAGACGGACTGTTAGACACCAGAGCAATCCGTTTCTATCCCGACGGTTATCTCATCCAGGCATCACTTGCTCAGACATCCAAATCAGATTATCTTATGCCTGATGCAGAGACCTTCACGAGGGAGACCTACACTACCATCACCGGATGGTATGAGATCGACGGTACGGATATTACTTTTACCACGGATAATGCCGCAGGAACTGTTGATTACTGGGGTATTGTCAGCTCCGATCGCATGATTCTCGACTCTCTTTCCAACATTAACGGCAACCAGACCACTGGCGCAGAGTACATATTCTATCCGGATGGCACCTGGGAAAAGGACTTCACCTACTAAGATGACTATAAAAAAATCTCTCCGCACACAGGCGGAGAGATTTTTTATTGTTATCATTCTGTATTCGATTGAAAAGTCTACTGGGGACCGCCGATCTTCTTGAATGCATCGAGAAGAGCTCCCATGTCGGGAGGAAGAAGGATGGGTTCGCCCGCAGCCTTGATTGCGTTTACTGTGTCCTTGAGACCGTTTCCTGATGAGATTGCAACAATAGATGCATCGTGAGGAATAAGGCCAAGATCAACCGCTTTCTTGATTCCGGCTGATCCTGTAGCGCCAGCAGGCTCTGAGAACACGCCGCAGGTCCTTCCAACAAGCTTCATAGCTGAGAGGATCTCCTCGTCAGAAACGTTTACAACCACACCGTTGGACTCACGGATAGCATTGAGGGCCTTATCTGCATTTCTGGGAACACCAACTGCGATACTGTCGGCAATAGTGTTTTCTTCCATGGGCTCCCAATCCTTGCCTTCTGCGATAGCCTTGTTCAGAGGGCAGCAGCCTTCAGCCTGAACGCTCAGAAGTCTGGGAAGTCTGTCAATAAAACCTGCTGCATAGAGATCCTTGAATCCCTTCCATACACCGGCAATGGTACATCCGTCGCCAACAGACACTGCAACATAGTCAGTCATCTTCCAGTTAAGCTGCTCAGCAATCTCAAGCGCAACTGTCTTCTTACCTTCCATGAGGTAAGGGTTGATAGCTGCATTTCTGTTGTACCATCCCCAGCGGTCTATAGCCTCAGCTGAGAGACGGAAAGTATCCTCGTAAGAACCATCAACGCTGACAACTGTAGCACCAAAGATCATGAGCTGTGATACCTTGCCCTTAGGTGCTCTTGAAGGAACAAAGATGTAGGTCTTGAATCCGGCTGCAGCTGCATTACCCGCAAGAGATGATGCCGCATTTCCTGTTGATGAGCAGGCAATAGTGTCTCTGCCGGCTTCCTCAGCCTTAACAACAGCCATAGCGGAAGCACGATCCTTAAGGCTGGCTGTAGGGTTGATTCCGTCATCCTTAATGTAAAGTTCTTTGACACCGATAACCTCAGCGAGCTGTTTTGCCTCGTAGAAAGGTGACCAGCCTACTCTGAGTTTGGGACTCTTGCTGTTGCCTTCGATAGGAAGGAATTCCTGGTATCTCCACATGGAATTCTCACGACGGTCAGCCATGTCTGCCTTGGTTACTGTGTTCTTAATATAGTTGTAGTCATATTTGATATCCATGATACCGCCGCACTTAGGGCAGGTGGTGATATCAGGCTTAGCTTCGATTTCATGTCCGCATTTCACGCAGACTGCAGAAATTACATTTTTCATGTTTTCCCCATTTCCGCCGTTATTTCGGCATTGATCCTGAATTATTTTTATATGGTTCCGGCAATCGCCAAGATCCGGGGTTTCCCTGACATTGACTAATCGCCAACACGAAAATCGGCTGCATCCGGATACCCGAATGCAGCCGAGATGCTTCTAAAAATCAGAAACAGGTTAACAAAACCTATGCTATCTTAATTCTAGAGGTTCTTAAGAAGTCCTGTTCTCTCGTTGAACTCGTTGATAAGCTCATCAACCTGAGGAGCGATCTTACGAACTGATCCCCATGTTCCTTCTTCGTCGTACCAGATAGAATTGATCTCTTCATATGTCTTACCCTGCTGCTCAACCCATGTGTAGTACTTGAGGTTGTGAACTCTTCTGCGGTCAACATATGTAAGCTCCTGCATGTTGTCAGTTCTCTGACCAAGGATGTGCTTGTTGTAATCAACAGCAGCCATCTTGTTGGTGTACTCGCCATCCTGCTCACGAAGTTCTTCGATTCTTGACTGGTACATAACAGCAGAGTCTGTCATTACTGTAGCAACAACATCGTTCTCTGTAAGCTCATAGTACTTAGCAAGCTTGATAGCGCAAAGCATGTTAGCAATACCGGAAATTCCGAAGTAATCAAGAACATCAACAACAGCGGGATCAACACCGATCTCGTTCTTAAGGTACTCACGGCCAACAGGCTCGTTGAAGAATCTGATGAGTCTCTGTGAATCCTCATCATCGATAGCAACAACAAGGTCTGTGTTCTTAACGTTGTGGATCCAAGGAACGTGCTTGTCGCCGATACCTTCGATTCTGTGTCCGCCGAAACCGTTCTCAAGAAGTGTAGGGCACTGAAGAGCTTCACCAACACCAAGCTTAAGGTTAGGATAGAGTTCCTTAAGTCTGTCGCCTGATGCCATTGTTCCTGCAGAACCTGATGTAAATACAGCACCTGCAAGCTTCATACCGTCTTCCTTCATGTCTTCGAAAGCTTCAGCAATAGCATTACCTGTTACATTGTAGTGCCACATGTAGTTACCCATTTCCTCGAACTGGTTGAAGATTACGCAATCTTCTCTTGTAGCACGGATCTCTGCGCACTTGTCGTAGATTTCCTTTACGTTTGACTCACATCCGGGAGTTGCGATAACTTCGCCGGCGATGTTTCTGAGCCACTCGAAACGCTCGTTAGACATCTCAGCGGGAAGGATAGCTACTGACTCAACGCCAAGAAGCTTGGAGTTGAAAGCACCACCACGGCAGTAGTTACCGGTTGAAGGCCAAACTGCCTTCTGGCATGTAGCATCGAACTGACCTGTGATAAGACGAGGAGCAAGGCATCCGAAAGATGCACCTACTTTGTGGCATCCTGTAGGGAAGTATTTACCTACCATAAGAAGGATCTTAGCCTTAACGCCGGTAAGCTCTGAAGGAAGTACGATGTAGTTGGGCTTGCCGAAACGTCCGCCGAACTCTTTACGCTCGTTCTTCCATGTGATACGGAAAAGGTTGAGAGGGTTGATGTCCCAAAGACCTACATTTGTAAGCTTCTCCTGGATTGCCTCAGGGATGAGTTCAGGATTTTTCATCTGAGCAATTGTAGGGATGATGATGTTGTTATTCTTAGCAACTTCAATATTGTGAGCAAGACCCTGCTCATTAATCTTTAAATCGATCATCTGTTTTCTTTCCTCCAATCGAATAGAATGTGAAAAACGCAATTTTCTATAATATATCATTCATTTCAAAACACTGTCAACCCGGTGGATACAAGTAAATTTTATGTTAAAAAAATATTTTTTGATTATTTTTCATCCGGCGCACCTTCTACCTATAATATATGAGACTACCGGCTCATATCCCGTCAGCCGAACATAAACTCCCGCAGTATTAGTCAGATATAAACACCTGCTTCTCTTATTAGTCAGATTAATTTTGTATATTCAAAAAATTTGTGTGAAAATTTCCTGGATTTTCCCCGAAAATATTGATTTCATTTGATTTTATGATAGTATATGTGTATAAAAGTTTTATATTTAACAAAAATATTATTATGGAGGTGATATATGGTGGATTCTCCAAAGCTCAAACTTTTAAAACAGCTTGCCAAGGGTCTCGCTGCTCAGTTCGGAAATGATTGCGAAGTACTGATACACGATGTGTCAAGAAAACATACTACCGGCACTATCGTTTACATAGAGAACGGACATGTCACCGGCAGAGAAATAGGATCGAGCGCCTCCGGCATTGCACTTGATGCTCTGAGGCACAGAGAGACAAGCAACCTTCAGGATAAACTCGCTTATCTTACCAGAACCGATGACGGACATATACTCAAGTCCAGCACCCTCTTTATCAAAGATGACGAAGGACGCCCGGAATACATCCTGTCGATCAACTACGACATCACCAATCTTCTACTCATAGACAACGCGATCGGTTCTCTTACCGCCTGCGACAATGACAAGAAGTCAGGAAATCCGGAACGCATACCTCACGACGTAAACGCCCTGTTAGACGAGCTCATCGAACAATCCGTTGAACTTGTAGGCATTCCGGTGCCCTTCATGTCCAAGGAAGATAAGATCAAGGCGATCAATTATCTCAACGACTGCGGAGCTTTCCTTATCACCAAATCCGGGGATAAGGTCTCCAAATACTTCGGAATTTCGAAATATACTCTTTACAGCTATGTAGATATCAACAAATAAGCTGAGGCTTCTTTGTAAAAAATAGTAAAGTGGCACAGATTTCATGATATTTTTTTAACTATTGTTGTTTGCGTTTACACGGGCAAACTCTTTGTGATAATATGATTTCTGTGTCATTTGTACTGAAATAAGTACAGTTCAGTTTGGATATTATTTTTGGAGGAACGATCACAATGAGCAATAAGAAACGTATTGTAATTGCACTCGGCGGAAACGCCCTCGGCAACACCCTTCCTGAGCAGATGGCAGCAGTAACCAACACTGCTAAACCCATTGCTGACCTTATCGAAGACGGACATGAAGTAATCATCGTTCATGGCAATGGTCCCCAGGTTGGAATGATCAACAATGCAATGGCTGAGCTTTACAGAGTAGACAAGACCTACACACCGACACCTCTCTCAGTATGCGGTGCTATGAGCCAGGCTTACATTGGTTACGATCTTCAGAACGCTATCAGCTACGAGCTCACAAAGAGAGGAATCAGAAAGCCCGTATGTACTCTCGTAACACAGGTAAGAGTAGACGGCAACGATCCCGCTTTTGAGAATCCCACAAAGCCTATCGGCAAGTTCCTTTCCAAGGAAGAAGCTGAAGAGCTTGCTGCTAAGACAGGTGACATCTACAAGGAAGATGCAGGCCGCGGCTACCGTCGTTACGTTGCATCACCCAAACCCGTTGAGATCATCGAAGCACCTTCAGTTGAAGCTCTCGTAAATGCCGGTCAGGTAGTTATCACCTGCGGTGGCGGCGGTATCCCCGTTGTTTATGAGGACGGTAGACTTGACGGAACAGGCGCAGTTATTGATAAGGACTTCGCAAGCTGTCTTCTCGCAGAGGAGCTCAATGCAGATATGCTCATTATCCTTACAGCCGTTGAGAAAGTTGCTATCAACTTCCGCAAGGAGAACGAAGAATGGCTTTCAGAGCTTACCCCCAACAAGGCTAAGCAGTACATCGCTGAAGGTCAGTTTGCTCCCGGTTCTATGCTTCCCAAGGTTGAGGCTGCTGTTAAATTTGCACAGTCCAAGATTGGCCGCGAGGCTCTCATCACTCTTCTTGAGAAAGCTCAGGACGGTATCAACGGTCTTACAGGTACAAGAGTTCACCTGTAGTTTTTCTGAGAATTAAATTAAGGCTGTGAAAACCAAGGTTTTCACAGCCTTTTTATATTTGGAAATCACACTCAATTAATGAGCCTTTTTGTCATCCCTGGAAGGGATCACCAGAATCACCGTGGAGGCAAGGATCATCACAACTCCAAGCACCGTTCTACCTTTCAGAATCTCATTGAAGGCGAAAACTCCTACAAACACTCCCGTCAACGGTTCAAATGTTGAGAGCAGGGAGGTCTTTATCTCTCCGCACATGAAAACGCCCCTCTGGAAAAGCGCAAGTGCGAACACCGTGGAGAAAAGTCCAAGCCCTAAAATGGCGATCCAACCGGTTAATCCAATGTTCATATCCATTTTTCCAAAGATGACTCCCGCTATACCTATCTCCACTCCCGAGATCAAAGTAATCCAGAATGTCAGCTTAATGTAAGGCACTCCCTTAAGGCAGCTTCTCCCCAGAAATATCATGTAGAGACCATAAGTAGTACCCGAGATCATGGCTATGATCATTCCGGTGAGATTAGTATTCTCCCCCGGTTTATAAAGCATCAGAATGCCCGCAATACAAAGAGCCATGCACAGGAGCTGCTTAAGGTCCAAACGCGCCTTAAAAAAGACCACCATTATCACCGTAACAATAATGGGATAAGTGAAATGTAGTGTGGAAGCCAGGCTGGAATCAATGTATTCGTAGGACATGTATAAAAATACAGGTGTCAGTGCATAAAACACAGACAAAAGGAAAATATCCTTGAGCTGAGTCCGATTGATGGCAAAGTCCACTTTGGGATTAGCCCCCACCATTATTCCGGCCATTACAGCCGCCGAGATAAACCGGCCAAAAGACACAGAAAAAGCATTCCCCCCGTTAGCATATGCAATTTTTGCCATAAGCGGCATTATTCCAAAAAGAATTGCCGCTCCTATAACACAGAGCGCACCGATCCTCTCACTGTTTTTGCTGTTCAAAGAATTCACCCTATCCGTAAAATCTGACGAAGTTTCTTATTATTCCGAATGCAATAAGCATTACAAGATAAATGTAGAGGCAGATCTGATTCCATTTGGGCAGCTTCCTGCCCTTCATTCTGAGCACATAATCATAGATCACCTCTGCCAGAAGAACCGGTCCCGTGATAAAAAGAAATGGGTTCGCATGAAATGCACCTCTGAAATCAAACCTTGCCAAAGACATAAATAAAGTGGTTATGCCACATCCCGGGCATAACCACCCTGTTATTTTGCGAAAAGGACAAGGGATCCAGATTCCGGTAACTCTGGCCCAGATATAATACAGGATTCCAATAATCAGAATCCAGAGCCAGATCCATCTATCCCTGTTCTTCATGTTACCGCCTACTGTACTGCTTTGTTGATAACATCCTGAATCAGACAGTAGTTTACGATTCCAAGTCCAAAGAACTGAAGGAGGAGATAAAGAATCGCACTGTTGCCGCCGGGCATTCCCTTAATGGCATCAACCTTCTGTCCCATCTTATAGATCCAGAACCATCCATAGATACCGCAGGTGATGAGAGTGAAAAGAACTACCATTCCGCCGCTGGTTCCATTAATATCTCCGGAGAGCTGATTTACTTCATCGTTGATCTTGATCATCCAGTAGATACCGTAAATTCCACAGGTTACAAGGGAAAGAATGATCGCTACAGGAATGCTTCTGGGAACGATTCCGGAATTGTTCTGATATCCGTAGCCGCCACCCTGATAGCCATTGTTCTGGTAGCCATTGTTCTGATATCCGCCATTCTGATAACCGTTATTCTGGTAACCGGCATTCTGATAGCCGTTGTTCTGATAACCGCTGTTCTGATCGGTATTGTTATATGCTGTGTTGTCTACTTTAGGCTCAACAACGGGCTGCTCATAAGAAGCTGCACCCTGAGCCTCATTGCCTCCGGGAGCAGCTCCACCGTTTAAAGGTGTGCCACACTCTCCACAGAATAAAGCGTTATCGTTGCTGGCTGCGCCGCAGTTAGGACAATATTTCATAATAATACTCCTCTTCTTAGTTGTATTTGACAATATATTAAAATTATAAACGCAATATTCTGAAAATTCAATAATTATAACAGTTTCTCAATGGCTTTTATTGCGACTTTAATAGCCAGCTCCATATCGAACTTGGTGTCATTGCCAAGTCCCGCTGCCTCTCTCTCCTGGTTCCAGACCACAAGAAGCACCGCCGCTCCGTGGAGTCGTCTCACTGAGCAGACAGTGTAGAGTGCCGCTGTCTCCATCTCCGAAGCCAGCGCACCTCCGGCAATCCAGGCCTTCCATTTGGATTCAAGTTCTTTTGCAATGGGCATCGTCTCCGGACTGTGCTGTCCGTAAAAAGAATCTTTGCACTGCACTACTCCCATGTGGGAAGCTGCTCCCAGTTCTTCTGCCGATTCCCTAAGCGCAAGAAGGCAGTCAAAATCCGCAGTGGCAGGATACTCAATGGGAAGATACTCCCTGCTGGTTCCCTCCTGGCGGATTGCCCCCTGAGCGATCACAATATCACCGGCAAGAACATCCATCTGCATTCCACCGCAGGTTCCCACCCGAATGTAATATTCCACCCCGAGAAGAGCCAGTTCCTCCACGCAGATTGCTGTGGAAGGCCCACCCATTCCGGTGGAGATCACAAGAACATTTTGCCCTTTAAGTTCACCGAGATAGCTGGTGTATTCCCGGTTCACTCCAATCTTTCTCGGGTTGCAAAGCAAAGAGGCAATCTTCTCAACTCTTCCGGGATCTCCCGGAAGAATGGCATGTCTTGCGCCGCAAAGGTCATCTTTTGTTAATCCGATGTGATACATCCTCTCAGAATTTTTCAAAAAACCACCTCCGTTACTCCTGTCATCTCTTCCTCTCGTAAGGCGTATTTGTTACAGGAAGAGTATATCTTCTGTTTCCGTCATACTGATAGTAAGCCTCCGCAATGGCCGGAGCTGTAGGGATTGAAGTGATCTCTCCGATTCCTATTGCTCCGTTGGCAAGCCTTAAGCCCGGTTTTTCTACAACTATAGGCTTTATCTCGGGAATCTCGTTAGCTCTGAAAAGGCCAAGTTTTCCAAATTTATCAATAGGCTTACAGTTCTCATCAATAGGGTACTGCTCTCTTAAGGCAAATCCCATGCTCATAACCACTCCGCCCTCGATCTGGCCTTCACAGGAAAGGGGATTGATAGCCTTGCCCACGTCGTGAGCAGCAATGAGCTTCTTGATCTTTCCTGTATTTTTGTCCAGAACACACATCTGAGTTGCATAACCGTAGGCCACATGGGATACCGGGTTCGGCACCTCTGCTCCCAGATGATCGGTCTTGGCAAGATATTTGCCGTAGAAGACCTCACCCTTTAGGGCTTCAAGACTTCCTGCCTCCGCAAAAGCCACGTTGAACTTATCGCAGGCTCTGAGACAGGCCTCTCCGGTTACAAGGGTCTGTCTTGATCCTGAGGTGTCACCGGAATCCTCTGCTACCCAGGTGTTGCTTCTCTCGTAAACGATATCCTTTACATCCACTCCGGTCCTGGTGTGCACCATCTGCACCAGCACTGTTCCAAGACCCTGACCAATACAGGACGCTCCGGCATGGATGTGGATCTTGGCATCTGACTCTACTCTGAGTTTTACCCGGCCCCAGTCGGGAAGTCCCACGCCTACGCCTGAGTTCTTCATGCAGCAGGCAAGACCCACAGGATCTCCGTTGGCCATCGCCTCATCGTAATAGGGCTTTATCGCCTCCAAAGTCTCGCAAAGTCCTGTCTCCGGACCTACTATCTGACCGTTGGGAAGGACTCCGCCCGGCCTTATGGCATTTCTGTAACGAATCTCCCAGGGTGTAATACCGATTTTCTCCGCCATCTCGTTGAGGAGAGATTCAATGGCAAAACAGGTCTGAGTCACACCAAAGCCTCTGAAAGCTCCTGCCGGAGGATTGTTTGTATAATATGAAGTTCCGTCAATATCAAAATTCTCGTAGGCATAAGGTCCCGCTGCATGAGTGCAGGCGCGCTCCAGAACCGGTCCTCCAAGAGATGCAAAAGCACCGGTATCGGATACTACCTTCGCCTTAACTCCCTTGATAATTCCGTCTTTATCACAGCCCAAAGTGAAATCCATCCAGAACGGATGTCTCTTGGGGTGAATCAAAAGAGATTCCTCCCTTGTGAGCTTAACCTTTACCGGAACTTTGAGAACATAGGTAGCCAGCGCTGCATGGTGCTGAACCGACATGTCCTCCTTGCCTCCAAAGCCGCCGCCCACCAGCATATTCTGAACCTTACACTGGGTGTGGCTGATGCCAAGCATTGCGGCACACTCGTGCTGAGTCGTGTGGGAACTCTGGTCGGAGGTGAGAAGCATAATGCCGTCGTCTTGAGGTGTTGGATGAGCCACACAGCACTCCGGCTCGATAAAAGCATGCTCTGTCCAGGGAGTCTCAAAGTGACCGCTCACCACATATTCGGCCCCCTTGATCGCCTCATCCGCATTGCCCCTTGAAACCATCTTGTGAGCCTGAACGTTGCCCAGAGTCTTCTCAAAGACAACCGGAGCCCCGGGTTTCATCGCCTCAAAAGGACTATTCACGGCAGGGAGCACCTCGTACTCCACCTTAACCAGCTTCTTGGCCTTCTCTAAAGTCTCCTGATCCCTGGCCACTACCATGGCTATAGCATCCCCGAGATAGTGAGTAAGCTGGCCTACCGGCACGAAGGTATACTGATCCTTGCTGATATGGCCTACCATGTTGTTTCCCTTCTCAGGAATATCTTTCGCAGTGAGCACTCCCACAACACCGGGAAGCGCTTCTGCTGCGGAAGTGTCAATGGACAAAACTCTCGCCCTGGGATAGGCCGCCCTCACGCAGCTGCCATAACACATACCCGGGAGATACAGATCATCGGGATACCTGCCATAGCCCTGAACCTTTTCCGCAACATCCAGACGATGGGTCCTTGTGCCCACTTCCCAGTTTCCGGTATCCATATCCTCGGGCATATGACCCTCCCGAATTATCTTTGCCGCTCTTCTTATACCGTCAATGATCTTAACATAGCCGGTACATCTGCAGTAATTATTCCGAATGGCAAAACGGATCTCCTCGTCGGTAGGATCATTGTTCTTGTCAATAAGCGCCTTGCCGGCCATTACCATTCCCGGTATGCAAAAACCGCACTGAACCGCCCCGGCCTCGCCAAAAGCATAGGTAAAAGCCTCCTTCTCGAAATCCGAAAGACCTTCAACTGTGACAACATGTTTCCCTTCCAGCTTTCCGATCTCCGGGATGCAGGCTCTCACTGCTTTGCCGTCTATTATCACAGTGCAGGCTCCGCAGGCGCCCTCGCTGCAGCCATCTTTTACCGAAATGAGATGCAGTTCATCTCTTAAAAATCTAATAAGCTTTATCTTCGAATCAGCTTCGTATTCCTGTCCATTTACAAAAAATTTAGTCATGCAAATTTCACCTCTTCAACTGTCATAGACAATTTGGCTAAAAAACAACGTTTTTTATTTCGTTTATTCTACCATTTCGACGTGTAAATCGCAATCTTTTTGTAAAAATCCCCGGATTTTCAAAAAAATTTTGTCATTATTTGAAAATTCAGATTTTTTACATGTAATTACTGTCAACTCCATTTAAAACAGTTGCAGACAGATCCCAAAAGATCTGTCTGCAAAAAGTCTATTTAATCTCCGGTGCATTGCCCGTGTAAAGCTGATAGTATCTTCCCTTCATCTCAATGAGATCCTCGTGGGTTCCCCTCTCGATGATGTGTCCGTTCTCCAAAACCATTATGCAGTCGGCATTTCTAACGGTAGAAAGCCGATGGGCGATGACAAAAGTTGTCCTTCCGTGCATCAGCCGGTCCATTCCGTCCTGAACATACTTCTCAGTTCTGGTATCGATGGAGCTGGTCGCCTCATCCAGGATAAGTACCGGAGGATCCGCTGCCGCCGCCCTCGCAATGGAGATGAGCTGCCGCTGACCCTGGCTCAAATTTTCACCGCCGTTTTCAAGAACCGTATCGTAGCCCTTTGGAAGTCTTCTTATGAATCCGTCCGCGTTGGCAAGTCTGGCCGCTGCCACAATTTCCTCGTCGGTAATGTCAAGATTGCCGAATCGAATGTTTTCTTTTACCGTTCCGGTGAAAAGATTGGTCTCCTGAAGTACCACTCCCAGGGAGCGTCTCAAATCATCCTTTCGAATCTTGTTAATGTTGATTCCGTCATACCGGATCTTACCGTCCGCAATATCATAGAAGCGGTTGATAAGGTTGGTTATTGTGGTTTTGCCGGCACCGGTGGAACCGACAAAAGCAATCTTCTGTCCCGGTCTCGCGTAGACATCAATATCGTAGAGAATCTGCTTCTCGGGAACGTAGCCGAAATCTACCTTTTCCAAAACGATATCACCCTGAAGCTTCACATAGTCCACAGAGTGGTCCGCCTGGTGTTCGTGCCTCCAGGCCCATCTGCCGGTGTGCTCAGGGGTTTCCGTAAGAACTCCGTTCTCCTCCTTCACGTTGACCAAAGTAACATATCCCTGATCTTCCTCTGGATTTTCATCCATAACTTTAAACACTCTGTCAGCTCCGGCGATAGCCATTATTATGGAGTTAAACTGAGTGGTCAGCTGGTTGATAGGCATGTTAAAGCTCTTTGTAAAGGTTAGGAAGCTGGCAAGCGCACCTATGGTGAGACCACCCACTCCCTTGATGGTGAAAAGTCCACCTACCACTGCACAGATTACATAGTTAATGTTACCCAGCTGAGCTGTAAAAGGGCCAAGAACATTGGCAAAGGTGTTTGCATTTCTTGCACTTTCAAAGAGCTCGTCGTTCCTTTTCCTGAACTCCTCCATGACCTTCTCTTCGTGGCAGAATACCTTTATGACCTTCTGACCTGACATCATCTCCTCGATGTAGCCGTTAAGTGAGCCCAGGTTGCGTTGTTGTCTTGCAAAAAACTTGCCGGACATAGCGCCGAACTTTCTAGTAAGGATCAGCATTACCACCACCATAACCATGGTCACCATGGTAAGAGGTACACTCAAAACCAGCATACTGACAAAAACGCTAACGATAGTGATTCCACTGTTGAGCAACTGAGGAAGGCTCATGCTGATCATCTGTCTTAAGGTATCGATATCATTGGTGTACACCGACATGATATCTCCCCTTGTATGACTGTCAAAATATCTGATTGGAAGCTTCTCCATGTGTGTGAAAAGCTCTGTTCTCAGTTTATGAAGAGTTCCCTGTGAAACATAAACCATCATACGGTTGTATGTAAAAGTGGAGATAACTCCTATTGCGTAGAAACCGGCGACCCGTCCTATTGCTATTGCAAGGGGTGTAAAATCCGGTGTATTCTGTGTGAGCATAGGCACGATGTAGGAGTCAATAAGGCTCTTCATGAACATAGTTCCCTGAACATTAGCCCAGACGGAAACGATGATGAGCACTCCCACTATCATTAGTCTTATGCCGTAGAGCCCGAATAGATATTTCAACAGGCGGAAAAATACCTGTCCGGGGTTCTTTACCTCTGATCTCATTCTTGCTCCTTTGGGTGGATGAGGATGTGCCATTATCTGTCACCTCCTTCATCAAAGTCGCCGTTGCCATTGATCTGAGAATCATAGACTTCACGATAGATTTCTGAGGTCTCAAGGAGTCTCTCGTGAGTATCAAAAGCCATTACCCGGCCTTCGTCCATTACTATAATCCTGTCGGCATCCTGAACCGAAGAAATTCTCTGAGCGATAATGATCTTCGTGGTATCGGGAATATTCTCAGAGAGGGCTTTTCTTATTCCGGCATCGGTAGCTGTATCCACCGCACTGGTGGAGTCATCGAAGATTATGATCTTAGGTTTCTTGAGCAGAGCCCTGGCGATACAAAGCCGCTGCTTTTGTCCACCGGAAA